>JALEGX010000144.1 GCA_022763485.1 Paracoccaceae bacterium | reverse complement strand
TACGAAGAAGCGCGATGGCCGCCAGCCCGGCCGCGCGCTGCGCTACGCCAAGGGCTTCGCGCGCGGCCTCTTACACCACCCCACGGGGCACTACCACACGGTCTGTTTTCGACCTGTTTCGATGGCGAAAACGACATTTTGCGCCCGCAGCAATCACAACTGTTTCAGCCTTATTTTATTGGGTTTCAGCTATGCCGCCATTGCATATGACCTATGCAATTTCACCGCTTGCCGGAGCCTGAGTGACTCACTAAATGCCCGTCATCGACAAGATATCAAACGCACCACTCACACAGAAGGACAGAGGATATGGCTGCAATCGACACCACCCGCTCCCTTGGCTCTCACGGCCTTGTCGGCCGTATCGGCGCAACGTTTTCGGCTCTGATCGCCGCATTCGTAGACTGGAATGACGCACGCGTCACCCGTGACGCACTGTCCTCCCTGTCGGATCGCGAGCTGGAAGACATCGGCATGGTCCGCGGCGACATCGAAAACGTCGCGCGCAACGGCGGCGTCTTCTAAAAGCCTCCGCAGAATTGGCCCCTCCTCCTCCCTCGGGGCTATTCAGAAACGCCGTTCGGGTCCTCCCTCCCGAGCGGCGATTTCCTTTTGTGGACATCCATGTTTATTTTTCGTTTTCAGCATTCTACCTAAGGTAGTTCAGAAGATAACTCTGTGGAAAAGCTGGTGATAGGATTTCACATCAGCGCAGAAACCTATGAAAGGGTTATCTTGCCCGTTCCAACGAGAAAGTCGTGCGCCGCCCCACTTTGGTTCTTGCCAATAGGGTGTGGATAACCTGATGTCAGCCCCACACTGAACAAAGCTCCTCCGATGTTCGAAAACTGATATTGAGATGCGACGTTTGGGAATTACTCGGGACACAATCCTTCAATTGCGACAGTAATTCTTCGATCGAAGCAACCGCCGAGCAGCCAAAAAGAGGTTCTTTCGGCTGTGGAAAAAGGGAAACTATAGGCGCAATTCAGCGCTCCGCCGGGCGCCAAATGCCCGGAACGAAACGCCAAAACGCGCGCTAAAAACTCAGGATTGATTTCGCAGGTAGTTCATCACCGCTGGGCGAACCGATTGCTCCCCCCGGTGCCGGGCATCCGCAATAACCTTGCGCACATCTTCCAGATTGCTCTTCAACAACAAGGACTTGACCGGGCCAATCGAGGCCGGGCGCATTGACAGCGTGCGGATCCCGATCGCCGCCAGGCACAGGGCCTCAATGGGGCGGCCCGCGTCCTCGCCACAGAAGCTGAGCGGGGTGCATGTGGCGTTGCAACGTTCGACAATCCGCTCAATGAAGCTCAGGAAGCTGACATTCAGCGTATCATAGCGACGTCGGACGCGCTCATTTTCGCGGTCGGCGGCAAAGAAGAACTGCTTCAGGTCATTGCCACCAATTGACAGGAAACCGACCTCTTCAAAGAACTTCTGCGGCGCAAAGGCCAGCGAAGGTGTCTCCAGCATGGCACCGACCTCCAACGTCTCAGGCAACGGATGGCCCAGCTTGCGCTCCCGCTCCAGCGTCTTGTCGACTTCGGCACGGGCGGCACGAAACTCCTCGAATTGAGCTACAAAGGGGAACATGACCGACAAGGGACGGCCATTTGCCGCCCGGATCAGCGCCTGCAACTGCATGCGCATGACGCCCGGCTTATCCAATCCCACACGAATGGCCCGCCAGCCCAATGCCGGGTTGGGTTCATCCGTGGGCTTCATGTAGGGCAACACCTTGTCAGAGCCGATATCCAGCGTGCGGAACACCACCCGTTTGCCGTGCGCCGCGTCCAGAACCCGCGCATAAAGAGCAACGAGCTCAGAGCGCCTAGGCATCTGATTTCGAACAAGAAACTGAAGCTCAGTCCGGAACAGCCCGACCCCTTCGGCCCCGGATCCATCCAGCGACGGCAGATCAGCCATCAAACCTGCATTCATTACCAGATTGACGCGCTTGCCATCCAGAGACACCGCTGACTTGTCACGGATCGAGGCATAGCGCTCCTGCGCTTTTGCCTGCATTGCGATCTTGTCACGGAACGCCTTGACCACCGTGTCATCCGGCCTCAGGTGCACGATGCCCTGATCGCCGTCGACCATGATGTGGTCACCGTTCAACGCTTCGGTGGTGATCCGCTCAGTGTGAACAACCAGCGGAATTGCCAATGCGCGCGCCACGATGGCGGCATGGCTGCCCACGGATCCCTCTTCGAGCACGATCCCCTTGAGCGAGCGGCCGTATTCCAGCAACTCACCCGGACCGATGTTCCGTGCAATCAGAATAGGATCGGGCGGCAAATCAGCACCGGATGCGCCCCCCTGCCCGGTCAGGATCCGCAGCAAGCGATTGGACAGATCGTCAAGATCCGCAAGCCGCTCTCGCAGATAGGCATCAGACACCTGGCTCATGCGCGCACGGGCCTGGGATTGTTCTTTTTCTACAGCAGCTTCCGCGCTCAGCCCGCGCGAAATATCCTCTTCCATGCGCCGCATCCAACCCTTGGAGTTGGCGAACATCCGGTAGGCTTCCAGAACCTGCAGCTGCTCCTTGTCCCCGTTCTGGGACATCTCCAGCATCTTGTCGACGCCCACGCGCAGCTCTTCGACGGCTTCCTTCAGGCGCTCCATCTCACGATGGGGATCATCCGCAATAGGGTTGGTGACAACCACGCGGGGCTCATGCAGCCAGACATGGCCCTCGGCGGCCCCTTCCTGTGCCGTCCCGCCGCGCAACAGAACGGATTGCTGGTGCAGGGGCGACAGGGCTGCTCCCTCCCCCACAAAGGCCCCAAGCTCGGTCATTTCGGCGATGACCATGGCGACCACTTCCAGACCATAGACCTCATCGGCCGAGAAACTGCGCGCGTCGCGGGATTGGACCACCAGCACACCCAGCGTTTCGCCAAGCCGCTGAATCGGGATGCCAAGGAAGGAGCTATACCGTTCCTCGCCCGTTTCCGGCATATATCGGAACCCCTTTTCCGAGGGCGCATCAGGGGTGTTCACGACTTTTTTGTACTTGGCGACACGTCCAACCAGACCCTCGCCCAACCGCATCCGCGTCTGGTGAACCGCTTCGGGCGCCAGACCCTCGGTCGCGCAGAGCTCCAGGGTTTCCTCATCACGGAACAGGTAGACCGAGCAGACCTCGGTCCCCATGCTGTCGGCAATCAGATGCGTGATCCGGTCAAGCCGCTCCTGGCCAGCTTCGTCGCTGGCCAGCGCTTCACGCAAACGTCCAAGCAGTTTGCGGCTTTCGGTTTCGGTGCTTTCCACCATGGGCTCTGTTCACACGGTTCCGGTGTCAGACAGCCCGTGACACTCAGGCAGCCTTGTCCAATTCAAACGCATCATGCAGCGCTTGTACTGCAAGTTCCATGTATTTCCGGTCAATGAGAACGGAAATCTTGATTTCCGATGTCGTAATGATCTTGATGTTGATGCCTTCATCAGACAGCACCTTGAACATCTTGGCCGCGACACCCGACTGGCTGCGCATACCGATGCCAACCACGGACACTTTGGCCACATTGGTGTCGGCATCCAATTCGGCGTAGTTCAGCTCACCGGCGTCCTTGGTCGCCAGAAGCGCCTTTTCGGCGCGAGCCACCTGATCGGTCGGGCAGGAGAAGGTCATGTCAGTGCGACCTTCTTCGGAAATGTTCTGCACGATCATGTCCACGTTCACGCCCGCATCAGAAAGGGACGAGAAGATGATCGCCGCGATTCCGGGGCGGTCTGCAACCGAAATCAGCGTCAGCTTGGCTTCGTCGCGGGAATAGGCCACACCGGCTACTACATTGGATTCCATGATTTCCTCCTCGTCGCAGACCAGTGTACCGGCCTCGTCGGATTGTTCCTCAAAGCTGCTGAGGACGCGCAGTTTCACCTTGTACCGCATGGCCAGCTCAACCGAGCGGGTCTGCAGAACCTTGGCCCCCAGCGAGGCCAGTTCGAGCATTTCCTCGAACGCAATCTTGTCCAGTTTCCGGGCCCGTTCGCAGATGCGCGGGTCGGTCGTGTAAACACCGTCGACATCGGTATAGATATCACACCGCTCGGCTTCGAACGCGGCGGCAAAGGCCACGGCGGTGGTGTCCGACCCACCGCGCCCCAGCGTCGCGATGCGGCCCTCGGGGCTGATGCCCTGGAACCCGGCAACCACCGCTACCTTCATGCCTTCGGCGAACTTCGTGTTGATGTTCTCGGTCGGGATTTCTTCGATCCGGGCCTGGCTGTGGGCGCTGTTGGTTTTCAGCGGCACCTGCCAGCCCTGCCAGCTGCGGGCGGGCACGCCCATTTCCTGCAGCGTCAGAGCCATCAGACCGGCAGTGACATTTTCACCCGACGACACGACCGCATCATATTCGCGCGCATCATAGAGCGGCGACGTCTCATTCACCCAGCCCACCAACTCGTTGGTTTTCCCGGACATGGCCGACACGATCACGATGACATCGTAACCTTTGGCAACTTCGACCCCCACGCGCTTTGCAGCGCGCCGGATCCGGTCCAGATTGGCGACGGAGGTTCCGCCGAATTTCATCACAAGCGTGGGCATGGGGGCAAGTCTCCGTGCACCGGTTTTCAGCAATCCCACGCGTCATAAGGGTTGCATGGCGCAAGGGCAAGTGCAGCTTTCCGTGGCCTTGGGTCGCGCCAGGGCCACAGGGTTTTCCGGGCTACATATCGCCGGTCTCTGCGGTCAATACGCGTGATCGCGCCCATCCCAGGTGCGGAAACAGCCAGTTGTCTCCAGGCTGAGCGCATCGAATTCCTTCAACAGGCCCTCCGCGGCCTCGCCAACTTCGATTTCGCCTTCAACGCCGCCCATGTCGGTCCGCACCCAACCGGGGTGATAGATCCCGACGGCAATCCCTTCAGGCTTGAGATCGGTGGCAAGGTTCCGCCCCACATTCAGCGCTGCCGCCTTGGAGGCGCGATAGGCATAGCTGCCACCCGGCGCACGGGTATGCGACGCCATTTGCGAAGAAATGATCGCCACCTTAGGCTGGGATGACAGTTTCAGGTTCGGCAAAAGCGCCTGCACCGTCAGAAAGACCCCGGTTACATTCGCCGCAAGCGTCTTGGCCCAGACCTCGCTGGTGTATTGGTCCAGTGACAGCCCCTTATCCAGATAGACGCCTGCGTTGCAGACCAGCAGGTCAATACATTCACCATCCAGCGCGCGGGCCAGCTGTGCCTGTTGCCCGGCATCGGTCACATCCAGCCGATATTCGGCCGAAAAATCGCGTGCGGTTCCGGTGACCTTATGCCCTGCCATCGTCATGCGACGCGCCATTTCGGCCCCAATCCCGCGATTGGCCCCGGTAATAAGTACTTTCATCACTCAATCTGCCCTTTGTGACTCTCCACAGACGTCACGCCTGCGGGTCAATTGGTCTTGCGATTCGGCATGAACGGCAAGGGGGCAACGGGAATTCCATCCTCGATCAGCGCTTTTGCCTCGTCCGGCTTGGCCTCACCATAGATCGAACGCTCCGGTGCGTCCCCCAGATGCATGGCGCGCGCTTCCGAGGCGAAGTCCTCGCCCACATAATCCGAATTCTGCTCGACCTGACGCCGCATTTCCGTCAGCGCTTGCTCCAATTCTGCGTTCTGCGTCGACAGCGCCGGCGCGGTCGGAGCCTCTGTGGTGGGCTGGGCATCGTCCTTCACACCCGTTGCGCTGCGCGCTGGGCGGACACGGGGGGCCATGATTGCCTTTTCGACCTTTGTGCCGCCACAAACGGCACAGCTGACCATGCCTGCCGCGGCCAGCTTGTCGAAAGCCTCAGCAGATTGGAACCAACTGTCGAAGGTGTGCCCTTCGGCACATTTGAGCGAGTATTGAATCATAGCGCGGTCACCATTTGAGGTAGGTGATTAGATAAGTGTCCGCGTCCGAGATCAAGAGCCTTGCGACGATCCGACCGAATGCAGGGCATCAAACTCGCGCAAAATTTGTGCCAGTTCCGGCTCTTTCACGAAGTCCGCGGCCTTGCTGGCGCGGAACCAGAGCCGCCTGCGCTGGTGCGCCTCGGGGAAGTCGGCCGCAAGTGTTTCCACCCGCAGCGGAAAAAGGGTCACGACACAAGGCAGCGAGGCACCACGCATCCTGTGTTTTTCATAGCTGTAAAGTCCCACGCTGTTGTCGGAGACCTCCCCTATGACGCCCGCTTCTTCCCAGGCCTCTCTGGCGGCGCTCTGTTCGGGGCTCAGCCCCTCGCAGGGCCAGCCCTTTGGTGTGACCCACCGACCCGTCCGCCGGGAGGTGACAAGCAGAACCATCGGCCGCCCCTGTTCGATGCGGTAACAGATCGCACCGTATTGGGTGCGGATCTCTCTGCGCCCTGCCGGACCCGATGAAATCTTCGACTGCATCACCATAGGTCAGCCTTCCTCCCGTCCGGAGATCTAAACCAAAGGTTGAGCGAACGCACGTGAACGTTCTGTGACATGACCATCACGCCTGCAGATACAGCCGCAGCCCTTCGACAAGCTCTTCATGGGTCCTGTCGGCGTCGATGGCCAAGCGGCGCAAGCCAAAATGCACATCTGCAAGCTGCTGATAGTAGTCGGTATAGACGTAGTTGACCGCTGCACCGGTCACCGCCCCAAGCACAGGGATGGATTGTGCGGCCAGCTTCTGGCCCAGCACCGCCGCCAGACGTGGCGCAATGGTTGCGATCATCTTCTGCATGGCTGCGCCGCCCAGGCTGACGCGGATCGCAATGAAAGCCAGATCATCGGCATCATCATGGCTGAGCGGGCCACCGCTGGAGAACACCCGCACACAGTCGAATTTGACACTGTCAGCTGTCGGATCAAAGCCATGTTGCACGGCCACGCCCTGCACCGCGCGCATCAACAGGGTGATCGTCATCGGCAGCTCAACCAGCGTGCCGGGAAGCCCGGAAAACCCACCAGCCGCCCCCATGACGGAACTCATGGCGGTGTTGACCCAAACCGGCTGATCCGGGACGGCGCGGCGAGAGTGTCCCGCGGCTTCAACCGCCAGCGTCAGCCCCTGTTCAGTGGCCCGGCCCAGCCCGTCGCGCACCGGGCCGGGCAAGCGATCCAACAGGTTTTCCGCCTGCGCGCCCAACAGATTGGCCACCTTGACACCCGAGCGACCCGCCCGGCGATAGCGTTCTGCCAACGCCTGGAGCTCACGTTCCACATCCTGTGGTGCCAGCTGCCTGGAAGGCTCCAAAATCTCGACCATGGTATCCCTCTCCTTGGATCCAAGATCGGGACGTTGGTCGCATTCTTCAAGTGGCGTCGTTGCCGGTCCAGCGCGTCACCTGGCCGCGCACATCTTTCCAGGCATCCGGTTTCAGCTCCATGCCCAGAACCCGGTCCGGGTTGGTGGGGGGCGGCATCTCCACGCCGCTCAGACGGGTAAATCCGAACCTTTTGTAATAGGGCGCATCCCCGACCAGCATGATCCGGGACCAGCCGCTTTCCTGTGCCTTGGCGACAGAGTCGCGCACCAAAGCCCCGCCCAGACCTTCGCCCTGCCGTGTCGGGTGTACTGCGACGGGACCCAGCAGCAGTGCCGAAGCTGTGCCGACATGCACCGGCCAGAAGCGGATCGCCCCCGCCAGAATGCCGTCGTCATCGCGGGCCACCTGGCTCAAGCCTTCAACCGGGGGAACCCCGTCCCGCAACCGATACGAAGACAGCGCTTCGCGGCCCGGTGCGAAACACAGATCATAGAGCGCCTCGACCTCCCACCAGTCCTGAGGCTGTTCCGGTTTTAGCTGGATCACCTGTTTTCCGCCCGCACCCGTTCAAATTGGTGGACACCGCCCTAACACGTGCTACCCCTTTGGGCAATTGACCGGAGACATCTATGTTCTATCGACCAGAAGACGGCCACGGATTGCCGCATAATCCGTTCAACGCGATCATAACCCCCCGCCCCATCGGCTGGATTTCGTCCCGCTCGCCTGATGGGGTCAACAACCTTGCGCCCTATTCCTTTTTCAACGGTGTCGCCTATTTCCCGCCGCAGGTGATGTTTGCCTCGACCGGTCAGAAGCCGGATCAACAGAACACCAAGGACAGTGTCGCAAATATCGAAGCCACGGGCGTCTTCTGTGTGAACATCGTTGAAAGCGCCATGCGCGACGCGATGAATACCACTTCGGCCATGCTGGACAAGGATGTGGACGAGTTTGCAAGGGCCGGGCTGCAGGCCGAAGAATGCGAAACCATCGCCTGCGCGCGCGTTGCAAACGCGCCGGCCACGCTGGAATGCAAGCTGACGCAGATCGTCACTCTGCCGGGTGAAAGCAACCGCGTGGTGTTTGGCGAAGTCACCGGCATCCACCTGCGGGATGACTGCCTGAAAGACGGGATTTTCGACGTCACCACCTTCCAGCCGCTGGCCCGCCTGGGCTACCGGGATTATTCGGTGGTGGACAACCTGTTCACCCTGGCGCGCCCGGACGACTGATGCCAATCCCCGACCCGACCCAGCGCTATCCGGTCGTCCTGCCGGACGGATCCCTGCACAAGGGAACCGTGATGCTGGCCCGTGCGGTGGAGCACCCGCGGATGCGGATCGGGGATTATACCTATGCCTCCGATTTCGACGCGCCCGAAGACTGGGCCACGCGTCTTGCGCCCTACCTCTTTCCTACTTCGCAAGAGGAATTGAGGATCGGGCGGTTCTGCCAGATTGCCCATGGCGCGCGCTTCATCACCAGCTCTGCCAACCACGCGATGGACGGGGCCACCTGTTACCCGTTTCCGGTCTTCGACCCGGCCCAGATGGCGGACTACCAGCCGGACCAGCGCGACACGCAGATCGGGCATGATGTCTGGATCGGTTACAACGCCGTCATCCTGCCCGGCGCGACCATCGGCAATGGGGCGATCATTGGCGCCGGTGCGGTGGTGCGTGGCACCATTCCCGACTACGCCATCGTCACCGGCAATCCCGGTCAGGTCACCCGTTTCCGGTTTCCACAGCCCATCATCCAACGGCTGCAAGCTCTGGCATGGTGGGACTGGTCACATGTCCGGCTGGTCGCAGCAGAGGACGCCCTGCTGGCGATGGATCTGGAGCAGCTGGAAGCGCTTGCCCCCAAATGAAAAACGCGCCTGTAGAGGCGCGTTTTCTCGTATCTCTGTGCTGTTCGGCGGCTCAGTGACCGCCCAGGATGCCGGTCCGGACCGAATAGTCCACGGCGACCTGATATTCCGGGTCATCGTCACTATCGACCATCAGGTGCCCGGCCTTGGTCAGCAGCTGGTGACAGTCGCGGCTCAGGTGGCGCAGCACCAGCGTCTTGCCTTCGGCCTCATACTTGCCCGCCAGCGCTTCGATGGCCTGCAGGGCCGACTGGTCCACCACACGGCTGCGCGCGAAATCGACGATCACGCGATCCGGGTCGTTGGAGATGTCGAACAGCTCGATGAACCCATCGGTCGACCCGAAGAACAGCGGGCCTTCGATCTCATAGACCTTGGCGCCGGCATCGCTTTCCGACTCGCGGGTATAGGCGTGGATCCGGCGCGCGTTGTTCCACGCATAGGCCAGCGCCGAGACGATCACACCTACCACAACCGCGATGGCAAGGTCGGTCATCACGGTGACCACGGTCACAAGGACAATCACGAAGGCGTCCATTGCGGGCACCTTGGTCATGATCTTCAACGAATTCCACGCGAAGGTGCCGATCACCACCATGAACATCACGCCCACCAGCGCGGCCAGCGGGATCTGCTCGATCAGGGGCGACGCAACAACGATGAAGAGCAGCAGGAACAGCGCGGCAGCGATGCCCGCGATCCGTGTGCGGCCGCCCGATTTCACGTTGATCATGGACTGGCCGATCATCGCACAGCCCCCCATGCCGCCGAAGAAGCCGGTCACCACGTTGGACGCGCCCTGTGCAATGCACTCCTGGCTTGCGCCACCGCGTTTGCCGGTGATTTCGCCCACCAGATTCAGGGTCAGCAGGCTTTCGATCAGGCCGATCGCCGCAAGGATCACCGCATATGGGAAGATGATTTCAAGCGTTTCCAGGTTAAGCGGCACCAGCGGCACGTGCCACTGCGGCAGACCGCCTTCGATGGACGCCATGTCCCCCACGCGCGGCACATCCAGGCCCAGAGTAATCACCAGAACCGCAACGATGCCGATGCCGGCCAGCGGCGCCGGGATGATGCTGGTAATCTTGGGCATGCCCCAGATGATCACCATGGTCAGCACCACAAGCGCCAGCATCAGGTAGAGAGAGGAGCCGCCCAGCCATTCTGCCCCGCCAGAGGCCGGATCCTTGAACTGTGTCAGCTGCGCCAGGAAGATCACGATCGCCAGCCCGTTGACGAAGCCCAGCATCACCGGATGCGGCACCAGCCGGATGAATTTGCCCCAGTGCATGACCCCCGCGATGATCTGCAAGATCCCCATCAGCACGACGGTCGCAAACAGGTATTCGACCCCGTGCTCGGCCACCAGTGCCACCATCACAACCGCCAGCGCACCGGTCGCCCCCGAGATCATCCCGGGCCGCCCACCGAACAGCGCCGTGATCAGGCCGACCAGAAACGCCGCATAAAGCCCGACCAGCGGGTGCACCCCGGCCACGAAGGCAAAGGCCACGGCTTCGGGCACCAGCGCCAGCGCAACGGTCAAGCCTGACAGCAGCTCGGTCCGCACACGTCCGACAGACCAGCCTTCGTCCTGCATGATCGATAGGTTCGGTGGGGAAATACGATTGGCCAATAGTGCCATTGCGGCGCGTCTCATGGGGTG
>JALEGX010000143.1 GCA_022763485.1 Paracoccaceae bacterium | reverse complement strand
TACGAAGAAGCGCGATGGCCGCCAGCCCGGCCGCGCGCTGCGCTACGCCAAGGGCTTCGCGCGCGGCCTCTTACACCACCCCACGGGGCACTACCTTGATCTTGGTCATTTGATGCCTCGCACGATCAGGGGCCAAGGAATGTCAAAGTGGGCCGCATTCGCGACAACGCGGATGCACACGCCTTCGGGCGTTCGATCAGCGATCACGCCCATGAGTTCGGCGCGTGGATGCAGGTCATCGGATTTCGCGGCAGCGATGATCAGTTGATGGAGGTCATCAGGAGGCAGCGGCACGTCCATGTGGAAGGCCGTGTGAATGTCTTCGCCCAAGAGGCGGGAACCGTGAGGCGTCGTCTGGATTGTGACGTGCAGGGGCATTCGATTATCTTTCTCTGTTTGGATGTCGGCGGGAAGGTGCGGGCGACCCGCCGAGTTGCGAGCATGGAGGGAACATATCAGGAACATTCGGCGGGCGTTCCCGGAGTTTCAGGTAGCGAAGCGCGAAAAACAGGTGGCGCGCATGGGCGGTTTACGCAGGCTTGCGGAGCGCGTCAGAGACGGGCGGTTATGGGGAGTCGGGCATGACGGTGGGGCGCATGTGCAGAAACGCGTTGCTTGGGCGGTTTCGCTGCGGCTTTGATGCGGTGGCAGGGCACAGGGGATATGTGCCGTGCGGGCGCGGTGGGAAAATCGTGGATTTGTGATCTTCTAAATGCGCCCGGGTCCAGGGATCGACGGCAGAAAAAGGGGGGGGTCGAGGCTAAATCGACGAAAACCTTGTAACATGCAGTGCGTTACAAGTCGCGAACGCAGAATAATGCTTACAGTTCAATGAGTTGGCGCACTGGACCCACTGATGGCCTATCAGTTGGGCTTGAGAGACGCCTCAAGGGGACGTCTTTCTGACGGGAGACAGGGACGATATTGTCCTGGACGATTACCGCTTTACGCGTATGTGATGATCAGGATTGCAAAGCAAAACACCGATTAGATCATACAGCCTTGGACGTGATGCACACGAAAACTCTGTATTCTCAACGCGTTACTGCGTTCTTACACCATAATCCTGCACGCCCTGATGCACGCCAATTCACCACTAACCTATTGTAATCATTAAAACTGATGCACGTGCTGCACGCCCTGCACGAGTTTTGCTCAACAACGTGAGTTGCAACAACAGCGGTCGACAATGTTGACTGCCGTTGTCGTTTTACGCGCGCACGCGCACGCGCGCACAAATGCAAACCGCCTGTGCAGCACGCCCGTGCACCTATAACTCCCTTATCGTCACCTGCCATTACAGTCGGATACCGCCGCCCGCTGCCTGTATGATGCCGCGCATCAACACCGCAACGGAGAGCAACGATGCCTGGCCGCACGAGCAAGCGCAAACACGCCACCAACCTAGTCGATGCTCTGGCCACTATCGACGCCGCCTCCATGCACAAAGAAGACCTGAATGTCTGGCTCGTAACCCGCACCAATGACGTGACCGCCTGCGTGATCGTTGAACTCGTGAAACGAAACCTACTCAAGAAGGATGACCCGAATGCCTTTTGACTTCCCGCCCACTGTCCACCCCCGCCTTCTGAACCGCATGGCACGCGCCGGCGTGCTCAACGACCCCGCAACCTGTTCCCAATGGCTGCGGGATCGTGTTGACCGCGACAAGCGGCGTCAGATCATGGGTGAATTGTTCGCCGCCGCAATCCCCGCCTAAAGGCATTCCTGCGGCGAGCAATCTCCCGCTGCTCGTCGCGTGCCTTTTCGTCGTCGATACCATCCAATCGGCTTTGGAAATCGGCTTCAATCTCAGACCTTGGAATGCCGTCAGGTTTCATGACGCGCTCCATAGACGTCATGTTTGCGTTCCGAGACTTCCAAGCCCTGTCGATCCATTCATTCCGCTGCGCTTCAAATTGCGCCTTGGTCATACTCGTGACCTGCATTCCGGTTTCCAGTAGATCGCGTTCATCCTGAGACGGCGCGCGCCAGCCATCGTCCCAGATTTCTGCATAGGGTTCGACGTCTTCAACGTGATAGCGATCCCCGTGCCAATAGAAGCAAACGCGATGCTTCACCTGCTGCCCACCGACTTCTGCAATCTCGATCCCCGCGAACTCCTGGCCGTTCCAAGGCTCGACTGGCTCTGAATAATGATCGGCGACCGGGACGCCCTGCGGCCGCGAATAGGTCAACTCGGCGCGCGCAACGTCGGGCAGCGTCAACGTCGCATCTGCGAGCACCCAAGCCATGCCGATCTCGTCGTCCGACCGACCGTGCAGCCCTGGATTGCCGACACGGCGACGGAATGCGCCATCGCCTCGCCCGAGACGAATTTCGTCACCATCGCGCACCCACCATTGATACTTAGGATCGTCATCCGACTCTAACGCACGCACAAGGGCCTGATCGCGATTGAACTGATCGCACACCCGGCGAAGCCGTTCACGCCATTCGCTGAGGCGCTGCTGCACGTCTTCGCGTTGGTTGTCCGAGAACGGTCGCGTGCGCATCGCCTCAAACCGCGACCACGACATAACCTTGCTGAGTTCAAGGGTTTTGAACCACCAGTTCATCGGTGCGTAGGATGCAAGGTCGTCAATCGACTCAGGCGGCTCACACCATGCCCATGGGTCAGCCCGGATTTCGTCAAACATGACGTCCAAGGCGTTCGCGACGGGTTCCACGACAGGCATACCGCTCAATGCTTTTGACACGGTGCTTTTGTGGATCGGCCCCGTCATGTCGTCGAGACGTTCCCAGTTTTCGGCGAACCATGCCTCGACACGTTTGTTCTGCCCAAGGAGGAATTGCTTGATGGCGTCGGCTTCTTGAAAAACGACACTTTCTATCTTTTGAGCCATCACCGATTCTCCTCGAGCCATGCGACTACGTCGTCGCGAAGGTATCGCACAATTCGGCAATTGGGCTGTGAATATGACGGTCCGAAACCGTCTTTGCGCCAGCGAAGCATCGTTTCATCTGACACGCCAAGAAACTCGGCAGCTTCGGCGCTGGTCATTACCAGTGGTGGATTTGAACGGATCAAGTCCGCCCGGAGAGCGTCAATTTGTGACGCGATTTGATCAATGGTCATGATTATAGGTCCTGTGATGGGAACCCACATGACCGAACCGCGTCTCCCGCTTCCTGAGTGGCAACGCCACTACTCTCACGCGTCGGCCTCACACCTATCCGGGTCACTACCTATAGGTATGGAGGTATTGGTGGCTTCAATTTAGGCGGTGTTTCGGCGCAATTCAACAACGGAAGAAGGTGCTGCCTGAATCCGTTTGCTGATCGCCGCCGCAATCGCATTTGCCGCTGCCTTCTGTTCCTCATGAGTCGGCTCGCCATAGTGGCCGAGCATCCGCAGATCATTGTCGGTCATGGTCTGCTGCGCGAGCCACCTGTGAACGTGACGCGGGGCTACTTCCCGCGCAACCGTCATCCAGAAATGGCGCAAGTCTCCAGGCTTTGTCAGGTTCAAGGCATCCATCTGACCGAGGTGCCCACGACATTCACCGACAATGCGGCGCGATGGGAATACCCAATCGCAGTCGTCATACTGGATTTCGCCTAGGCGCTGAAACAACCTGACCGCATCGTCCGAAATCGCAATCTCGCGGTCGTATGTATGCTTGCTTCGGCGGAATGTGACCGTGCCCGCCTCAAGGTCAACTTGATCCCAAATCAGCGTGCGAAACGTCTCCTGACGAAACCCGGTGTACCAGGTCAACATCCACCACAGGCGGATGTGCTCATTGCCGACTTGATCGATTTCTGCCCAGCGATCAGACCACTGGACAGACATGTCGAGCTTGCCGGTCTCGACACGGCTTTTGATTGTGGTGTTGTCCAGCAGCGACGGGATCGGCAATGCAAGGGCGCATAGGCGGTTGATGAACCGCACGACCGCACCCGCAACGACCGCGGCTGCTCTGGCCCCATGAGGGCGCGTGAACTGCAACGTGTTCAGGTATTGGTTGATCTCAAGGATCGGAAGTTCATCGACGCAGGTTTCTGACCAACGCTTGAAATGCAGGTTGAACGAGTTGCGGTAGTCTCGGGCTGTCTTCTCGACCATCGGAGCCTTGCCCGATGCCCGCTCGCTCGTCCGGTGTTCAATGTACTGATCCAGAGCCTCGGCGAATGTTGGGATGCCAAGCCGCGCTTTATCGGCCTCACGCTCGTCCTTCGTGTGGACATTGCCTTCCTGAATGTCGAGGAGCGCCGCGCCCATCTGCTTCTTGGCCCATGCGCAGTGCATACCCTTGTTTGCCCACTGTCCGAGCTTCACAGCCCGAGTCTTTTGGGCCTTCGGGTCCCACTTGTTGACCCACCAAGTTTTTGCGCCTCCCTTGGTGACGCAGAGGCGCAGCCCTTTGATGTCGGGGTCGGTGAACCATGTGGTCTTGTCCGCCGACAGCGTTTTGAGTGTCGAATCCTTGAACTTGATCTGTGGCATATCGTGTCCTTGTAACGGCATCGTTTTTACAAGGTTCATGTTATGTTCTAACCACGCTCAAACCCAACCACAGTTTCGGGAAGCACCTCAAACTATTGAGGAAACTTCTTATTCTTCCGGTGTTTGACTGGTTTGTCAGTGGTGAGCCGTGCAGGATTCGAACCTGCGACCCACTGATTAAAAGTCAGTTGCTCTACCAACTGAGCTAACGGCCCACTCTTGTCTGAAGCGACATGCGCTTCCTTGGTGCGTCTTAAGCAAATGATCTTGGATAATCAAGAGCTTATTCTGCGTCAGGACCGTTTGATCTGGTTGATCTTGCCGTCCCGATAGGCGGCTTATCTAGGGGGAGCCGCGCATATGGTCAACCCCTAATTTCAACTTTCTTGGCTTGGCTCTGGATTCACCTCAGGAGCAAGGCTATATCGCCCAAATGAACACTGAGAATGATACCGGTTTGCCCTTCATGAAGATGCATGGGCTGGGCAATGACTTTGTCGTTGTGGATGCACGCCAGGAATCGGTCGCGATTTCGGCGGCCCTGGCCCGCGGTATCGCTCACCGGCAATTGGGCGTGGGATTCGATCAGCTTGCGGTGATCGGCACAGGCACGGGTGATGCCCATCTGACCTTCTACAACTCGGATGGATCCACCTCTGGTGCCTGTGGCAACGCAACCCGCTGCATTGCGCGCCACCTGATGGACGAATCAGGCCGGACGGAGCTGCATTTGACCACTGATCGCGGGGATCTGTTTGCCAAGGACGCTGGCGATGGCCTGACCTCCGTCAACATGGGACAACCACAGCTTCTGTGGCATGAGATTCCGCTGGCCGAAGAAATGGATACCCTGGAGCTGCCCATCGAAGGTGGCCCAACGGCAACCGGCATGGGCAACCCGCATTGCACCTTCTTTGTCGATGACGCCGAGCGCGTGTCGCTGGAGGATTTCGGCGCTCGCTATGAACATCACCCGCTCTACCCAGAGCGCACCAATGTTCAGGTGGCCAGCCTGATCGGTCCCGACCATATTCGTATGCGTGTCTGGGAACGTGGTGTTGGGGTGACCATGGCCTCCGGTTCCTCATCCTGTGCCACCGCTGTGGCCGCCGCCCGGCGCGGCCTGACCGGCGACCAGGTCCGAATCGATCTGGACGGCGGCACGCTGTGGATCAACTGGGCCGATGATGGCGTCTGGATGACCGGCCCCACCATGCATGTCTTCAGTGGGACCTTTACCCGCAGCTTCCTGGATTCGCTGGTATGACCGCGCCCAAATTCACCACACTCGGATGTCGGCTGAACGCCTATGAAACCGAAGCGATGAAAGAGCTTTCGGAGCAGGCAGGCCTGTCCAATGCGGTGATCGTCAACACCTGCGCCGTAACCGCCGAAGCTGTACGCAAGGCGCGGCAGGAGATTCGCAAGCTGCGGCGTGAAAACCCCGACGCCCGGCTGATCGTCACCGGATGCGCCGCCCAGACCGAGCCGGAAACATTCTCCAGCATGGAGGAGGTGGACGCGGTGATTGGCAATACCGAGAAGATGCAGCCCGACACCTGGAAGGGGATGGCCGCGGATTTCATCGGGGACACCGAAAGCGTTCAGGTGGACGACATCATGTCGGTGACCGAAACCGCAGGCCATCTGATTGACGGCTTCGGCACCCGGTCACGCGCCTATGTGCAGGTTCAGAACGGATGTGATCACCGCTGCACCTTCTGCATCATTCCCTACGGCCGCGGCAATTCCCGTTCGGTTCCCGCAGGCGTGGTGGTCGATCAGATCAAGCGACTGGTGGACAAGGGCTTCAACGAGGTCGTGCTGACCGGTGTGGACCTGACCTCCTGGGGCGCGGACCTGCCCGCGCAGCCGCAGCTTGGCGATCTGGTGATGCGGATCCTGAAGCTTGTGCCCGACCTGCCGCGCCTGCGGATCAGCTCAATCGATTCGATCGAGGTGGATGAGAACCTGATGCAGGCCATCGCGACGGAACCGCGGCTGATGCCCCATCTGCATCTGTCGCTGCAGCATGGCGACAACCTGATTCTGAAACGCATGGCCCGCCGGCACCTGCGCGAAGACGCGATTCGCTTCACCGAAGAGGCGCTGAAGCTGCGGCCCGACATGACCTTTGGGGCCGATATCATCGCGGGCTTCCCCACCGAAACCGACGCGCATTTCGAAAACTCGCTGAAGCTGGTGGAGGATTGCAACCTGACGTGGTTGCACGTGTTCCCCTATTCCAAGCGCGACGGCACCCCGGCCGCCAAGATCCCCAAGCAGGTTGACGGCAAAACCATCAAGGACCGCGCCGCCCGTCTGCGCCATGCCGGTGACGCACGCGTTCAACAGCACCTGCTGCAACAGCAGGGGCAAACCCATCGCATCCTGATGGAAAACCCCCATATGGGCCGCACCGAGCAGTTCACCGAAGTCACCTTTGCCACAGCGCAGACCGAAGGCCAGATCGTGACGGCCCGGATTTCGGGTGTGCATGGCCATCAGCTGACGGCCTAACCCGTCGGCATTTGAGCCACATCGGCCTTTCGGAAAACAAGCCCCCCGGCCCAGGCATTGACTTTGGGCCGGCAGTCCCCATATGCGCTGCCTGAGGGTTGCCGAATACCCGCCGCTCGCAGGCGTTTGCCATGGTGAAATTCGGAGGTCGACAAGATCCTTGTTCTTTCCGGTCTGATCCGGATGGCAATGCGGGCTCCATCCATCGCGATATGGCCGGTCGGAAAAGGACTCATATCATGGATACTCATAACCGACGTTCGGACATGACCGTCGCCTCCGCCAAGAACATGGCGAAACTCTTGCGTTCCGACATGACGTCGAACGGGACGCCGATGACCCACAGCCAATCGCTTGAGCAGGTGGCCAGGATGCACGGCTATCGTGACTGGAACACCATGCACGCTGGCCTGTCTCAACGCTCCAACAGCCTGTCGTTCTCGGTTGGGGACCGGGTGCAGGGGGAATACCTAGGACAACCCTTCACCGGGCAGCTGATCGGCGTGCAGCAGGCGCAGAAACCGATGACGCGTGTCACCATCCGCTTTGATACGCCTGTCGATGTGGTGAAGTTCGAAAGCTTTTCCTCGCTGCGTCAGCGGGTGACCGGAGAGGTCGGGCCGGATGGCCGGTCGCTGCGCAAGACATCGGACGGGCAACCGCATCTGGTGATGTCCCCTGCCCGCGGCTGATCGCTCCCAACCGCTACAAAGCGAAAGCAAAAAAGACCCCTGTGTGTCACCACACAGGGGTCTTTCATTTCGTCAAAAGGGCGGTCTATCAGACGCTCTTCTTGCCTTTGACCGGTGCCCAGATGCGCTTGTTGGTCAGGTACAGCATGACCGACAGGATCGCCAGGAACAGCACGCCGACAAAACCGGCCTGCTTGCGGGCCATCATCTTAGGCTCAGCGGTCCACATCAGGAAGGCCGAGACGTCTTCGGCCAGGTGATGCAGATCGTTTGCGTGCCCGTCGATGAATTCGACCTGCTCGTCAGCCAGCGGCGGAGCCATCGAAATCCAGCCACCCGGGAAGGCGGTGTTTTCGTAGAAGATGGTGCCTGCTTCTTCCTTCTCCTCGCCGGTGTAACCCACCATCAGCGAGGCGATGTATTCAGCGCCACCCATGCCTTTGACCAGCTGGTTGATACCCAGACCGGCCGGGCCGTGGAAGCCTGCGCGGGCTTTCGCCATCAGCGACAGGTCCGGCGCACCGGCTGCGGTGTTTTCCGGGAAGTGGTCAACCGGCTTGGCAGGACGATCTTCGTCCAGCTCGGGGTCATAGACCGAGAAGTTTTCGGCCGCGTAGGCGCGAACCTGATCTTCCGGCATGTGCGGGCCACCTTCATCAGCCAGGGTCCGCAGGGGAACCAGCTTCAGGCCGTGGCAGGCCGCGCAGACCTCGGTGTAGATCTGCAGACCGCGCTGCAGCTGGTTCTGGTCGTAGGTGCCGAAGGGACCTTCGAACGAGAACGCGAAGTCCTCGATATGCTGGTCGCCGCCACCTGCCGCATGAGACGCGACAGGGGCAAGAGCCAAGGCAAAGGCAGCACCGATTGCAAGTTTCTTGAACATGAGTTCGGGTTCCTTCTTAGCTTACTCGGCAGGAGTGGCTTCAGCATCCGACTTCTTGCCGTAGTGGGCGTTGAAGTCGTCTTCGATGGTTGCAGGCAGTTGATCCGGCTTCTCGATCACACCCAACAGCGGCAGGATCACCAGGAAGTAGGCGAACCAGTAGGCCGACGCGATCAGCGAGAAGGACGCATAGGGCTCTTCCGCCGGCATTGCACCCAGCCACATCAGGGCGAAGAAGTCGATGACCAGCAGCGCGAACCACCATTTGAACATCGGACGGTAGGCGCCCGAACGGATCCGCGAGGTGTCCAGCCACGGGGCCAGAGCCATCACTGCGATTGCGCCGAACATCGCCAGAACACCGAAGAATTTCGCATCAATGATGCCACCGGTGATGAAGCTGGCGAACTGCACGATCCACACTTCCGAGGTGAAGGCACGCAGGATCGCGTAGAACGGCAGGAAGTACCATTCCGGAACGATGTGTGCGGGCGTAACCAGCGGGTTGGCTTCGATGTAGTTGTCGGGGTGACCCAGGTAGTTGGGCATGAAGCCGACAACGGCCCAGAACACCACCAGCACGACGGCCAGTGCAAAGAAGTCCTTGATCACGAAGTAGGGCCAGAACGGCAGGGTGTCTTTCTCGGCCTCGGCTTTCGAACCCTTGCGGACATCAACACCCGTCGGGTTGTTGTTGCCGGTGGTGTGGAACGCCCAGATGTGGACGATGACCAGCGCGGCGATCACGAAGGGCAGCAGATAGTGCAGCGAGAAGAAGCGGTTCAGCGTGGCGTTGTCCACCGCGGGTCCGCCCAGCAGCCAGGTCTGGATCGGTTCGCCGATGAACGGGATCGCGCCAAACAGGCCGGTGATAACGGTCGCACCCCAGAAGGACATCTGACCCCAGGGCAGAACGTAGCCCATGAACGCGGTACCCATCATCATCAGGTAGATGAGCATACCGACAATCCACGTGATTTCGCGGGGTGCCTTATAGGAACCGTAGAACAGGCCGCGGAAGATGTGGATGTAGACCGCAACGAAGAACAGCGATGCGCCGTTCATGTGCAGATAGCGGATCATGTGACCGCCATTCACGTTACGCATGATGTGTTCAACCGAGGCAAAGGCCAGGTCAACATGCGGCGTGTAGTGCATCACCAGCACGATGCCGGTAACGATTTGCAGGGCCAGGCAGAACGCCAGAACGATGCCCCAGATCCACCACCAGTTCAGGTTCTTGGGGGTGGGGATCATGATAGTGTCATAGATCAGACCAACGATGGGCAGGCGGCTGTGCAGCCACTTCTCTGCGCCCGTCTTTGGTTCGTAATGATCGTGCGGAATTCCGGACATGAGCGCGCTTCCTTATCCCAGTTTGATCGTGTTTGCGTCGACGAATTCGGCAACCGGCACGTGCAGGTTCTGCGGTGCGGGGCCTTTGCGGATACGGCCGGAGGTGTCGTAGTGCGAGCCGTGGCAGGGGCAGAACCAACCATTGTATTCGCCGGCACCGTCACCCAGAGGCACACAGCCCAGGTGGGTACACACACCCATCATGACCAGCCATTCACCGGCGTCATCCAGGGTGCGGTTCTGGTCAGCCGCGTCGGTTCCGGGCTTGTTGGGGTTTTCCGACAGGGGGTCGATCAGCTCGGATAGTTCAACTGTACGGGCTTCGTCGATCTCTTCCTGGGTACGACGGCGAATGAACACCGGCTTGCCCAGGAACATCACGCTGATCTGCGTGCCTACTTCTACACCGCTGATGTCCACCAGGATCGAGGACAGCGCTTTGACGTCGGCCGAGGGGTTCATCTGGTTGACCAGGGGCCAAACAGCGGCACCCGCGGTCACTGCCCCGGCGCCGGCAGTGGCGTAGTAGAGGAAATCTCTCCGGGTTCCTTCGTGGTCTTCTGCGTGGGACACGAGGTTTTCTCCAATTCCAGCGCCCGTTTAGGGCAAACATGCGCATGCACCGCAAATTTTGCAGTGACTCAACGCGGGTATCTAGCGGGGCAAAGCCCGTTCGTCCAGCGTTCATGACTGCGCATGAAGTCGCACATGGCGCTTTGTGTCACGAACCGGACACACTTGCCCCTGTCAGGGCGTATGGAATTGGAGATCTTGTGGGAGAATAGCCGTGTCTAGGGGCGCGTCGCCTCCATGCTGGGGCGCGATTCGAAGGCTGCGTACCAATCCGCCAGCGCCTCATTTCCGGTGCGCCAGCCCGAATCCGGATGGCGGAAATCCACATAGCCCAAAGCACAGGCAACGCCGATCTGACCGATATTCAAAGGACCTTTCAGATTCGGCATCCAGCGGGCATTCAGCGCCGCACATCCGCCCAGCACCTTGCCAAGCTGCCCGTCGATCCATTCAGGCCAGCGTTTGTCTTCGGGGCGCAGGCGTTTTTCGTAAGAGAGCAGGACCGCCGCATCCATGATTCCGTCTGCGGTGGCTTCCAGGATCCGGGTGTCCCATCCTCCGGCGTAAAGTTTGCCCCCGGCACGGTCGTCCAGATAGGCACAGATCACGCGACTGTCATACAACGTAGGGCCATCCGCGCGTTCCAGCGCCGGGATCTTGGACAGCGGGTTCGAGGCGCTCACCTCTGATGCAGGGGAAACGGGCGATGTGGCCACGTCCACGATTTCCACATCCTCGATCTGCCCGGTTTCGTGCAACAACACCATGACCTTGCGCACGAAAGGCGATGCGCTTGCGAAATACAGTTTCATGCAATCCTCCTCCTGATGCGTCCAAGTTAGGGGTCTGAACCGGTTTGAGAAGACCCAAGACAGAGAAATGGCGCAGACGAGGGCCGGTTTCCTTGATCAATGTCAGGTCGCCGATCTCCACTTGAAAACCTGCTCAGAGGCGGGCAATGTCTGCCCTGTTCTCAGGGCGGGGTGAAATTCCCCACCGGCGGTATGCAGCGCGTCGACGCTGCGAGCCCGCGAGCGGCCTTCGCAGGTTTCGGAGGTGTCAGCAGATCTGGTGAGAGGCCAGAGCCGACGGTTACAGTCCGGATGAAAGAGAACGTGCGAAGAGGGCGCCGCCATGGCGATCCCCCTGTTCGTTCGTGATCGCCTTGGGTGACGTGTCTGTTGCGAAAGGAGATCACCATGACACACACCCGCTATGCCTTCATCAAGGCGCAATGGCATGCCGATATCGTTGACCGCGCATTGGAGGGGTTCTGCGAGCTCATCCCCGCGGAACAGGTTGACGTCTTTGATGTTCCCGGCGCTTTTGAAATGCCGCTGCTTGCGCGCGATCTGGCTGCAACCGGCCAATATGCGGCCGTGGCCTGCGCCGCATTTGTCGTGGATGGCGGCATCTACCGGCATGATTTCGTGGCCCAGGCCGTGGTGGACGGGCTGATGCGCGCCGGGATGGACACCGGGGTGCCGGTGCTGTCGGTGTCCCTGACGCCGCATCAGTATCAGGAAACGGATCATCACAACGCGATCTACCGAGCCCATTTTGTTGAGAAGGGTCGCGAGGCGGCCAATGCGGCGCTGATGATCGGCAAAACCCGCGCGGCGCTCGCCGCCTGATCCCACCAACCAATGCGCGCCTGACTATCCCAGATAGGCGCGCAACACCGGCGGCGGGTTGTCCAGCAATTCCGCCGTCGTGACAGGCGGATGCGCCTTGCCCTCCGCAACCAGCACCACCTGCCCCGCGATGCGGCGGGCGTCGTCGGGATCATGGCTGACCATCAGCAGGGTCGCGCCGGTTTCGTCCGCCAGTTCAGCCACCAGATCCAGCATCTCTGCCTTCAGCGCAGGCCCCAGCGCCGCAAAGGGTTCATCCAAAAGCAACATGGCCCGCCCCTGCACCAATACCCGCGCCAGGGCGACGCGGCTTTGCTGTCCGCCCGACAAGGCGGCGGGTTTGCGCGCCTCCAACCCATCCAGACCAACGCGCGACAGGGCCCGCATCACGTTTTCCTGCTGCGCCTTGTCCAACCTGAGATCGGGCCGCAGCCCCAGACCCACATTCTGCGCGACCGTGAGATGCGGAAACAGGTTGCCGTCCTGAAACAGCATTGCGACCGGTCGCCGTCCGGGAGGCTTCTCTGACAGATCCTCGGCCTGCCAGAACAGGCGTCCCTGCGCCAAGGGTCGGAACCCGGCGATGGCCTCGATCAGCGTGGTCTTACCGGCACCGGAGGGGCCGATCACCGCAATGCGCTGTCCCTGCTCGATCTCAAGGTCCGCAGACAGGTCGAACTCTCCATTGGAAATCAGACAGCGTTCAAGCTTCAGCATGCCAACGTCCTCCACGGTCCAGCAGCCAGAATAGTCCCATCGACAGCGCCAGCAACAACAGGGCCGCGCCTGCCGCGGCCTCCATCCGATAAGCCCCCATCAAGCGATAGATCTGCAAGGGCAAGGTCGCCAATTCGGGATCGGCAAAAAGAGCGATTACCCCCAGATCCCCCATGGACAACGCCGCCCCCAGCCCGGCGGCAAAGCCGATCTGTGGCCGCATTCGGGGCAACAACACCCACCGCACAAAGGACCAGCCGCCCATGTCCAGCGACAGCCCCAACCGCCCATAGCGGGCGACAACGGCCCGCGCGCGCGGCACAAGGATGCGCAGCGCAAAGGGCAGTGCCATCACGGCATTGACCACCGCAGTCACAGGCAGGGCGAAATCGAAAGGATCGGCGATGGGAAAGATCACGATGAACAGCCCCGTTCCGATCACCAGAGGGGACGCGGCAAGCCCAAGGATGCCCGACATCTCAACCGCGCCCGCACGGCCCAACGCCACGGCCGCCGCCATCGGCAGCGCCAGCAAAAGCAGGATCAGCGTGCTGACCAAGGCAACCCCGACAGAGGTCAGCGCCGCCCGCACGACCACGGGTGGCAGCTCCAGCAGCCCCGGTACCCCAGAAAGGACAATCGCGGCCAGCGGCAGCAACAGAAAGGCCCCAGCCAACAAGATCCAAACCGCATCCAGCACCCGGCTCCCGCGGCCGTCCCAGCGTCGCACCTGCCGGTCCAGACCGCCGCCGAAGCCTTCACCCAACGACACTTTCAACGCCAGAAAGGCCGCCGTTCCGGTCAGGATCAGCTGCACGGCAGACAGAAGCGCAGCGCGGCCAAGGTCAAAATCGAACCTGAACGCCTGATAGATCGCCAGTTCGATGGTGGTCGCCCTTGGGCCGCCCCCAAGCGTCAGAGCCACCGCAAAGCTGGTCAGGCAGATGGCGAAGACCACAGCCAGAACCCCCGGAACCACCTGCCGCAGCATGGGCAGCTCCAGCAGACGGAACATAGATGCACCTTCAATATTCAGCTGTGCCGCCAGCCGGAACCGCTCGGCCGGAATTTCCTGCCATCCCTGCAGGATCAGCCGGGTCGCCAAGGGCAGGTTGAAGAAGACATGCGCCAGAACAACACCGTGGAGCCCGTAAATCCGGATCGGCTCCAACCCGAAGAGGCCAAGCCCCTGGCTGACCCACCCGGCCCGTCCGAAGACTTCGAGCAGGCCCAGAATGGCGACGATCACGGGCAGAATGAAGGGCGCGCCCAGAAGCGCAATCAGCACCCGACGTCCGGGGAACCGCCGTCGCGCCAGCGCACGGGCAACGGGAACAGCCAGACCAACACTGAACAGGGCCGAAAGGCTGGCTTGCACCAGGGTAAAGCGCAGCGCGGCCCAATCGGATGCGCCAAGGCCGGTCCCGGCCTCGGCCCGCAGGACCACTGCAACCAGTGTGCCCAGGATCAGGGCCGCCACGCCTGTGGCGGCCAGAATACCGGGCCAGGGGCTTAGCGGCTGAGCGCGGTCAGCCATTCATCCAGCGCCGCATCACGCACGGCTGCCGCATCTGCTGCGGGCAACAGCAGGGATTTTTCCGGGGTCACCAGAGTTTCGAACCCTTCGGGCAGACCTGCCGCCGGGGTCACCGCCGGATACATCCAGTTGGTGGTCGGAATGATCGATTGGAACGCATCCGACACCATGAACGACAGGAATTGATCCGCCAGCTCGGGCTGATCGGTGGCAGCCAGTTTGCCAGCGACCTCAACCTGCATGTAGTGGCCTTCGGCAAACGGGGCCGCCGCCTTCGAGGAATCTTCCTCGGCAATCAGGTGGTATGCGGGCGAAGTGGTGTAGGACAGCACCATATCGGCCTCTCCTTCCAGGAACATGCCGTATGCTTCGGACCAGCCCTTGGTCACGGTCACGACGTTGTCCGCCAAACCTTCCCAGATCGCGGGGGCGTCTTCCCCATAAGCCGCCTTGACCCACAGCAGCAGGCCCAGACCGGGGGTGGAAGAGCGCGGATCCTGGATCACGATCTTCTTGTCGCTGGCAGCCAGCGCCTTGAAATCACCGGGCGCCGCCGCATCGGCGTTGTGTACAAAGGCGAAATAGCCCCAGTCATAGGGCACGAACAGCGGATCTTCCCAGCTTACCGGCAGGGCGTAGTCCGCACGCACGCCCGACGGGGCGAACAGGCCGGTTTCTGCGGCAGCTGCCGTCAGGTTGGTGTCCAGACCCAGCACGATATCCGCATCCGAACGCGCGCCTTCCAGCTTGACCCGCGCCAGCAGTGCCGCGCCATCACCGGCGCCGACCAGTTTCAGGTCGCATCCGCAGACCTCTTCAAACGCCTTTTCCACCGCCGGGCCGGGGCCCCAGTCGGACACGAAGCTGTCATAGGTATAAACGGTCAGTTCCCGCGTTTCGGCGAAGGCCGCCGTTGCGCTCAGAAGTCCCGCTGCAAATGCAAGATGTTTCATCTCATCCTCCTTTGCGGCGTCAGGCAGGGATGGAGAATTCCACAGACCTTCCCTCCGCCGGTATGATCCGGTTCAGGTTCAACGGGTGTCATCTCAGCACCGGCGATCCGGAGCACCCCGAGGTGGCGCGCAGACTAGGACGGAGCAACGCCAAACACAAGCAGCCGCGGGGAACTGGCCTCAACGATCCTGCAAACTGAACCGTTGTCCAAAACGATCAGCCCGGTCGGCCATTGCGCCACACCTTCGCAGCCCCAGCGATGCATGGGGGCCGCGACCGCGAATCCGCTTGTTCGATTGCCCCCACCCCGCTAATCACGGTTCCGCAAAGGAGACCCGCGCATGTCGATGAACAGTTTTGGCCACCTCTTCCGCGTCACCACCTGGGGTGAAAGCCACGGACCTGCGCTGGGCGCCACCGTGGACGGCTGCCCACCGAACGTTCCGATCGAAGCGGACATGCTGCAACAGTGGCTCGACAAGCGCCGCCCGGGCCAGAACAAGAACACCACCCAGCGAAATGAACCGGACGCGGTGAAAATCCTGTCGGGCGTATTCGAAGGCAAATCCACCGGCACGCCGATCCAGTTGATGATCGAAAACACCGACCAACGCTCGCGGGACTATGGCGAGATTGCCCAGACCTTCCGCCCCGGTCACGCCGACATCACCTATCACCAGAAATACGGCAACCGAGACTACCGCGGCGGCGGACGCAGCTCTGCCCGCGAAACCGCTGCCCGTGTCGCCGCAGGCGGTGTGGCGCGCGAAGCGATCAAAGCGCTGGTTCCGAACCTTGAAATCAAGGGTTACATGACCCGCATGGGCGAGCTGGAGATTGACCGGTCCAAATTCGACTGGGACGCCATCGACCAGAACGACTTCTGGATCCCGCAGGACGCCGCCACCGCGCAAAGCTGGGAAGACTACCTGCAGAAGCTGCGCAAGGACCACGACTCGGTCGGGGCCATCGTCGAAGTTGTCGCCCGCAATGTGCCTGCGGGCCTTGGTGCACCGATCTATGGCAAGCTCGACACCGATCTGGCCGCAGCGATGATGTCGATCAACGCCGTTAAAGGTGTGGAAATCGGTGAAGGTATGGCCGCCGCCATGCTGCGCGGCTCGGAAAACGCGGATGAGATCTTCCTCGGCAATGACGGCCAGCCGGTCTATTCGTCGAACCACGCGGGCGGCATCCTGGGCGGCATTTCCACCGGGCAGGACGTCGTGGTGCGCTTCGCGGTCAAGCCGACCTCTTCGATCCTGACCCCGCGCCAGTCGATCCGCAAGGATGGCTCCCCCATCGAGGTCATCACCAAGGGCCGCCATGACCCCTGCGTCGGCATCCGTGCCGTACCGGTGGCCGAAGCGATGATGGCCTGCGTGATCCTGGATCACCTGCTGCTGCACCGCGGCCAGATCGGCGAAAATCAGGGCACCATCGGCTGATGGACGCGCTTCGCACGCGGCTGCGCCGGATCGTTGCGCAGCGGATGGAGCAGGATCCCGCCCATGATCTTGCCCATCTGGATCGCGTCTGGACCAACGCCCACCGCATTGCCCGGAACGAGAACGGAGACAAATCCGACGCCGATCTGCGGGTGCTGATGGCTGCCGCCTATCTGCATGATCTGGTCAACCTGCCCAAGGACGCCCCGAACCGGGCCGAGGCCTCGACCCTGTCGGCCCAGCAGGCCGAACCGATCCTGCGCGAGCTGGGATTTTCCGATGCCGAGATCAAAGCCACCCAACACGCCATCGCCGCCCACAGCTATTCCGCTGGCATCCCCGCGCAATCGACCGAGGCGCATATCCTGCGCGATGCCGATCGGCTGGACGCACTGGGTGCCATCGGCATTGCCCGCACCTTCATCGTGGCAGGCAGCATGGGGCGCGCAGTCTATGATCCAGCCGATCCCTTCGCTGCGGCGCGCGATTTAGACGACCAAAACTGGTCCATCGACCACTGGCATCTTAAGCTGCTGCAACTGCCCGGCGAAATGGTGACAGCAAAGGGCCGTGAGATCGCAGAAAAGCGCGCCCGCCTGATGCTGGCCTACCTGGAGCAGCTGGCGAAAGAGATCGACACGGACCTGCCGCAGCACTGGGTTGATCTACTGACATGACCCAGATCCTGGCCATCACCTTTCCGATCTACGGTGCGATAGCCCTGGGTTATCTTGTTGTTTCAAAGGGGTGGTTCGCACAAAGCGACATGCGGGTGCTGGGCAAATACGTTCTGAACATCGCGCTGCCCGCCCTGCTGTTCAACGCGGTTGCATCGCGGCAGGTCGCGGATGTCTTTCATCCCGACTATATGGCGGCCTATGCGTTGGGCGGGGTGGCCACGATCATCCTGTCCTGGCTGCTGTTCACCCTGCGCGGCACGGATCCGCAGCGTCGCGCGCTGGGGGTTATGGGATCGACCTGCCCCAACAATGCTTTCATCGGCTTCCCGATCATGCTGCTGGCCTTCCCGACCCAGGCCGAGGTCATTCTTGCCCTCAATCTGCTGGTCGAAAACATCCTGCTGGTGCCTATCTGTCTGATGCTGATGGAAAGCGCCGGGGGCAAAGGCGAAGGGACGCGGCTGCGCCAGATCGGAACCATCCTGCTGAATGTGCTGCGCATGCCGATGGTGATCGGTTTGCTGCTGGGGCTGCTGGTGTCGATGGTTCAAATCCCCCTGCCCGCACCCTTCATGCGTTTGACGGGCATGCTGGCCGCTTCGGCTTCGGCCCTGTCGCTGGTGGTGATCGGGGGGTCCCTTGTCGGGCTGCCGCTGCATGGCAACCGCGGGCTGGCGGCACAGATCACCCTGACCAAACTTCTCTTGCACCCCGCGCTGGTCACCCTGGCGGTACTGGTCCTGACGGCTGCGGGCTGGATTGCCCTGTCGCCAGCGCTGCACAGCGCCGTGATCCTGTCTGCGGCGATGCCGATGTTCGGGATCTACACGGTGCTTGCCCAGAAACAGGGGCTGGAAGGGGCGGCCTCGCTGGCGATGCTGGTTGCAACGACTGCGGCCTTCGTGACGCTGAACGCGCTGCTCTATCTGCTTGTCTGATCAATCGTGATCGCCGCCGCACTGGCTGTGATCCCCCAGCGCGGTCAGCACCTTGCATTGACCACCGCCCCCGTCGCAGAGCTGCGCAATACGCTCCAGCTCTGCCTCCAGTCGTTTCAGCCGTTCAATACGGGACCGGACATTTTCCAGCTGCGACGCCGCCATTCTGTTGGCCTGAGCGCAATCGGCCCCCAGATGCCCGTCCAGCGCCATCAATCCCCGGATGTCATCCAGCGAAAAGCCCAGATCCCGTGCGTGCTTGATAAAGCCCAGCGCATCCATTCCGGACTGGCTGTAGCGCCTCTGATTGCCGCCATTGCGTTCTGCGGCGGGCAGCAATCCGATCTGTTCGTAGTACCGGATGGTGGGAACCTTGACGCCGGTCTGTCGCGACAATGCCCCGATGGAAAACATGGCTGACCCCTCTTGAACCTCTAGTTACTAGAGGTCCTATCTTGGCTGCGACTCGGAAAAAAGGACAAGTCGAAATGTCAGGATGTTGCGGCCACTCTGCCCGGTTTGAAGGGCTTTCAGCGGATTACAAACGGCGCCTGTGGCTGGTCATCGCGATCAACGCGGGGATGTTTGCGGTGGAAATGGGAGCCGGGCAATTGTCCGGGTCGCAGGCGCTGAAGGCCGATGCGCTGGATTTCCTGGGGGATGCGCTGACCTATGGCATTTCTCTGGCGGTCATCGGTGCCTCGCTGCGGACCCGCGCCATGGCGGCGATGGCCAAGGGTGTAAGCCTGCTGCTGATGGGGCTCTGGGTCTTCGGATCCACGGTTTACCAGGTCTTTGTCGTGGGAGTGCCACAGGCACATATCATGGGGGTGATCGGCTTCATGGCGCTGGCGGCCAACCTGCTCTCGGTCCTGCTTTTGGTCCGCTACAAGGACGGGGACGCCAATGTGCGATCGGTCTGGCTGTGTTCGCGCAATGACGCCATCGGCAACGTAGCGGTGATGATTGCGGCATTGGGGGTCTGGGGCACCGCGTCGGGCTGGCCCGACCTGATCGTTGCCGGGATCATGGCGGGGTTGTTCCTGAATTCCGCGGTTCAGATCCTGTCACAAGCGCTGCAGGAGCGGCGCGAAGCCGCCCCCAGCGCCCCGTGACCGAAAAGGCAGTCCGTTAGGCAAACAGCCCTGCGTGCTCTTCGCGCAGGGCTTTTTTCTGCACCTTGCCCATCGTATTGCGGGGCAGTTCGGGCACCAGGATCACCTGTTTGGGCTGTTTGAATTTTGCCAGATCGGTCGCCAGCGCAGCAGCAACCGCCTCAGCCGTCAGCGCATCCGAGGAGGGGACGACCACGGCCACAACCGCCTCGCCAAAATCCGGGTGCGGCACGCCGATCACCGCGCTTTCCAGAACGCCCGGAATATCGTCGATCAGGCTTTCCACCTCCTTGGGGTAGACGTTGAACCCGCCGGTGATCACCAGGTCTTTCTCTCGTCCGACGATGGTGATGTAGCCGTCCGCGTCCCGCTTTGCCATGTCGCCGGTAATGAACCAACCATCCGGGCGCAGTTCTTCGGCGGTTTTTTCCGGCATCTGCCAATAGCCCTGGAACACGTTTGCGCCGCGCACTTCCAGCACGCCGATATCGCCGTCCGGCACTTCGGCTCCATCCGTCATGATCCGCGCCTCAACGCCGGGCAAGGGAAAACCAACCGTTCCCGCGCGTCGTTCGCCGTCATAGGGATTGGAAGTGCTCATATTTGTTTCGGTCATGCCATAGCGTTCAAGGATCCTATGCCCGGTACGTGCCTCCCACTGTTCATGGGTGTCGACCAGCAATGGGGCCGAGCCGGAGATGAAAAGGCGCATGTTCGCCGCCCGATCACGGGTCAGCTGCTCCTCTGCCAGCAGGCGGGTATAGAAGGTGGGAACCCCCATCAACGCCGTGGCCGTCGGCATCGCATCCAGGATGGCACCGGCGTCAAAACCGGACAGAAAGACCACCTTGGCCCCGGCAAACAGGGCAACATTGGTCGCCACGAACAGGCCATGCGTGTGAAAGATCGGCAACGCGTGGATCAGCACGTCGTGATCCGAAAACTGCCAGTATTCTTTCAGCATCGTTGAGTTGGAGGCCAGGTTTTCATGGCTCAGCATCGCGCCCTTGGACCGGCCCGTGGTGCCGGAGGTATAGAGGATCGCCGCCAGATCATCGGCCCTGCGCGCAACGGGCTCGAAGCCGCCACGGCCCACGACCGCATCGGTCAGCGAGCCGGCCCCGTTGGCATCCAGGGTCACAACCTTTGCGTCCCCTGCAACCGATTGCAGGTCGTCCGCCCGCTCGGGATCACAAACCAGCACGCGCGGCGTTGCGTCGCCCAGGAAATACGCCACCTCGGCCGTGGTATAGGCCGTGTTCAGCGGCAGAAAGACACCGCCCGCCATCACCGTTCCAAGATACAGCTGGATCGCCTCAATCGTCTTGTGAACCTGCACGGCCACGCGGTCGCCGGGCTGCACCCCCATTGCCACCAAGGCTGCGGCGTTGCGCTCGGCCCCGGCGAACAGCTCACCGAATGTCACACTGGCCCGGGCCGGGAACACGGCAAAGTTCCGTGTTTCATGCCCCAGAGACGCGGCGCGCAGGCGGGAAATCAGGTGGTTCTGGTCGTACATTGGGTTCTCCGTTCACTTGCGCATATCTGATATGCGCTCAGGTTCCGGAATCAACCCGTTGATCTTTGCCAAGCCGGGGCGCAGGGTCGCAGCATGCCCGAATCCTTAACATCGCATCGACCGCTGCTCGCCATTCTGTTGAAAACAACAGCCATCGGCCTGTTCACGATGCTCTCTGCCATCATCAAGGCCACGGCCGACCATGTGCCGGCGGGCGAAGCCGTGTTCTTTCGCAGCTTCTTTGCCATTCCGGTCATTCTGGTCTGGCTGGCCTTTCGCGGTGAGCTGAGCCAGGGGCTGCGGGTGACGACCCCCTGGGGCCATGTCTGGCGTGGTGTGCTGGGCACAACCGCGATGGGGCTGACCTTTACCGGTCTGGGACTTCTGCCTCTGCCCGAAGTCACGGCAATCGGCTACGGCACGCCCATCTTCACCGTCCTTCTGGCCGCACTGCTGCTTGGGGAACGCATCCGTCTGATCCGGATCACGGCCGTCACCATTGGCTTGCTGGGGGTTCTGATCATGCTCTGGCCCCGGCTGGGCAGCAGTGCGGGCCTGTCGGACATGGCCGCCATCGGGGCGCTGTGCATCCTGCTGGCCACCCTGGCCCGTGCCTTGGTGCAGATCCACATCCGGCAACTGGTCCGCACAGAACATACTGCTGCCATCGTGTTCTACTTCTCGGCCACGGCATCGTTGCTATCTCTGCTGACGCTGCCCTTTGGCTGGGTCGTGCCGGATTGGAAGGTGATGCTGATGCTGGTCGGGGCCGGGCTGGTCGGCGGTTTGGCGCAGATCCTTGTCACGGCCTCTTACCGATTTGCACCCGCTTCGATGTTGGCGCCCTTTGACTACAGCTCGATGCTGTTTGCCATTGTCATCGGATATGTCTGGTTTGCCGAACTTCCCACCGCGATCATGCTGGCTGGCGCAGCGCTGGTGGTCAGCGCCAATGCGTTGGTGGTCTGGCGGGAACGTCGTCTGGGTCTGGATCGCACCAAAGCGCGCGCGGCCACGGATCCCAAATCCTGAGAGGATGCGCATTGGCCGGAGCCCCCGGGCCCATCGTGGCAAGAGCCCCGGCCAATACGATCATTCCGCAGGCATGCTGTCGACCTCGGGCGCGCTGAGCGAAATCACTGCGACAACCGCTGCGCCATTTGCCCAGTAGAACACCGCATCAAGGCCAGAGAAGCCAAAGAGCGAGGGCGCAGCCAGAAACGTCAGGCCGACCAACAGATCCACAGCCAGATGAAATTTGTAGGGCAGCACGCGGACAAGGCCCAGATGGTGGTCCGTCAGCACCGTCAGCCCGAAGGCCGCCACCCCGGTGGCAACCGACAACCACAGGGCAATTGGCGTGCTGGCCCCAAGCCCCAGCAGGAACGGCAACCCCATCAGGGCCAGCGCAACCGGGTAATCAAGGTAGGCGTGAATGGTGCGGGTAACGAAACGGATCGGCATAGGTACAATCTCCAGGTTGAGGAACAATCGTCACGACAACTGCGTGTCGACAGCTTCAATCTGGGGGATCAATGTGGGCCTTTGAATTTCCATACGTTCCGCAATGCTTGCAGATCGTACAGTTGTTGGTCCGATCAGACGGTTTCCTGCGCAATTCGATAGGCAGCGGGCGACATTCCAACCTGTTTTCTGAACACCCGTGAAAACGCCGCCTCTGACGCGTAGCCCGCCAGTTCGGCTGCGTCAGCCACATTCAGACGCGCCTCCGCCAACCCCTGACAGGCGATCTGCATCCGCCACGTTGTAAGGTATTGCATCGGGGTCGTGCCCATCTTTGCCGAAAACACCTGCGCAAACGCAGTGCGCGACATGCCGGCGACGCGGGCCAGGCTTTCCACCGACCACGCCTTTGCGGGTTCCTGATGGAAGGCGGTCAGGGCGCGCGACAGGTTGGGATCGGCAAATCCGGCCAACGCGGCATCGGTGGGGCTGACGGTTTCCAGATGGGCGCGGATCGCCTGCGCAAACAAGGCTTCGCTCATTTTCAGCGCAATCAGGTCGCCGCCTATTCTGGATTGCCCGACCTCGGACCCGATGACGCGCAGGGTTGCTTCCAGCCAGGGGCCGCAATCCTCTCCATAGTTTCGGATGTGGATGTAGGGCGGAAGGCGGTCCAACAGCATATGGCCCACACCGCTCCGGCCGTGGCTGCCATAGGACATGTGCCCACAGATCAGTTGCGCATCCCACGTGTCCTCATCCCCGCCGTGGACCAGCACACCCTGTCCGGAATAACCGGACTCCTGCAGAACCCGATCCAAGGGCAGTGCGTCTTGGGGACCACTGTGCTGGCAGAGCAGCATATGTTCGGCGCCATGTGGGATCACGATCAGATCCCCCTGGGTCAACCGCACCGTTTCCTGCGCCGCAGGTATATGCACCATGCATTCACCGCGATGGGCAAAGTGAAACCGGGCCACGTCCCGATAGCTTGGGACATGAATGCCAAAGGGCGGAGTGAAGGACGTGCGAAAGTACAGCGTCCCCTTCAACGACAGGCGGGTCAGAATATCGCTCAGCAGATCCAACATGGTGACACCCTAAGGTCGCCTGGATCACTTCGTCCATAGGGTTGAACGATCTGCAATATATTCCATCCCATCAAGCATTCTTCTGCCACCTCTGTCGTGCAACCTGTACGCCATGTTGAGCATGGAGGATGCACAGGATGAAACTTTGTCTGCTTGCCCTGTCGATTTCAATCGGTCTGGCCCTGAGGGCCAAGGGCCTCTGAATTCCCTGCTCCGGTGTTCCTGTTGTGATGACCGGGGCCAGGGAAGATCCCCGTCGGCGCCAAGCCTTCGGGCTTGTTCCGCGCGGGATGGGGGGTTGTGGGTTCCGCCTGTCCCGCCGGAACAGTGCGGGCGATCTCAGTCGGATCCTTGCAGGCGTTCGGCCAAGGTCTGGATGCGATCGCGCAGTTCGATCATCTCGGCAACGTCACCGCCAACGGCGTCCAGAATGCGGTTCGACACTTCGACCGAGGCCTGTTCCAGACTGCGCCCTTTGTCTGTCAGGGCGACAATCACGCTACGCTCATCTGACGGGTTGCGACGACGGATCAGTAGGCCCGCCGCTTCCATCCGCTTCAGCAAGGGTGTCAGCGTGTTGGATTCCAAGGCCAGCCGCTCGCCAAGCTCGTTGACCCGTTGGCTGTCTTTTTCCCAGAGCGCGACCAGCACCAGATACTGAGGATAGGTTACGCCCAGCTCTGCCAGCAGGGGGCGATAGAGCCGTGTCATGGCGTGATTCGCCGAATACAGCGAAAAACACAGAAGCTCGTCCAGTTTGAGTGCGCGATCCAACATGGGAAGGATATAGATCGCGCGCGATTATTTCGCAACGATGTTGATTTTCGGATCCTCCAACGCTATTTGTATCGCACACGATTATTTCATGCGCGATCATAAGGAGCTCACATGCCCGTAAAACCGATCTACACCGCCGAAGCCGATGTCAGCGGCGGCCGCAACGGTTCCGCCAAAATTGCCGAAGCCGGTCTTGATCTGACCCTGGCCAGCCCGCCCGCCATGGGTGGCGACGGCAAAGGCGCAAACCCCGAGCAGCTGTTTGGCGCGGGTTACGCGGCCTGCTTCATCGGCGCGATGCAATATGCAACGACCCTGGATGACAGCCTGGCCAAAGTGCCCGCAGACGCATCCGTGAATGCCAAGGTCGGCATCGGCCCCAATGACGCGGGAGGCTTTGCCCTGGCGGTTGACCTGCATGTTGCCATGCCCGGGCTGGAAGCGGCTGAAATCCAGCGCATCGTGGACGCCGGTCACGCGATCTGCCCCTATTCGAACGCGGTCCGCGGCAACGTGGATGTGAACACCACCATCGCATAACAAAAAAGGCGTGGAGCATCCTCCACGCCTTTTCCAATTCCGTCTGGAAGAAGATCAGCTGCGAACCAGCTTCTCATAGTCTTCGGCGATCCCGCGCGTCAGCTCACCAACTTCGAAGGTGTAGTCGCCGATCTGACCCACCGGGGTCACCTCGGCCGCGGTGCCGGTCAGCCAGCACTGTTCGAAATCGGCCATCTCTTCCGGTTTGATCCGGCGCTCATGCACGGTGATGCCCTTGTCCTTCAGCATCTGAATCACGGTCTGACGGGTGATCCCGTTCAGGAAACAATCCGCCAGCGGCGTGTGAACCTCACCATCCATGACGAAGAACACGTTGGCGCCGGTGGCTTCCGCCACATAGCCGCGCCAGTCCATGAACAGCGCATCCGAGCAGCCCTTGGCCTCGGCCTTGTGCTTGGAGATGGTGCAGATCATGTAGAGACCAGCCGCTTTTGCATGGACCGGGATGGTTTCCGGGCTGGGCCGCTTCCATTCCGCGATGTCCAGCTTGGCACCCTTCATCTTGGCGTCGCCATAGTAGGCACCCCAGCCCCAGACCGCGACGGCCATGTGAACCGGGTTCTTTGCAGACGCGACACCCATGTCTTCGCCCGAGCCACGCCAGACAACGGCGCGCACATAGGCATCTTCCAACCCGCTGGCCTTCAGCGCCTCTTCCTTGGCCGCCTCGATCTGGTCCACCGTGTAGGGCATCGGCATGTCCAGCGCTTCGGCAGACGCAATCAGGCGCTCCGAATGCTCACGGCTCTTGAAGATTTTGCCGTTATAGGCCCGCTCACCTTCGAAGACCGAAGAGGCATAGTGCATCGCATGGGTCAGGATATGTACCTTGGCATCCCGCCATTCGACCAGCTCGCCATCCATCCAGATCACGCCGTCACGATCATCATAACCCGCCATGTTACGTCCTCCTGCAGCAAGGTCACTTTTCAATAGTTGCGCAAATTATGGCCGTTTCGGACACAAAATTTCGCAAAAACTGCGATTCGATACCTCTTTGCTCTTGGAATGTCAACAACACTGACTTAAACTGTAACAAAGCTACTACGAGGACAACGCGAATGTCTGATGGGCGAGCCGGTCAGGGCTATGGCGGGGAAACCCTGCTTTTTCTGACGGATGAACAGCTGCGCCAGGGGATCGAAGCAATGTTTTTTGCTTATCGCGGCTTTACCGCTGATCCCGACCGTATCCTTGCGGAAATGGCCTATGGGCGTGCACATCACCGGGCGATCCACTTCATCAATCGGGCCCCCGGCACCACGGTGAACAATCTGCTGTCGATCCTGGGGGTTACCAAGCAATCTTTGAACCGGGTCTTGCGCACCTTGATCAGTGATGGTCTGGTCGAAAGTCGTGTCGGGACCGTCGACAAGCGTGAACGCCACCTGTTTCTGACGGAAGCGGGTCATGCGCTGGAGGCGGAGCTTTCTGACGCGCAGCGTGCGCGCATGCGTGCCGCTTACAAGGACGCGGGACCCGAAGCGGTATCCGGGTTTCGAAAGGTTCTGGAGGCCATGATGGACCCGGAAATGCAGCGGGCCTATGCAAGATTGCGGGATAATGGAACATGAGCGATTGCGACGCCCATCTGCTGATCGTCGATGATGACGAACGCATCCGGGACCTTCTGAAGAAGTTCCTGGTCCGAAACGGCTTCCTTGTAACCTCTGCCCGGGACGCCGCTCATGCCCGTCGGGTCCTGTCCGGCCTGGATTTCGACCTGATCGTGCTGGACGTGATGATGCCGGGTGAAGACGGCGTTGCCCTGACCCGTTCGCTGCGGGAAACCAACAAGACGCCGATCATGCTGTTGACCGCCAAGGGGGACACCGAACACCGGATCGCGGGTCTTGAGGCCGGCGCAGATGACTATCTGGTCAAACCGTTCGAACCCAAAGAGCTGCTGCTGCGGATCAATGCCATCCTGCGGCGCATGCCCGAAACACCGGCCCAGCAATCGGTGCCGAAGATCCTGCATCTGGGGCCGATCCGCTATGACATTGAGCGCGGCGAGATGTGGCAGGGGGACGAACTGGTTCGCCTGACTGCAACCGAAAGCCAGCTGATGAAAATCTTCTCTGCCCAGCCGGGTGAGCCTGTCAGCCGCAGCAAGCTGGTGGAGGATCTGGGCCGGGATCGCGGACAGGCGCAGGAACGCGCCGTGGATGTCCAGATCACGCGACTGCGGCGCAAGATCGAACCCAACCCCAAACAACCGCGCTACCTGCAAACCGTGCGCGGTGCGGGATACATGCTCGCACCGGACTAAGTTCACTGCGAGCGCCACCCCGGAAACACTTTGTTCCAGTTTTAAGAAAGACAAAACTGGAACGGATGTGTAACCATAGGGCAACTCACTTTCGTTTGACCATTTTCGCCCCTGAACACGCCTCGGATCCATTCTGATGCGTCGGGACGGATTTGCTGTTCTGAAAAAGGGGAGACTTCATCGATGAAATTACTTCGAACCGCCGCGGTGCTGGCCGTCCTGCCATTGTGCCTGCATGCCCAACAGCTGGAATTCTGGGGCGAAGCCGGGGGCTGGGATGTCATGGTCGACCCGACGCTGGGCGATGGCTGCTTGATCCAGGCCGCCTATCAGGACGGGTCGGTGGTGCGGATCGGTTTTGATCGGGTCGAAGGCGCAGGCTATATCACCGCCTTCAACGATGCCTGGGGCGATATCGAAGAAGGCGCGACCTATCCCATTCTGTTTGATCTGGACGGCCAGGAATATGATGGCGAAGCGCAGGGGATTTATCTGAACGGCGTGCCGGGCGCGGACATCTATTTCACCAACCCCGATTTCCTATGGGATATCGCGGCGAAATACACCATGACGCTCTACAATGAGTATGGTGAGGTGATGGCGATCGACCTGGGCGGGACCATGTCCGGGTTGGAGGCAGCCATCGCCTGTCAGGAGGAAATGGGCTGATCCCATCGTCAAGGCAAAGCGCGAACAGGCCTGTTTGCGCTTGCCGCGTGCAGGGCCGCGCGCCTAGTGTCCCGCCATGTCTGCAAGCAACGGGGCACGCACACCATGACCACCGCTCTGATCACCCATGCGGATTGCCTGGGTCACGAAACGCCAAATGGCCATCCTGAACGCGTTGCGCGTCTGGAACATATCCTGCATGCACTGGAAGGGCTGGACCTTAAACGCGTTACGGCACCGGTTGCGGCGGACGATGATATTCTGCGCATCCATCCCACCCAATATCTGTCAGACCTGCGCCGCGCCCTGCCGTCCGAAGGCTGGGCCCAGATTGACGGGGACACGTTCTTGTCGCCCGGGTCACTGGACGCGGCGTTTCGGGCCGCCGGGGCTGCCGTGCGGGGCGTTGACCTGATCCTGAGCGGCGAGGTGCAGAACGCCTTTGCCGCCGTGCGCCCGCCGGGACATCATGCCGAAACGGACACTGCAATGGGCTTTTGCCTGTTCGGAAACGCCGCGCTGGCGGCAAAGCACGCATTGGACCACCACGGATTGCAGCGAGTCGCCGTGGTCGATTTCGACGTCCATCACGGCAACGGCACACAGGATCTGTTGTGGGATGAACCCCGTGCGCTGGTGATCACCAGCCAGCAGATGCCGCTCTGGCCCGGGTCCGGCCGCCCGGACGAAGACGGCGCCCACGGCAATATCCTGAACATGCCGCTGCCTCCCGGATCGGGCGGCGCGGACATGAAAGTCGCGTATGAAGGGCAGGCCTTTCCACGCCTGCGGGCCTTCAAGCCGGAGCTGATCATCATCTCCGCTGGCTTTGATGCCCATCAGGATGATCCGCTGGCCAATCTGAACTGGTCCACGGGCGACTTCGCGTGGCTCACTGCCGAACTGTGCAAGCTTGCAGATGAGCTGTGTGAAGGCCGTATCATCTCGACTCTCGAAGGCGGATATGATCTGAACGCACTCGCTGCGTCGACCAAGGCGCATGTTCAGGAACTGATAAAGGCCGCGTCATGACCGACACACCCGTTGAAGAAATGAGCTTCGAACAGGCGATGAAAGAGCTGGAAAGCGTTGTGACCCAGCTGGAAGGCGGCAATGTCGCTCTGGACGCCTCTATCGCCCTCTATGAACGCGGTGCGCTGCTGAAAAAGCGCTGCGAAGATGAGCTGAAGCGCGCCGAAGAAAAGGTCCACGCCATCACCCTTGATGCCAGCGGCACCCCGACCGGGACCGCGCCTCTGGACGCCGGATAAGTCATGACCACCGTTTCCGCCGTTGAAACACGGCCCTTCGGCGAGGCGCTGAAAGACGCACAGCGGCTTGTCTCGGACTACGCGATGGACTGTCTGGCAGGCGATGACCTGCTGCTGGAGGCGATGCGCTATGCCATCATCGGTGGCAAGATGCTGCGCGGTTTTCTGGTGTTGGAAAGCGCCCGCCTGCATGGGGTGGATCAGGCTGCCGCCCTGCGGGCCGCGCTGGCGATTGAGTGCATTCATGCCTATTCGCTGGTGCATGACGATCTGCCCTGCATGGATGATGATGACCTGCGCCGCGGGCAACCAACGGTGCACCGCAAATTCGGTGAAGACCTGGCCGTTCTGGCCGGGGACGCGCTACAGACGCTGGCGTTCGAGCTGCTGGCACATCCTGAAACCGGCCCCCATGCGATCCGGCTGATCCGTGGTCTGGCGCAGGACGCGGGCAAGGACGGCATGGTCTCTGGCCAGATGCTGGACATGGCCGCCGAATCCGCGTCCGAACCGCTGACGCTGGACCAGATCACCAAGCTGCAAAGCCGTAAAACCGGCTGCCTGATCGCCTGGTCGGCGACCGCAGGCGCGGTGCTGGCCGGCGCGGATGAACGGCCCCTGCGGCAGTTTGCCGATGCGCTTGGCCTTGCCTTTCAGATCGCAGACGACATCTTGGATGTTGAAGGGGATGAATCCAAGGTAGGTAAACGCGTGCAGAAAGACGCCGTTGCCGGCAAGGCCACCTTTGTTTCGCTCCTTGGCCTGGATGGTGCCAAAACCCGCGCGCATGAGCTGGCAGATACAGCATGTGATGCGCTTGGCGTTTACGGCGACGGGGCTGAAACCTTGAAGGCAGCGGCGCGCTTCGTTATCTCGCGCGATAGCTAAACACAGCGAACCCTTGTGGAGACGCCATGTCAGACCGGCCGCATACACCGCTTCTTGATCAGATCAACCGTCCGGCCGATCTGAAATCCCTCAGCGATTCGCAGCTGATCCAACTGGCGTCGGAACTGCGGTCGGAAACCGTGTCCGCCGTATCCGTAACCGGAGGGCATCTTGGCGCGGGCCTTGGTGTGGTTGAATTGACCGTGGCGCTGCACGCCGTATTCGACACGCCGCGGGACAAGCTGATCTGGGACGTGTCCCACCAGTGCTATCCGCACAAGATCCTGACCGAACGGCGCGACCGCATCCGCACCCTGCGGATGAAGGACGGGCTGAGCGGTTTCACCAAACGTTCCGAATCCCCCTATGACCCGTTTGGCGCGGCGCATAGCTCAACCTCGATCAGTGCCGCCCTGGGCTTTGCCACTGCGCGTGACCTGGGCGGGATCATCCCCGAAGGCAACGGCGACGCGATTGCCGTCATCGGGGATGGATCCATGTCCGCCGGCATGGCGTTTGAGGCGATGAACAATGCCGGGCACCTGAACAAGCGGATGTTCGTGATCCTGAACGACAATGAGATGAGCATCGCCCCGCCTGTTGGGGCGCTGTCGTCCTACCTGTCGCGCCTCTATGCCGAAGAACCGTTTCAGGAGCTGAAAGCGGCCGCCAAAGGCGCGGTTTCCCTGCTGCCCGAACCCTTCCGCGAAGGGGCCAAGCGCGCCAAGGACATGCTCAAGGGCATGGCCGTTGGCGGCACCATGTTCGAAGCCCTCGGCTTCTCCTACCTCGGCCCTATCGACGGGCACGATCTGCATCAGCTGCTGCCGGTGCTGCGGACCGTCAAGGCACGCGCCACCGGTCCGGTCCTGATCCATGTGCTGACCAAGAAGGGCAAGGGATATGCCCCGGCCGAACGCGCCCGCGACAAGGGCCATGCCACCGCAAAGTTCGATGTCATCACGGGCGAGCAGAAAAAGGCCCCCTCCAACGCACCCTCCTATACATCCGTCTTCGGCGATGAACTGGTGCGGCTGGCCGCCAAGGATGACAAGATCTGCGCCGTGACCGCCGCTATGCCGGATGGCACCGGGCTCAACCTGATGGCCGAACGCTACCCCTCGCGCTGTTTTGATGTCGGCATTGCCGAACAGCATGGCGTGACCTTCGCCGCCGCGCTGGCCGCAGGCGGGATGAAGCCGTTCTGCGCGATGTATTCGACCTTCCTGCAACGGGGCTACGACCAGGTTGTGCACGATGTGGCAATCCAGCGCCTGCCGGTGCGCTTCGCGATTGACCGTGCAGGTCTGGTGGGCGCGGATGGCGCCACCCACGCGGGCAGCTTTGACATCGGCTACATGACCAACCTGCCGGGCATGGTGGTGATGGCCGCCGCGGATGAGGCAGAACTGGTTCATATGGTCGCCACAGCCGCCGCGCATGACGAGGGCCCCATCGCCTTCCGCTACCCGCGTGGCGAGGGCGAAGGCGTCGACATGCCCGAAGAACCCCAGGTGCTGGAAATCGGCAAGGGCCGGATGATCCAGACCGGCAAGCGCGTGGCGCTCTTGTCCTTTGGCACCCGTCTGGGCGAGGTGCGCAAGGCGGCCGAGGCGCTGTCGGCCAAGGGCATCACCCCGACCATCGCAGATGCACGATTCGCCAAGCCGCTGGACCGCGACATGATCCTGCAACTGGTCGCCGATCATGAGGCGCTGATCACCATCGAGGAAGGCGCCGTCGGCGGTTTCGGCTCGCATGTGGCGCAGCTGCTGGCCGAGGAAGGCGTATTCGACAACGGCCTCAAGTTCCGCTCGATGGTGCTGCCCGACATCTTCATCGACCAGGCCAGCCCGGCGGACATGTATGAAGTCGCAGCCATGAACGCCCCCCAGATCGAAGCCAAGGTGCTGGAAGTTCTGGGCGTGGCGTCTATTGGAGAGAAGAGAGCCTGAATATCGGCCTGGCGCATTTCAGGTCAGCGGTCCGTGGTTGGCTTGGTGGAGCTGGCGGTAAAGTGGGGCCGACCAGTGCTTATGCAGCTTGGCGACCAACGCGGCGACTTGATCATCCCCGAGTAGGTGCACGGGGATCTCTTGCGGGCACACTGTCGCGACTTTCAGCATAACAGATCGTCGCGGAAAAACCTCCACGTTCACCAGAACCAGAGCCTCTGTCCGGCGCCAAAGGTCGTAAATGATCCCAGGCTGCAAATGCTCAATCCGCTTCACCAGTCGGCCCAACGTGGTGAAGTGCAAAAGTACAAAAGTGAGCGGGAACACATCCATGGCCCAAAGCTGACTTTGAAAGGCTTAGACTTCAACCCCGGCAAAAGGCTTAATCCAAATACCCCGGCTCTTCCCGGTCCAGCATCCGACGCATGGCGGCGAAGTGGAGGTCGGATTGTTCGGCATCGAACATCATCGGGGCCAGCTTGGCGGCCTTGTCTTCGGGCATGATCGCCAGGGGGCGGCCCATCGACATGGCGGTGATCTGGTATTCGCAGGCGGCCTCGAAATTGTAGAAATCGTCATAGGCCCGGGCCACGGTTTCCCCCACCACGGTGATCCCGTGATGGGCCATCACCACGATGGAGCCGTCACCGATGGTGTTGGCGATCCGGCTGCCTTCGTCATCGCCGAACGCCGAACCGTTGAACCCGTCATCATAGGCCACCCGCCCGTAAAACCTCAGCGCGTCCTGGTGGCAGTTTTCCAGCCGCCCGCCTTCGACACAGCCAAGCGCAGTGGCAAAGGTGGGATGGGCGTGCAGCACACAAGTCGCGCGGGGCACCGTGCGGTGGATATGGGAGTGGATGTAGAAGGCCGAGGCCTCAATCCGCCCCTCGCCCTCGATCACCGCGCCACTGTGATCGACCAGCAGCAGGTTGGAGGCGGAAACCTCGGACCAGTGCAGGCCACGGGCGTTGACCAGGAACGCCTCGTCATTCACCGCCAGTGAGAAATGGTTGTCGACACCGCGCTGCCAGCCATTGCGCGCCGCCAGACGCAGCGCCGCCGCCAGTTCGATCCGTTCCGATTGGTATTGCATGATCCGCCCTCCGCTTTGCGGTCAGCTTATCGGGGCTTGTGGCCGGATCTGCTCTCTTTCCGTCATCGGGTAGTCGCTGAAGGCGCGAGGTCAGCCGCCCTCTTCGCGCAGCATTGAACGCAATCCCGCGCGGTATTCGGGATAGATCAGTTCCACCCCCAGCTCGGACTTGATCCGATCATTCCGCACGCGCTTGTTTTCGGAGTAGAAACTGCGCGCCATCGGGCTCAGGTCGGCCTCTTCAAACGGGACCGCAGGGGGCATCGGCAAGCCCTGCAGTTCGGCGGCATAGCCAATCACGTCCTGCGGTGGTGCGGGCTCATCGTCACAGACATTATAGACCGCGCCCGGATTGGGCTGGCTCATGGACGCCATCAGAACCTGCGCAATGTCATCGACGTGGGTCCGGGAAAACACCTGTCCCGGCTTGATGATGCGCCGCAGTCCGCCGCGTTTGAGCTTGGAAAACGGTCCACGACCGGGGCCGTAGATGCCCGCAAGGCGGAAGACATGCACCGGCACGCCTTCCAATCCCTGCCACGCCTGTTCCGCCGCAACCCGCCACTGCCCCCGCGGGCTGGCAGGGCGCAGGTCCGAGTGTTCATCCACCCAATCCCCGTCCCTGTCCCCATAGACCGCAGTGGTGGACAGGTAGCCGACCCATTGCAGGTCTGCCGCCGCAATCTGGTCCTGCATCGCTGCCAGCACAGGATCACCCTGCGCATTGGGCGCAATTGAGTTCAGGACATGGGTCACACCGTCCAGGGGGATATCCTGCCCGGGCCATTGCAGAAGGTCGACCCCGTCCATTGCCGGGGCGGAGTCGCGAGTGGTGCCGATGATCCGCCAACCCAGCGGAATCAGGTGCCGCGCCAGGGTTCGCGCCGTATAGCCGAACCCCAGACAAAGTAGTGTATTCGTCATCCTGCAATGTTGCTGCGCTGCGGCGATTTACGCAAGGGTTGATTCGATTGGCGGTTTTCCCTTTTGATACGGATATGACACATCAAAAACCCGATCTTTCCGCCGCTTATGCCCTGTCCAACTCCGAAGATTCGGTTCGGCTCTATGCCGACTGGGCCAACAGTTATGATCAGAGTTTCGCCAAACAGCAGGCCTATATCCTGCCCGAAGCCGTGGCGCGCGCGTTTGTACATGCCGGTGGACGCGGTCCCGTGCTTGATGTGGGCGCAGGGACGGGTCTGTGTGGTGAGGCCCTGACCAAGCTTGGCTGCGGCCCGATCGACGCAACTGATATCAGTCCTGAAATGCTGTCCCAGGCGCTGCGCAAGGACGTCTATCGGGACGTGATCGAAGCGGATCTAACCGAAGGTGTCCCGGTGCCCCGGAACGCTTACGCCGGGATCATCTCCTCGGGGACCTTCACCCATGGGCACCTAGGGGCCGAGGTGCTGTCCCATTTGCTGCGCGCGGCGCGGCCAGGATCTCAGTTCGCCATTTCGATCAACACCAAGCATTATGACAAACAAGGATTCGCCCCTGCGTTCGACCGGCTGCTCAGGGGCCAGTGGATCCGCAATCTCACTATGCCTGAGGTCCGGATGTACGGCGAAGGGGCAACCGGCGAGCACAGCAACGACACCGCCCTGATCGCCCTGTTCCAGAAATCCTGACGCGCCAAAGGGACGCATGAGGACACTGCCCCGCCGACCAATGGACAGGTCGGTGGGACAATCTCCGTGTCTGCCAACCTGTCCGCTCAGCCGCGTCCACGATAGGTCGGTACGCCCTGATCCGGGATCCAGACGCCCGGCAGCTCAGGCCCGGTCTGATAGAAGACATCAATCGGGATGCCGCCACGCGGATACCAATAGGCCCCGACCCGCAGCCATTTCGGCTCCAGCACCTCTTCCAGGCGCTTGCCGATGGTCACGCTGCAATCCTCGTGAAATGCGCCGTGATTGCGGAACGAACCAAGGAACAGTTTCAGCGATTTGCTTTCGACCAGCCAATCCCCCGGCACATAGTCGATCACGATATGCGCGAAATCCGGCGCCGCCGTCAGCGGGCAGAGCGAGGTGAACTCGGGCGCGGTAAAGCGCACCGCATAGTCGGTCCCGGCCTGCGGATTCGGCACCCGCTCCAGCACGGCCTCCTCGGGCGAATTCGGCAGTTCGGTCCGACCGCCCAGCTGGGTCAGATTTGCATAGATGTCCTGATTTGCCATTTTGCTATCCTCTTCGCGCGCGTGTCACACGCCGCGTTTGTTGCCCCAGACCAGCACATGCAGCTGCGGCAGAATGGTGGGGGCGTACCAGCGGTCGCCCAGAGTCTTGTCGATCAGCCACTCATAGCGGGAGATGATCCCGTCCATGTCGATTTCGGCGTCCTCGGCATCGGGTGGCGGCGGCGTATGGTTGCCCGGCTGCAGATAGAGCGGCAGGTCGGGAAAGCGATCCGCAACCTCGCGCGCCCACGCGTAGTCGGTCTCGTCAAAGATCACGATCTTCAGCACCTTGCGGGTCGTCGCGTTGACGCACTCCGCAAAGATCTCCCAATCCACGACCTCCCCGGAGGAGGGCGGCTTGGGGCTCAGGATCAGCGTGTCCAGCGCGTCAAACCACTCCCGCGCGACGGAGCCCTGGGTCTCCATCACAAAGCCATAACCATCCGCTTTGCCCAGCGCGATCAGCGGCGCGAAATCCTGGATCGCCGGGTTGCCACCGGACAGGGACACGGTGATCGGCGTGCCCCCGGACAGGCGGGTGACCTCCGCCATGATCTGGTCCGCGTCCATCGGCGTCCATTCATGGCGAAACGCACTGTCGACCGCGTGCAGGCTGTCACACCAGCTGCAGCGATAATCACAGCCGCCCGCGCGCACGAACACCGTGGGAACGCCGATCACCGCGCCCTCACCTTGGATGGTGGGGCCAAAGATCTCCGCAATGCGCAGCCGGCTCACGGACGAAACTCCGCCCAGGTCTTGGGTGTTTCACTGACCCGCACCGCCGTGGTCTGCGCCCAGCGCGCCTTGCAGAAGTCATAGACCTCTTTCGCCAGCCGCTCGGACGTCACCATGTCATGACCGAACACATCGTTCAGATGCCGATGATCCAGCTCGTCATCGATCCAGGTCTTGAGCGGCTTCAGCTCGCGGTAGTCCACGACAAAGCCGTTTTGATCCAGTTCTTCCCCCGCCAGTTCGACCTCAACGATATAGTTGTGCCCATGCATCCGCGCGCAGGGGTGATCATCGGGCAGCCCGCACAGCTGATGCGAGGCGGAAAAGTGGAATTCCTTGGTGATCCGGTACATCAGCGCCCCTCCACCACGGCTTTCCAATAGTCCGGATCGGCGTAGACCGTGGGGTCTTCGACACCGGCCAGATGGAAGGCCTCGCGCCGCTCCACACAGGTGCCGCAGCGCCCGCAATGGGTTTCGCCACCCTTGTAACACGACCAGGTGTCGGCAAAGGGCGTATCATGGCGCGCGCCTTCGGCCACGATGGCCGATTTTGGTTCGAGCACGAAGGGGGTGTAGAGCTTGACGCTGGCATAGCCATCCAGCGCTTTGGCCTGCATCGCCTCGAAGGCTTCGGTGAACTCGGGCCGGCAGTCGGGATAGATGAAGTGATCCCCGCCATGCACCGCCGTCGCCACCGCATCCGCCTGTTTCGCCGCCGCCACACCAAAAGCGATGGCCAGCATGATGGCGTTGCGGTTCGGAACCACGGTGACCTTCATGTTTTCCTCGGCATAGTGCCCGTCAGGCACGTCGACATCATCGGTCAGGGCACTGCCCGACAGATGCTGGCCGACATGGCTCATGTCGATCAGGTCATGGGGCACGCCAAGCCGTTCAGCACAGCGCGCGGCAAACTCCACCTCCTTGCGGTGGCGTTGGCCGTAGTCAAAAGAGATCAGGCCGACCAGTTCATGCTCCGCCGCCACCTTGTGCGCAAGCGAAACCGAATCGAGTCCGCCGGAGCAGATTACGATTGTCTTCACGTTTCAGATCCTTGTTTTCATAAGCCGGGTAGGCTGCGACCGGCACCCGGACCATCCGGGCAGAGGGGCATGTAGCAGACGCTGCGCGGATTGCAAATCACAATGCGAATCTGGGATGGCAGGGGCACGATGCTGAACAATCTGGCCATTGCCTGACACGCTCAAGGCGAGAGGCGCAGCAAAAGAATCCCCGGCGCGTGCAACGTCGCCAAGAAATCATGACAAAGCGAACGGCTGCGGTTTCCGGGGACCAATCAATCCTATAAGGAGGCGCGCAGCATTAACAAAGAAGCAGGCCCATGTTTGATCTTTCGGACCCATCTGGGAAACAGTCGCCAACGCGGACCGCAAGTGAATGGGCTCAGGTACTCTCTTCATACCGGGACCCAAGTTCGATGCGCAGCGCCTTCGAGCTTTTGATCACCGCTGGGCCATTCCTTCTTTTGTGGGGCCTCGCGTGGTGGCTCTTGGACGTAAGCTACCTGCTTGCGTTGGGCATTTCCTTGCTGAATGCTGGTTTCCTGCTGCGTCTGTTCGTCATTCAGCACGACTGTGGGCACGGGGCGTTCCTGAAGAACCGAAAGGTTGGCGATTGGCTGGGGCGTGTTCTGGGGGTACTGACGCTGACACCTTACGATGTCTGGAAGCGCACACATTCCATCCATCACAGCTCGGCTGGAAATCTCGGGCGGCGCGGCATCGGGGACATTCACACAAAGACCGTCGCAGAATACCAGGCGCTGTCCACATATGACCGCCTGATCTACAGACTGTATCGGCATCCGCTTGTTCTGTTCGGGTTCGGGCCGGGATACCTGTTCTTTCTGCAGAACCGACTGCCATTCGGGCTTATGTCCAGCCGTAAATATTGGATCAGCGCGATGGCGACCAATGTCGCGATCATCGCCGGCCTTTCGGCCATCCTGTATTTTGGCGGGTTGCCGGCGGTCCTCCTGATTTTCGTGCCTTCGACCCTTCTGGCAGCAACGGCGGGGATGTGGCTGTTTTATGTGCAGCATCAGTTCGAAACCACACATTGGGCCACCGAAGACGACTGGCAGCTGCAAGAGGCAGCGCTGAAGGGCAGCTCGTACTATGTGTTGCCCCCGGTGCTCAGATGGTTAAGCGCGAATATCGGGGTACATCACGTGCATCACCTCTACAGCCGGATCCCGTTCTATCGTCTCCCCGAAGTTCTGCGCGATCATTCAGAACTGGCGGAAAGCAATCGTATGTCGATCCGAGAGAGCCTTGTGAATGCAAGGCTGCATCTTTGGGACGAAAAGAGCAAACGGTTGCTGTCCTTCGCGCAAGCGCAACGGGCGTTCACTGAACAGGCAAAAGCGTAATTTCCCAGTCCACACGCCCTTGTCCATTAACCGAACATCCGCTTTTTGCGCGCGCGTGTTTCGGCGGTGGCTTCGGGGGACCCGTCGTGGAAGGTTCCGAACCAACGGTCGCAAGGCATTTCCTGATTGCCATAGTTGCACTCGTAATAGCGGTGGTGCAGCTGGTGGTAAAAGGTGCCCAGCGCCAGCTTGCGCTTGTCCTTGATCAGCAGATCCTCATAGCCGGTATGGCTCATCGC
>JALEGX010000012.1 GCA_022763485.1 Paracoccaceae bacterium | reverse complement strand
TACGAAGAAGCGCGATGGCCGCCAGCCCGGCCGCGCGCTGCGCTACGCCAAGGGCTTCGCGCGCGGCCTCTTACACCACCCCACGGGGCACTACCATGATCTGCAATGATTATGCCTGTATCGACGATTACACTCTGCGGCACTACCAAGACAAACTGACATTCGATTTCGGTGATGGCAGCCTGCCGGCAAAGTACAATGGGGCATATCAATCCCCGTCCGAAGGCGTTCCGCTGCTTCTGGATTTCAGCGTTGACGATAGGGTTATTGATCGTCTCGCGAATTCGGAAAGTGTTGCCGTCAGCTTTCCCACAGTAAGCCGCCCAGAGATGATGGCGTTAAACGAACTCAGCTATGGCTTGCCTGACAGCTTGGACCCCCGATTGATTCCTTTGCTCAAGAACAACTGCCTGTAATCAGCAGGTCTTTTCATACTTAATCATGCGTGCCAGCCCGCTGCCCAGTCCCTCCAGAAGGTAGCGATCACGCAGGTTCGAAGTGTAGGGCAGAAACAGGCAGGCGTATCGACCGGCAGGTTCCCCGATGGATTTGTGCAGCGTTTCCGGGTCACAGGTCCCGGCCTCGATGCAGGTCTGTGCTTCGTCGAAATAGCTGATCAAAGTGATGACATCCTGTTCGAACAGCGATTGATCCTTGGTGGTTTCCGCCAGTTTCTCAACCATGGCGGCGATCGTCGATCGTTGCAGGGCGATGCCCTCGAATTGTCCAAGCTGCAATTTGCTCAGTTCGACGGACAGCCGCCGCTGAATCGACAACAAGTCCCCCTGGTTCAGCCGTGTCGAGAATTCAAAGGCTGCATTGCGTTCAAGTTGCTTGATCTGATCCAGGTAGGTGATGACACCCAGCGCCACAGTGACGACGACCCCGACGTTTGAGATCAGCGAAACAAGGTCTGCCGCGCTGCCTATTCCCCACACGAAACCCTTTTTGGAAAGAACGCCTTGCCCTTCTTGAACGTCACTTTGTTGGCTGTCAGGCATTGTAGTTCCTCAGCTGAATAGGTGATGTGGCGGTCAAAGCCGCTGGCATCGCGCTGGCTTTTGATCTTGCCGATTCCACCGAAGTTGCTTTTTCCTGCGATTGAACCGGCGAAAGGATTTGTGTTGGGACAGTCTTCAACCGCGATGACCACAACCGGAGCCGAGATTTGCCGGTAATCGGAGAGATGCTCCAGAATACAGTTGGCCTGGTCTTCAAGCACAACCCATTCTGTCTGTTCGGCGAAAACCGCCATTGGCGCCATCGAGAGCGCGATCAGCAATTGAGTTTTTCTCAACATATCCGTCTCCTATGCCGGAAAGATGGCACAGTTTTCGGCAACTAAAAAGTGTGAGGTTCTTTCGGCTTTAGGTATTGCGGGCAAAATGAACGGAGCTGGCCCGAAGCCCAAAATGGCGCGGTGGGCTCTGATGGCACTCATAAGCTGTCATGGGATAAGGTGAGAGGCTGGACATCGACCCAAGCGGGGCTCGTTGCGGCTGCTTCCTTCCGGACCTGACCGGGTTGGCGAGGCGCCTGCCCGCGCCAACCTCTCAACCGGGGATATATGTCGTTCATTCCGCCTTGGCAAGAGTGGGTATGGCCATAGCGAGCGTCACCTCAAGAAAGCCGGTCTGAACATTCAGCTGCACGTCCGGATCGAAATGCGCGATTTCATCAAGGAACTTCCGCGCCCCTGGTCCTGTCTCCAGCCGTGCCGTGCTGTTTGGGATTGGGGTGAAGCTCCAGGGGTCCGGTGCGCTTTCCAGTTCGTCCCGGGGCAGGCGGCCCGCGATATAGTCCGTCAGCGCCTCTTGCACGGGCAGAGCGGGTAGGGGTAGGCGGCAGGCCTCCTCCAGCGCGGTGAAATGGCCGCCCCCGCCGCTGCGATAGGTGTTTGTGGCGACCACGAAGTGCTGATCTGCCTGGATTGGCAGACCTTCCCAGCGCGCATTGGTGATCCGCCGGTTGTCGTCTTCGGTCAGGATGCCGTCTACCGTGAAACGGGCGGGGCGCGTCAGGTCGATTTCATAGGTGATTCCATGCATGACATCGAAATTGTGTCCGGCCCTGTCAGCCGACACCAGAGCGGCGTCCTGTGTGCCGGGCGGGATCTGGTTGAAGAAGCTTGCCGACATTTCCAGCCAGTCCAGAAGTTGTGCTCCGGTCACAATCACCGCCTGCAAATCATTTCGGTAGGCATAGATATCGGCAAGGTGGCGCTCTCTGATCTGGCCCGGTGGGATGTCGGTAAAGGCATCCGGGCCTGCTCTACCGCCAAACCTGCTGGGGGCGACGGCTGACAGCACTGGCAGGCGCGTTGCCGATGAGACGCCGATGTGGGGCCGGATCGCCGCCGCCTGTGCTGCGGCAATCAAAGCAAGCGACCGGTCCGGCGCGCAGAAGCAGAAGTAGGAATGCAATGCGTCCCGGCTGTTCCCGACCGGGGTGTTCAGATGTCCGAGCGTGGATTGGTGCGCGGGATTCAAAAGCCCTGCAAGGGCGTTGTCCTGTTCATCTGTCACCCTGTCGACAACGGAAGCCGCGGCCTCTATCACCTGCCAGGCTTCGTTCGTTTTCCGCTGGAGAGTCAGATCGAACAGGGCCAGCTGGCGCGCTGACGATGACGGCAAGGCGAGGGCGGCACAGGTGCTGCCAGCGGGTTTTGACAGCGACATCGGAAGATGGGTGTGCCCCGCCAGCACAACGTCGGCGCCTGCGGATTTTGCCAATGTCAGAGCCACATTTTCCTGAAAGGGCTGGGCAGGTTCAGGCCCCAGCCCGGTGTGCGCCAGTAGGACAACAAGGCCGCAACCCGCTGCGCGGAGCTGTGCGATCGTGGCGGTTGCCGTCTGGACCATATCCGCAATCGTGGCGGTGTCGGGAAAGGCCTTGGTGTTCCATTGCATCGTCTGCGGAGGCAGGACCGAACAGACGCCAATCTTCAGGTCCGCCAGGGTGCCATCGGATAGGGTCACCGCCCGCTCCAGAACGGTTGAGCGGGCAAGCTGGCGGTCCAGCTTGGGATGGGCGGCGTGCAGGTTCGAGCTGATCACCGGGCAGGGCGCATCCGTCAGCACCTCGGCAAGTGCATCCATCCCGTAGTCCAGATCATGATTGCCCAGCCCAAGCGCATCATAGCGCAATTGCTCAAAGGCGCTCATGGCCGGATGGGGGCTGATCCGTTGCTCAATCGCGTGATCGCCCAGAGGTGTGCCTTGCAGAATATCGCCGTTGTCAAAGAGCAGGCATAGCGCGCCCTCTTTTTCGGCCTCGGTCCGCAGGTGCCGGATCTGTTGTGCCAGATGTATCAGCCCACCAACCTGGGGGCTGTTTTCCTTGTGATAGTCATACCCCAGCAGGTTCATGTGGATGTCCGAAGTGCCGAGAATGCGGACACGAAGTCCGGGCTCGTCGCCTGCGTGCGTGCCGGATGGCCGGGTCATACGGTCGTTCCTGTTGTTCAAATGTGTCATCGGAAACCGGAGAATGAAATGAAGTTCAATGTGGACAAGTTCGACATTGGCCTACTGGTTTTGCAGGGGAATTTGGAGCGTTTCGCTGCATGTGTGAACCAGAACCCGACGTTCTGTCCATCGCTCTTGTCAAACCTTCCGGTTCATCCGATGGTCGCGACGATCAATTACCTGAATTTGAGGGCAGTCAGATGCGGAATGCGGAAACGGTGACCTTTGGCGGCGGTGGCCTTGAGCGCGCGGCCCACCTGCGGGGGGATGCGGCGGCGTTGGCCGACATGATCCAGTCCCCAAAGGCGCGTGTCCTGCCGATCTGGCGCGGTAAACCGCTGGTTCATGGCGAGCGTCTGAATTCGCTGGTTTTGCTGCCGCCCGGGCATCCGGTGGCGCAATTGCCGTCCGGCGGCCCCGAGCAGGAAGCGCAGGATATGGTGTTTCTGGGGCTGCTTGAGGATGACGCGCCGGTTTTTGCCAGCGATATCTCCGGTTGGGTACCGGATGAGCTGGATGAGGAGGCGCTTGGCCAATTCCTGGACCGGTCCGAGCAGCAGCACCCGGATCTGGAGCCGGGGCAGGTTTTTGCCGAACTGCGCCGCATCATGACCCGTCTGTCACCGCTGGAAGCCGAGCTTGCCGCGACGGCCAAGGCGATCCTTGGCTGGCATGTCACGCATCGCTTCTGTGCCAAATGCGGGCACGAATCCCGTATAGCCATGGCGGGCTGGCAGCGGAATTGCCCGTCCTGTTCGGCCTCACATTTCCCGCGTACCGATCCGGTTGTGATCATGCTGATTACCCACGGCGATTCCGTGTTGATGGGGCGCTCACCGGGGTGGCCCGAAGGGATGTATTCGCTGCTTGCCGGGTTCGTGGAGCCGGGTGAGACGCTTGAAGCGGCCGTGCGCCGCGAGGTGCTGGAAGAGGCCGGTGTACGCGTCGGAGAGGTGACTTACCTGTCCAGCCAGCCCTGGCCCTTCCCGGCGTCTTTGATGTTTGGTTGCGCTGGGCGCGCCCTGAGCCGCGATATCACCATTGATCCGGAAGAAATCGAGGATGCAGTCTGGGTCACCCGGTCGGAAATGATGCAGGCCTTTGCCGGGGATCACCCGACGATGCTGCCTGCCCGAAAAGGCGCAATTGCACATTTTCTGTTGCAGAACTGGCTTGCGGATACCCTGGATTAGGGGGACAATCCCCGCGAGCAGAAGCGCAGACAGGCAAACCCATGGACTTTTCGAGCAAAGAAGACATCGAATCCCCGATCGCGGGCGTTTTTCAGGCCCTGTCCGAATTCGAATTTTTCGAACGGTCAGCGATCCGACGCGGGATCGAGGTGCAGCGCCGTGGCGCCCTGACCCCGCCGCGTCCCGGTCTGGCATGGGATGTCCAGTTCGACATGCGCGGCAAGCGCCGTGAACTGCGGGTCGCCCTGACGCGCTACGAGCCAGATACCTTCATGCGGTTCGAAGCGGTGGGCGCGGGTGTCGAAGGGGTGATGGACCTGGAACTGCTGGCGCTGTCGCCGCGGCGAACCCGTTTGACGGTGTCCATGCAGCTGACACCCAAGACCTTGCCCGCACGGTTGTTCATCCAGTCGATGAAACTGGCGCGCAACAATCTGTCCAAGCGGTACAAGCTCAAGGTGGCGGAATACGCCAAGCATCTGGAAGACCGCCTCAGCGGATATGCCTGAAGATCTGGCTTGATGCCCGGCGTGTCCGATTGACCGCCGGGCTGCTGCGATATCAGTACCGGGCGTGGTTCGCAGGGAAGACCCCAAGGATCTCGACGTTGGTGGTGAAGTAACCAAGTTCATCCATTGCCAGCTGGACGTTGTGATCGTCCGGATGTCCTTCGATTTCCGAATAGAACTGGGTCGCGGTGAAAGAACCGTCAACCATGTAGCTTTCCAGCTTGGTCATGTTGATGCCATTGGTCGCGAATCCCCCCATCGCCTTGTAGAGCGCGGCAGGAATGTTGCGGACCTGGAAGACGAAACTGGTGATCATGCCGTTGTCACCACGGCGAGCGTGGTTTTCCTGACGGGACATGATCAGAAAACGGGTTGTGTTGTGACCGTGATCTTCGATGTGGCGAGCCAGAACCTCCAGCCCGTAGATCTCACCGGCCAGTTCGCTGGCAAGCGCGGCGGTGGACGGATCGCCGCGTTCGGCAATCTCGCGCGCGGCGCGGGCGTTGTCGGGGCTGACCCGGCCCTGAATGCCGTGCATCTTCAGGAAGCCGGCGCATTGCGGCAGCAGCACAAGGTGTGAATAGGCTTGCTTCACGTCCGCGATCGAAGAGCCGGGCACACCCAGCAAGTTGATGTGAACACGCACAAATTCTTCGCCGATGATGTGCAGACCGCTTTGCGGCAACAGGCGATGGATGTCCGCCACGCGGCCATAGGTCGAATTCTCGACCGGGAGCATCGCAAGGTCCGCTTCACCCGAATTGACCGCCTCGATCACGTCCTCGAAGCTGCGGCAGGGAAGCGCTTCCATCTCTGGATGGGCCTTTTTGCACGCCTCGTGGCTGTAGGCACCGGGTTCGCCCTGAAAGGCAATCCTGTTGGTCATCACATGTTTTCCCTGCAAATATGTAACACTTGGGCGTTTGGTCGCGCTGTCTATACCTTGCCAGTTGAAAGGGGAAGCCTTAGACACGCCTGCAAACAGATCAAATGGACTCGCGATCAACATGGATACGATGACACTTACCAAAGCGGCAGCCGGTCTTTTCGGCGCGCTACTCGTGTTCCTTCTCGGCAAGTGGGCCGCAGAGGGGCTGTATCACATGGACAGCCATGGCCAGGCTTCCTATGTGATCGAGGTTGAACAGGCAGGTGCTGCCGAAGCGGAAGAGGAAGTCAGCTTCGAAGAGCTGCTGGCGGCTGCTGACGCAAGCAAAGGCGCCAAGGTGTTCAAGAAATGCTCGGCCTGCCACAAGCTGGAAGATGGCGCAAACTCGACCGGCCCGCACCTGTACGGCATCGTTGGCCGTGCGGTCGCTGCAGCTGACGGGTTCAGCTACTCCGGTGCGATGTCCAGCAAGGGCGGTGAATGGACCCCGGAAGAGCTGGATGCGTTCCTGACCAAGCCGAGCGCAGCCGTTTCCGGCACCTCCATGTCCTTTGCAGGCCTGAAGAAAGTCAAAGATCGCGTCAACCTGATCGCGTATCTGGACAGCCTGAACAACTGATCTTTCCCGATCAGCGACAGTTGATAAGAAGCCGCAGCACAGCGCTGCGGCTTTTCTGCGTTTGAGGGGCGGCGCACGCAGGCTTCACGCATTGATGACCTTTTCTCGTCTTGAATGTTTTCCTGTCGCACTATTAGCTTTAGGCAACAGCCAAGTGCCCGAAACGAATACGGGCGCATGTGACGGAGGAAGAGCCTGATGAGACCCCCCCGCGCGGCGGCGCGTTCGTTGACGATAAAGCCCAACCGACAGCTGAACCTGCTTTGCGGAGTGTTCATCAGTTTTGCGATCCTTGCGGGGGCTGCATTTGCGTCCGAGCCTGAGACGACAACCAGCCACGGCTTTTCCGAATTCGGCGATCTGAAGTATCCGGCCGGTTTCGCGCATTTCGAATACGTGAACCCCGAAGCCCCGAAAGGGGGCGAGCTGTCCTACGCAACGCAGGGCACCTTTGACAGTTTCAACCCTTTCACGCGCAAGGGCCGGGCTGGTGCGCGCGCCGCCGATCAATACGAATCCCTGTTGTTTCCGTCTTATGATGAGCCGGCCGCGTATTACGGGCTTCTGGCCGAAAGTCTGGAATATCCCGAAAGCCAGGATTGGGTCATCTTCAACATGCGCCCCGAAGCGCGCTTTTCCGATGGCACGCCCGTCACGGCCGAGGATGTGGTGTTCTCTCACAACATCCTGCTGGAGCAGGGGCTGAAATCTTATGCGGATGCCGTGCGGGCGCGGATCCCCAAGGCCGAAGCGCTGGGCCCGCACAAGGTGAAGTTCTATTTCTCACCGGATTTCCCGCGCCGTGCGCTGATCACTCAAGTGGGCGGCACACCGGTGTTTTCCAAGGCGTGGTTCGACGCGGATCCGGAAAACCGCAGGCTGGATGAACCGCGTCTGGAACCGGGCGTCGGATCCGGGCCCTACGTGCTGGAGAGCTACGACATCAACCGCCGGATCGTTTATCGCCGCAACCCAGACTATTGGGGCGACCATGTGAACGTCAACGTGGGGCGCAACAACTATGACAGCATCCGGATCGAGTATTTTGGCGATTCCGTTGCCGCGATGGAGGGGTTCAAGGCTGGTGAATTCACGCTGCGCCAGGAAAACAACTCCAAGAGCTGGGCAACTGCCTATGATTTCCCGGCAATCAACGATGGTCTGGTGATCAAGGGCGAATTTGCGGATGGGGACGTACCGAACGCGGGCGGCTTCATCATGAACATGTCCCGTCCGATCTTTCAGGACATCCGCGTGCGCGAAGCGATGCAGCTGGCCTATAACTTCGCCTGGACCAACGAAAGCCTGCAATACGGCCTGTTTCAGCAGCGGCACTCCTTCTGGGAAGGCACCGACCTGCAGGCGCGGGGATTGCCCGAAGGGCGCGAGCTGGAGGTTCTGCAGGGGCTGGGCGATGCGCTCGATCCGTCGATCCTGAGCGAGGAGCCGGTCATGGCACACAGCTCCAAGGCCGCCCGCCAGACCGATCGCCGCAACCTGCGCCGTGCGATGAAGCTGCTGGATGAAGCGGGCTGGAGCGTAGGTGACGACGGGATGCGCCGGAACGCGGCGGGCGATGTGATGAAGATCGAGTTCCTGGCCGATCAGCCCACGCTGGAGCGGATCCTGCGCCCCTATGTCGACAATCTGCGTGTCATGGGGGTGGATGCGTCCTACAACCGGGTCGATCCGTCCCAATTCACCCTGCGTCGCCGGGATCGCGACTTTGACATGATCATGGGCGCCTACCGGATGTCGCTGCAGCCGTCGACCGGGCTGTACCAGCAGTTCGGAACCAAGGACGCCGCATACTCCGTGTTCAACCCGTCGGGTGTTCATGGACCGGATATCGAACCGTTGATCGACGGGATCGTTGCCGCAAAGACAGCACCGGAATTGCAGGCCAATGTCCGGGCGCTGGACCGGGTGCTGCGGGCCAAACGCTTCATGGTGCCCACCTGGTATCTGGGCAAATACTGGGTCGCCTATTGGGACATGTACGCCTATCCCGAAAAGCTGCCGCCCTTCGCGTTGGGGGTTGAGGACCTGTGGTGGATTGATGCCGATCGGGCCGAAGCGCTCAAGGCATCCGGTGCATTGCGTTAAGGCGGACACATGGGCGCGTATATCCTTCGCCGACTGCTGTTGGTCATTCCGACGCTGATCGGGATCATGGTGGTCAATTTCGTGCTGGTACAGTTTGTGCCGGGTGGCCCTGTTGAACAGGCCATTGCCCAGATCCAGGGTGGTGGCGACGTGTTCGAAGGCTTTGCCGGTCAGGGCAGCGACACGCAGCAACTGGACACGCAATCCAACAGTTTCACCGACAATTATGTCGGCGCACGGGGGTTGCCGCCCGAGTTCATCAAGGAACTGGAAGAGCAGTTCGGTCTGGACAAGCCGCCGCTGGAACGGTTCCTGAACATGATGTGGAACTACATGCGCCTCGATTTTGGCGAGAGCTATTTCCGCAAGATCGATGTTTTTGACCTGGTGCTTGAAAAGATGCCCGTTTCGATCACCCTGGGCCTGTGGTCGACGCTGATCGCCTATGTGATCTCGATCCCGCTGGGCATCCGCAAGGCGGTCAAGGATGGATCGCGGTTCGACACCTGGACCAGTGGAGCCATCATCGCAGCCTATGCCATCCCCGGTTTCCTGTTCGCCATCCTGCTGCTGGTTCTCTTCGCCGGTGGTTCCTACTGGCAGATCTTCCCGTTGCGGGGGCTGACATCCGACAATTGGGAAACGCTGTCGCTCTGGGGCAAGGCGATGGATTACCTGTGGCACATCGTGCTGCCGATCACCGCCTACACGATTTCGGCCTTTGCCACGCTGACGCTGCTTACCAAGAACTCATTCCTGGATGAGATCAAGAAACAGTATGTAATCACCGCGCGCGCCAAGGGGCTGTCGGAATCCCGCGTGCTCTATGGTCACGTGTTCCGCAATGCGATGCTGATCGTGATTTCGGGCTTTCCGGCGGTGTTCCTGTCGGTGTTTCTGGGCGGGTCACTGATCATCGAGACGATCTTTTCGCTGGATGGGCTTGGGCGTCTGGGCTTTGAGGCCACGGTCGCACGGGATTATCCGATCATGTTCGGCACGCTGTTCGTCTTTGGCCTGATCGGCCTGCTGATCGGCATCCTGTCGGACCTGATGTATGTCCTTGTCGATCCACGCATCGACTTTGAAAAGCGGGAGGGTTGAGCATGATGTCGCCGCTTGCCCGCCGCCGCTGGCGCAACTTCCGTCGCAATCGCCGTGCCTTCTGGTCGCTGATCCTGTTTTCGCTGCTCTTCGGGTTGACCTTGTTTGCCGAGTTCCTGGCCAATGACAAGCCGATCCTGGTCAGCTACCGGGGTGAGCTTCGGATGCCGATCTTCAAGTTCTATCCCGAAACTGCCTTTGGCGGCGATTTCCAGACCGAAGCGATCTATCGCGATCCGGAAGTCCGCTGTCTGATCGCCAGTGGCGGGATCGAGGATTGCTTTGACGATCCCGAAGGCATTCTGGAGGGTATCGAGGATGGGTCCTATGGTGACGGGGTGGAGGGCTTCTACAAGGGGTGGTCGATCTGGCCGCCGATCCCCTATTCCTTCGACACCTCCGTTGATCGCCCCGGCGCGGCCCCGCTGCCGCCCAACGGGCAGAACCTGCTGGGCACCGATGACACCAAACGTGATGTTCTGGCACGGGTGATTTATGGCTTCCGGTTGTCGGTGCTCTTTGCCCTGATCGTCACCTGTGTGGCCTCGATCATTGGTGTGATGGCGGGTGCAATTCAGGGGTTCTTTGGCGGACGGCTGGACCTGATCCTGCAACGGGTGATCGAGATCTGGGCGGCGACGCCGGGCCTGTATGTGATCATCATCATGTTCTCGATCTTCCAACGCAGTTTCTGGATGCTGGTCTTCATCTCCATCCTGTTCGGTTGGACGGCGCTGGTGGGCGTGGTCCGGGCTGAATTCCTGCGGGCACGGAACCTAGAGTATGTTCGGGCCGCCCGTGCGCTGGGGGTCAGCGACTGGACCATCATGTTCCGCCATATGCTGCCCAACGCGATGGTCGCGACGCTGACCATTCTGCCGTTCATCGTGACCGGTGCGATTGGCGGGCTGGCCTCGCTGGACTTCCTGGGTTTCGGCCTGCCGTCCTCGGCCCCGTCGCTGGGGGAGCTGACGCTGCAAGCCAAACAGAACCTGCAAGCGCCCTGGCTGGCCTTCACCGCCTTCTTCACCTTTGCCATCATGCTCTCGCTTCTGGTCTTCATCTTCGAAGGCGTGCGGGATGCCTTTGATCCCAGAAAGACATTCTCATGACCGCTTTGTTGGAGGTTCAGAACCTGCGTGTGTCCTTCCGGCAGGACGGCAAGGTGACCCAAGCGGTGCAGGGCGTGTCCTTTACCGTGGATCGGGGCGAAACGGTCGCGCTGGTGGGCGAATCCGGGTCGGGCAAATCGGTTTCGGCCCTGTCGACGGTATCGTTGCTGGGGGAAAGTGCGCAGGTCGAAGGGTCCGTGACCTATAACGGGCAAGAGATGATCGGGGCCAGCGACCGCACACTGATGGATGTGCGGGGCAACGACATCAGCTTCATTTTTCAGGAGCCGATGACGTCGCTCAACCCGCTGCACACCATCGAAAAGCAGCTGGAGGAATCGCTGGCGCTGCACCAGGGCGTGCTGGGCGATGAGGCGCGGCAGCGCATTCTGGAGTTGTTGAACAAGGTGGGCATCCGCGATCCTGAAAGCAGGCTCGGGGCCTATCCGCATCAGTTGTCTGGCGGTCAACGCCAGCGGGTGATGATTGCCATGGCGCTGGCCAACAAGCCCGACATCCTGATTGCGGATGAACCCACCACCGCGCTGGATGTCACCATTCAGGCGCAGATCCTGGAGCTGCTCGCAGAGCTCAAACAGACCGAAGACATGGGGCTGCTGTTCATCACCCACGACCTGGGCATCGTGCGCAAGATTGCGGACCGGGTCTGTGTGATGAAGGACGGCAAGATCGTTGAAACCGGCCCCACCGCACAGATCTTTGCCAATCCGCAGCATCCCTACACCCAGATGCTGCTGGCGGCAGAGCCTTCTGGCGCGCCTGAGCCCATTCCCGCTGGCGCACAGGAGCTGGTGGCGACCGAGGACCTGAAGGTCTGGTTCCCGATCCAGCGTGGTTTTCTGAAACGGACCGTTGGCCATGTCAAAGCGGTGAACCCCTGTGCGATCACGGTGCGGGAGGGGGAGACGCTGGGCATTGTCGGGGAATCGGGGTCCGGCAAGACAACGCTGGCGCTGGCGATCATGCGACTGATCGCTTCCGAGGGCAAAGTCACCTTCAAGGGCGACGACCTGCGCAAATGGTCCACGCGTGATCTGCGCAAGCTGCGCAAGGACATGCAGATCGTGTTCCAGGATCCCTTCGGCGCGCTGAGCCCGCGGATGACCTGTGCGCAGATTATTTCCGAAGGTCTGAGCGTTCACCAGGTCGACCAGCATCGCGCCCCACGGGAGCTGGTGGCCGAGGTGATGACGGAGGTTGGACTGGACCCGGCACAGATGGACCGCTACCCGCATGAGTTTTCCGGTGGCCAGAGACAGCGTATCGCCATTGCCCGGGCGATGGTTCTGCGGCCGAAACTGGTGGTTCTGGATGAGCCGACTTCGGCCCTGGACATGACCGTGCAGGTGCAGATCGTCGATCTGCTGCGGGATCTGCAGAAACGCTATGGGCTGGCCTATCTGTTCATCAGCCACGACCTGAAGGTGGTGCGGGCGATGTCCCATAACGTGGTGGTGATGAAGCAGGGTGATTTCGTGGAATATGGTGCTGTCGAAGACCTGTTTCAGAACCCGCAGACCGAATATACCCGAACCCTTCTTGCTGCGGCTTCGTGACGTAAGGCACCGTGCCGCCTTGACGTTTTCAGGCAAACAGGTGCGAATGGGCCATGCTGAATGCTTCGATCGATCTGATAGACCGGCTTTCTGCGGCGCGGTCTGCTGAAAAGAGATGGCAAGTTGCGAATGAAGCCATCTACGCCTTGGGTGGAAATGGGCTGACCATTGCGGTCGTGGATACACGCAGCATCACCCCATATTGGGCGCAAAGTTCGGCAGATCCGGCATGGCTGCAGGAATATGTGGACAAGGCCTACTACGAAGCGGATCCGTTCCTTTTGAACCTGCAACGGGAAACGCTGGGCGATCTGGCGGTGGCCGGCGGCATGAAACGGACCGAAGCCCCTTCGAAAAAGGCGCTGGAACTGAACTGGGGCCTCAAAGACGCGGGCTTCACCATGATGAAATCCAACCTCTTTGCGGGTGGCCCGGCCCATAGCAAAAAATGCGTCACCTTCTGTACCGATGAGGACCTGACCCATTTTGGTGAGGAACAGCTGGCCCGAATCCGCCATGCGTCGACGCTGATTGCGGCTTTCGTGGACCCGGTGGAGGGGGCGGAAGACAGCATCCTGGCACAGGGGCTGCGCGAGCTGCGCCGGGAAAAGCTGACCGTCCGTGAACGCCAGGTCCTGATGGGGCTGGCCAACGGTTTGCAGAACACCCGGATTGCACATGATCTGGATATCGCTGAGGTCACGGTGCGAAAGACCCTGCTATCTGTCAGGTCCAAGCTGGGCGCCCGGACACGGGAAGAGGCGCTGGCCATCGCGATCCGCATGCAATTGCTGGAATGATCGCTGAGAGGCGTTGCGCGCAAACGCAAAAAAGGCCGGGCTCACGGATCCCGGCCTTTATTTTGTAATGAGATTTGGCTGCTTAACTGAACTCTGGTGTTTTCGAACCCAGTTCGACAAATCGAACCTTGCAGGGCCCAAATTACCAATCTTGAGCAGGGATGATCCTGGCCAAATTCGCTGAACTGTCCACCTATCGAAAACGATAGGCGGTCAGTTTTCGCCTATTTTTTGTTCAGATTGCAGAGCTGTGACCGGCCTTGCTCAGGTCGTAGGCATCAAAGCCACGCGCGATCATCCGGGTCAGCGGCCGCGCATATTCCGGGATTGCCAGACCGTTGGCCGAGATCTCGAGCATTTGCGGGAAATCGACGGCAACCTTGCTGAAGAGGGCATTCAGCTCGCTGCGCGACACGTCGAAGTTTTCCAGGATCTCATCGGTGTTGATCCGGAAATCACACATCAGAGCCTCGATCAAGCGTCCGCGAAGTTTGTCTTCCGCACTGAAGACATGCCCGCGCGAGGTCGAGAACCGTCCTTCGCGGATGGCTGCGGTATGGGCGGATGTGGCCGGTGCGTTCTGGGCGTAGCCCTGCGGGAAGCGGGCAATCGAAGAGGCGCCAACGGCGATCAGCACTTCGGATTGGTCGTCGGTGTAACCTTGGAAATTCCGCTTCAGCTTGCCTGTCTTCTGCGCAATCGTCAGCCCGTCGTCCTTGGTGGCGAAGTGGTCGATGCCGATTTCTTCGTATCCGTCCCATTTGAACAGTTTGGCCGCCGTTTCGAACAGGCCAAGGCGTGCTTCGGGGGTGGGCAGCGCTTCGGAGGGAATCATCGTCTGACGGCGCGCCATCCAGGGCACATGGGCGTAGCCGTAAAGCGCAACGCGGTCCGGGCTGAGCGACAGCAGTTTCTGAACGCTCTCCGTCATCCGGGCCCCGTTTTGATGCGGCAGGCCGAACAGGATGTCCGCGTTCAGGCTGTGAATGCCACGGGCGCGAATCATTTCCACCGCATCGCGCGTGATATCGAAGCCCTGGATCCGGCCGATGGTTTTCTGAATCTCGTCATCGAAATCCTGAACCCCGATAGAGGCGCGGTTCATCCCGGCCGCGGCCAGCGCGTCCAGACGGGCTTCGTCGATCTCATTCGGGTCGATCTCGACCGAAAACTCTGCTCCGGGGGCGAAAGAGGCCACATCGGCAATGGTTTCGGCCAGTTCGGTCATCATGTCAGGCGCAAGCAGCGTCGGCGTGCCGCCACCCCAATGCAGACGTGACAGCGTTACCCCTTCGGGCAGCTGAGACTTCAGCAACGCCAGTTCGGCTTTCAGGACTTCCAGATAGGCGCGCACCGGTGCGTCGCTCTGGGTGCCCTGCGTCCGGCAGGCGCAGAACCAGCACAGGCGCCGACAGAACGGCACATGGACATAAAGCGAAACCGCGCTGCCCGGTTTGATGCCGCGGATCCAGTCCGCATAGAGATCCGGGCCCACATCATTATGAAAGTGGGGTGCGGTCGGATAACTGGTGTAGCGCGGCACTTTGGCATCGAATAATCCGAGCTTGGCCAATTGAGCTTTCTGTGTCATGGGGCTACCCTATAAACCGGCCTGATCGCCGATCCTTGACTCAGATCAAGTGGAACAGCTTCATGAATGCCCCGAACCTTACAGCTCATGCAAATTGCGGTGATTGTCCGATCCGCCATCGTGCCGTTTGCGCAAGATGTGACGTTGATGAACTCGCGGAGCTTGAAAGCATCAAATACTACCGCACGTATGAGGCGGGTCAGACCGTAATCTGGTCGGGCGACAAGATGAACTTCGTCGGGTCCGTTGTCTCAGGCATCGCAACCCTGACCCAGACCATGGAAGATGGCCGGACACAGATGGTCGGTCTTCTGCTGCCCAGCGACTTTGTCGGCCGTCCGGGCCGCGAAGGCGCGGCCTATGACGTCATCGCCACGACGGACCTGACCATGTGCTGCTTTCGCAAGAAGCCGTTCGAAGAGCTGATGGGCCGGACCCCGCATATTGCGCACCGCCTGTTGGAGATGACGCTGGACGAGCTGGATGCAGCACGGGAATGGATGCTGGTTCTTGGGCGCAAGACCGCGCGTGAGAAGATTGCCTCGCTACTGGCGATCATTGCGCGTCGCGACGCGTCGCTCAGCCCCGATGGCCCCAAGGATGAGATGGTGTTCGATCTGCCCCTGACGAGAGAGGCCATGGCGGATTACCTGGGGCTGACCCTGGAAACCGTAAGTCGCCAGATGTCTGCCCTGAAAAAGGACGGTGTCATCCAGCTGGAAGGCAAACGCCACGTGACGGTGCCCAGCATGCCACGGCTGATGGATGAAGCCGGCGATGACAGCGATGGCGGCTTCCTGGTCTGATCAGGCAACCGGCACCAAACGAACAAAAGGCGGGACGGCATCTTTGCCTCCCGCCTTTTTCGTTCAGTGCGCCATGAACACCGGTACCTTGGCCTGTTCCAGCATGTTCCGGGTGGCGCCCCCCAGAATTGCCTCGCGGAAGCGGGAGTGGCCGTAGGCCCCCATCACGATCATGTCCGATTCCGTGTCCGTGGCGTGACGGTTCAGGATGTCGGACACCCGCGTCATCGTCTTGCTGAGCACGTCGATTTCACAGTTCACGCCGTGACGGGCCAGGAACTGGGACAGCATTCCGCCGGGATCCGAGCGTTCGGGGCCGTGCTGTGGTGGGTCGATAATCACGATGCGGACCAGATCCGCAGCTTTCAGGAAGGGCAGGGCCTTGCGAATGGCGGTCATGGCCTCTTCGCTTTCGTTCCAGGCCACCATGACGGTCTTGGGCTGCCCGATGGTGCGGCCATTGTCCGGCACCACCAGCACCGGTGCATGCCCTTCGAACAGCGCGGCCTCTACGATCGGCTCGGCTTCGGCGCCGCGATCCTTGCCATAGGGGCGGCCAACAACCACCAGATCCGAAAACCGTGCGTGATGTGCGACATGGCGGCCCAGATCGGCGATCTGTGCAACACCGTCCTCAGCAGACCAGCGGACACCGGATTTTGCCAGAGTGGATTTGGCAACCTCCAGGACTTCCTCGGCTTCGGTTTGGGCGCGGGCCAGGGTTTCCTGAAGCACCATGGCGTTGGCGCCCGCATAGTAATAGCCGGTCTGGGTTCGATCGACGCCAAGGCACAGGGCTTCGGCATGTGCATCTTGCTGCTCGGCCAGGGCGATGAGCTGGGCCAGAGGCGCGACCGCAGTCTTGGGGGCGGTAAGTATCGTCAGCAGGGATTTATAGGCCATCTGATCCTCGTTAAAATCCGTCGGTTCGGGACGAAAATGCGTCCTCCTGTCACTGTTGGATCCCTCTCACAGATTTGCCGCGCATGTCTTGATGCAGATCAAAGCAGCAAATCCCCCCGTTTTGCATCAAGCCCCCAGTCTAAATCCGTCTGGCGCGGCGAAAGAATCGCGTGGGACAAGGCAAAGGGACGCAAAATGTCAAATTACATCAAGCTCATCGTGCTTGGTCTGCTGGTCGTCTTCGCGGCGATCGCAGCAGGCAATGCGCGTGATTTGGCTTACCAGGTACACGCCATCATCGTGATGCTCGTGTCCGGTGGGCTTTTCATCTACACATTGCGCCATACCGACGAACCCAAGCCCGCCGGTGTTGTTGCAAACGAATATCTCGACGGCGTCGTGCGCGCTGGCGTGATTGCAACCGCCTTCTGGGGTGTTGTGGGTTTCCTCGCTGGTACCTTCATCGCATTTCAGCTGGCCTTCCCGGTTCTGAACTTTGACTGGGCTCAGGGTTTCGCAAATTTCGGACGTCTTCGCCCGCTGCACACATCGGCGGTGATTTTTGCGTTCGGCGGTAACGCTCTGCTGGCCACGTCGTTCTACGTTGTGCAGCGCACCAGCGCCGCGCGCCTGTGGGGCGGCAACCTGGCATGGTTCGTGTTCTGGGGCTACCAGCTGTTCATCGTGCTGGCTGCAACCGGTTACCTGCTGGGCGGGACCCAGTCCAAGGAATACGCTGAACCCGAATGGTACGTCGACCTGTGGCTGACCGTTGTCTGGGTGGCCTATCTGGCCGTCTTCCTGGGCACCGTCATCAAACGGAAAGAGCCGCACATCTACGTTGCGAACTGGTTCTACCTGTCGTTCATCGTGACCGTTGCGATGCTGCACCTGGTCAACAACGCAACCGTTCCGGTGTCCATCTGGGGTTCCAAGTCGGTCATCCTGTGGCCGGGTGTGCAAGACGCCATGGTTCAGTGGTGGTACGGCCACAACGCTGTGGGCTTCTTCCTGACCGCAGGCTTCCTGGGCATGATGTACTACTTCATCCCGAAACAGGCCGAACGTCCGGTGTTCTCGTACAAGCTGTCGATCATCCACTTCTGGGCGCTGATCTTCATCTACATCTGGGCTGGTCCGCACCACCTGCACTACACCGCGCTGCCGGATTGGGCCTCGACCCTCGGCATGGTGTTCTCGGTCGTGCTGTGGATGCCGTCCTGGGGTGGTATGATCAACGGTCTGATGACCCTGTCGGGCGCATGGGACAAGCTGCGCACCGACCCGGTTATCCGTATGATGGTGATCTCTGTCGGCTTCTACGGTATGTCCACCTTCGAAGGTCCGATGATGTCGATCCGCGCCGTGAACTCGCTGTCGCACTACACCGACTGGACCATTGGTCACGTGCACTCCGGTGCTCTGGGCTGGAACGGCATGATCACCTTCGGTGCTCTGTACTTCCTGGTTCCGGTTCTGTGGAAGCGTGAGCGTCTGTACTCGCTGCAACTGGTCAGCTGGCACTTCTGGCTCGCCACCATCGGCATCGTTCTCTACGCGGCATCCATGTGGGTGACCGGCATCATGGAAGGCCTGATGTGGCGCGAAGTTGATGCCAACGGTTTCCTGGTGAACTCGTTCGCCGACACCGTGGCCGCCAAGTTCCCGATGTACGTTGTGCGCGGTCTGGGTGGGGTCATGTTCCTCGCTGGTGCCGTCATCATGTGCTACAACCTGTGGATGACTGTCCGTAAGGCCCCGGCTAAAGAAGCCAGCCTTTCGGTTGCAGTCCCGGCTGAATAAGGAGGGCCGGAGCAATGGCAATTCTCGATAAACATAAAATCCTCGAGACCAACGCGACCCTCCTGCTGATCTTCAGCTTCCTGGTCGTGACCATAGGCGGCATCGTGCAGATCGCACCGCTGTTCTATCTGGAAAACACCATCGAGAAGGTGGAGGGCATGCGTCCCTACACCCCCCTCGAGATGGCAGGTCGTGAAATCTACATCCGCGAAGGCTGCTATGTCTGCCACTCGCAGATGATCCGCCCGATGCGGGATGAGGTCGAACGTTATGGCCACTACTCGCTGGCAGCGGAATCGATGTACGATCACCCGTTCCAGTGGGGGTCCAAGCGGACCGGTCCGGACCTGGCGCGTGTAGGCGGCCGCTATTCGGATGACTGGCACGTGGACCACATGCGTGACCCGCAGTCGGTCGTGCCGGAATCGGTGATGCCGAAGTATGGCTTCCTTGAGAAGAAGCGCATCGACGGCAAATACATCGGTGACATCATGGCCACCAATGCCATCGTGGGTGTTCCTTACACCGAAGACATGATCGCCAACGCTCAGGCCGACTTTGCGGCCCAGGCGGATCCCGACAGCGATTATGACGGTCTGCTGGAACGCTATGGTGACAAGGTCAACGTGCGCAACTTTGACGGCCAGCCGGCCATCACCGAAGCGGACGCCCTGATCGCCTACCTGCAGATGCTGGGCACCCTGGTCGACTTCTCGACCTTCACTCCTGATGCAAGCCGCTAACGGAGGGTGTGATGGAACAGTATACGCTTCTGCGACAATTCGCTGATAGCTGGATGCTGCTGGCCCTGTTCGCTTTCTTCATCGGTGTTGTTGTCTGGGCGTTCCGCCCGGGCAGCAGCCGGGTCTACAGCGACACCGCCAACATCCCCTTCCGGCATGAAGACAAACCCGCCACATCCGAGGAGGCGAGGACATGAGCAACAAACCTGAACTGAAGCAGGATGATCCTGAAACCACCGGCCACAGCTGGGACGGTATCGAAGAGTTCAACAACCCCCTCCCGCGTTGGTGGCTGTGGACCTTCTATCTCTGCATCGTCTGGGGCATCGGCTACACGGTTGCCTATCCGGCCTGGCCGATGATCAACTCGGCCACCGCAGGTGTGCTGGGCTGGTCGACCCGCGCAGACGTGCAGGCGGAAATCGATGCGGTGAACGAAGCCAACGCACCGATCAACGCCAAGCTGGAAGCCACCGAGCTGACCGAAATCTCGGCCGACGCCAACCTGAACTCCTATGCAGTGTCTTCGGGCGCCGCGGTGTTCAAGACCTGGTGTGCTCAGTGCCACGGTTCCGGTGCTGCGGGTGCCAAGGGCTATCCGAACCTGCTGGACGACGACTGGCTGTGGGGTGGTACGATGGAAGACATCCACACCACCGTCAGCCACGGGATCCGCAACACCGACAGCGATGACGCCCGGTATTCGGAAATGCCTGCCTTCGGCCGCGATGAGCTGCTGGAGAAAGAAGAGATCGATCAGGTGGTCAACTACGTAATGTCGCTGTCCGGCGACGCACAGGACGCTTCCAAGGTTGAAGCCGGCAAGGTCGTGTTCGAAGACAACTGCTCTTCGTGCCACGCCGAAGACGGCACCGGCGACATCTATCAAGGTGCGCCCAACCTGACCGACGCGATCTGGCTGTTTGGCGGGGACTATGCGTCGCTGACCGAAACGGTGACCAACAGCCGTTATGGCGTGATGCCCGCGTGGAACGAGCGTCTGACCGAAGCACAGATCCGTGCCGTGTCGGCCTATGTCCACCAGCTGGGCGGTGGTGAGTAACATCACCTTAAGAAATTCCTCGGACCTCCGGGTCCGAGGGAACGGCGTCGGCTTTTCGATCTGTTCGCGCGTTTCCTGAGGAGCCGACGCCGCTTTTCCTTTGCTTGACCCCGAGAGGGATCAGACTGACCCGTCCACCTGCTGGTGGGCGGGTTTTTCGTTTCTCAGGCCTGGTCCGGGCAGCAGGGGGCCAGATCGACCTTGTGCGCTCGGCCGCTGAACAGGGTCAGCAGGGCGCGCCACTTGGGCTGGCGCGGACGGCGCGGCGCGGGCGGAACACAGTCCACACGGGACGCGGTCATGAGCGAACGGGCGTAGATTTCCAGCAGCATCGGTTGGTCCTTTCCTGTTTGCCACGGGGAGTGATGTCGGAAGACTGGTCAATTTCGTCCGGATATGCGATTCAATAGAAATTCCATTCTGTAAGTCAGGATTACATATGGACTGGTTGAAGATGCCGCCTCTCGCTGCGTTGCGGGCCTTTGCAGCGTTTACCGAACATGGGAATGTCATCGCCGCGGGGCAGGCGCTGAATGTCAGCCACGCTGCCATCAGCCAGCAGTTGCGGGCGCTGGAGGCCTTTCTGGATGTGCCATTGCTGGACCGGAGTGGCCGGGCGATGGCGCTGACCGAAGAGGGCAAACTTCTGGCCCGCGCGGTTGATCTGGGCTTTGGAGCTATCGGAGCCGCTGTGCAGGACCTGGGCGCAACGACCTCTGGCCGGCCATTGCATGTAACCTGCACTCCAACCTTTGCAGCACATTGGCTGATGCCCCGGCTTGCGGATTTCCGGTCCAACTATCCCGGTGCCGATCTGATGATCGATCCGACGGGGGAACTGGTTGATCCGCAGATCGGTGGCGTGGATGTGGCGCTGCGCTATGGTCTGGGAGATTGGCCGGGATTGGAGGCCGAGATGCTGTTGCCCAGCTCGCTGATCGTGGTGGCGGCGCCCGATCTCATCGGGTCGCACCCCGTGGCGACCCCGTCCGACCTGCTGGACCTGCCCTGGATCGAGGAACTGGGCACAACCGAAGCCTCGCATTGGTTCCGTTCACGAGGGGTGCAGCCGGAGCGGCTGAGGACCCGGATCCATCTGCCGGGCAATCTGTTGCTGGATGGCGCGCGTGACGGGCAGGGCGTGGCCGTCATGGTCCGCTATTTCGTTGAAGCGGACGTTCGGGCAGGCCGGTTGCTGGCCCTGTTCGAAGAGGACCAGGTCGGGGGGTACTTCATCGTAACCCGTCTGGGGATGCAGAGGCCGATCCTGAGGGATTTCATCCGGTGGCTCAGACGCCAGATGACGCAGGAGATCCGCACCTGAGCGGACCTCCTGATGCAGTGTCAGGCCAGAGCCAGAGACCAGAGTTCCAGTGTCGCATCGTCGAACACGAAGTACTCCACATTCTGCAGCTGATCGGTGCCATCCGCTCCAGCAACCGTCACATTGCGATGATCTGTGCGCATCACGGTATAGTCGGTGCTCTGGCCTTCGAAATAGGCGTAGTCCACACCGGCGCCACCGTCGATGGTGTCGTCGCCGGTTCCACCGCGCAGCTTGTCGCGGCCAGCATAGCCGAACAGTATGTCGTCGCCGCCAAGCCCAGACAGCTGGTTAGCACCTGAATTGCCGGAAAGCTGATCGTCAAACCCAGTGCCGACAAGGTTTTCGATATCGAAGTACAAGTCCTGTGCGGCATCGCCACGGCTGCCGAAGCCGGTCTCCTTACCGTCGATCACCCGACCGTTGCGCAGGCTTGCTTCGACCCCCGCGGTGGAGCGGAAATAGGTGACAGTATCCAGCCCGGAACCGCCGAAATAGCGTTCCCGTCCTCCAGCTGACCCGACGAACCAGTCGTATCCGCCCAGGCCCCTGAAATCATTGTCGCGCTCGTCCCCGATGAACAGATCCTGGCGGGTCGATCCGGTGATGCGCTCAATGCTGCGAAGCTCATGTCGCGCGGCCAGATGTGTGTTGTTGGACGGATCTTCAAGATCGACAACAACCCCGGAAAACGTGATCGGGTCAGGCATAGCGCCCGAAGGATCCAGCGGGTCGTGATAGCTTTCTTGCGCAGCGCTGGTCCAGTTCACGAAACTGACCATGTCACGCCCCGTGCCACCGTCCAATGTGTCCGCCCCGCGGGAAGCGGTGAACCAATCATAGCCACCCAAGCCGCGGAACTCTTCCGATCGGTGACTTCCTGCGAAGCGGTCAGAGAAGATTGTGCCGGTGACACGCTCGAAATTCTGAACATCGTAGTAGGCGGCACCTTTTCTGGCGGTGCCTGCCGTCAGGTCGATATCGAGTGAGTATTCGCCCCAACGTGTGCCGGCCCATCTGGCCTGCGCGCTGAAGTCGAGCATGTCGCGCCAAGCGCCGCCGTCCAGAATGCCCCCCGAGCTGCCTGGTATGATCCAGTCGGAACCGCTGCCACCTCTGATTTCTTCGGCGCCTGCGCCGCCCACGATCGTTTCTGACGCATCGGTGCCCTCGACCAAAGGCATGTTGCCTTGCGGCAGGGCCAGAACCTGTTCACGAGTATAAATCCCGTCACTGGCGAAGAACTCTTCAATGTCGTGGCCGATGAAATCTGTTTCATCGCCGTGAGTGATGTAGAGACCAGCTTCTGTGTGGACAATTGCGCTGTTGGATCGGAGGGACGCTACGATCTGTACTGTGTCGAAACCGTCTCCGCCCAAGATCGTGTCATTGCCCCTGCCGCCAGACAGATAATCGTTTTCTGACGAGCCGAACAACACGTCATCGCCACCCAGAGCTTCGAACCCTCCGCCGATCAATATGTCATCGTGGTTCGTGGTGCGGGCGCTGCGAATATTCGATATCGAGGCAACACCCGGGACGATTCCGCGATCGAAATCGATGTGGAGCGGCGCATCCGTGTGCGAAACATAGAGCAGCCGGCCGCCACCCGCTCCCCCTGAAATATGATCCGGGCTGTCGTCTACTTCGAAGTGATCGAAGCCTTCGCCTCCTAGCAGATAATCAGTGCCGGCGCCCCCGATGAGCGTATCACTTTGGCGGCCACCATAGAGCGTATCATCACCGTCCCCACCTTCCAGCCGGTCGTAACCGTCGTTGCCTTGCAGTTCGTCATCCCCGCCGTCCCCAGCTAGGGAATCTTGGCCGCGCCCACCTATCAGCGTGTCGTTTCCTTCCCCACCTGCGGAACGAATGCGGCCTGTAATTTGTTCTTTGGGGGTTATCAGATCATTTCCTGGTCCACCGTCGAGCGTTTCTGCGCCGGTTGCGCCGGTAATCGTGTCGTCGCCAATGCCAGAAGAATATGCCTTGAGTGGTGAGGCGTTCAGATCCACATAGTCGTTTTCGGTGACCTGAGTGGTCAAAGACGAAAGCGAGTTCGACGGACCAACAGTCAAACCTGGGAAAAAGGCAGGATAGGAGGCAATCCCGTTCATGAAGGTCTCGAAGGATGTCTGCGAGAAAAGTTCGGGCAGCGGAGCCCCGGAAATAGGAACTATGTATTCCGCATTGACCCAACCCAAAGCGGGTATGTAGGAATTGGGTAACGCCAAGATTGCAAATTGGCTGTTTTGCATTGCCCCAGAAGCCGCGCGCCAGTTTGCGTTCAAAAGCAAGACGTAGCTCTCGCCTGTGGGCACCCCCTCACCATCGATATGCAGAAAGAAGTCACCGTTGATAGTGGCGCTGAATACTCCGGATTGGGCAATCGGTTGCTCCAACGCAAAGGTGCCTTCGCCGTCAGGAACAACGAGCGAAAGAACTTTTTGCTCATTTTCCGTTCCGACAATTGTGCGCGACGTACGTGAAGAATAAACGGCATATGCATCAAAGGTATAGGTCGTCATGGCTGTCTCAAATTACGAAATTTGAGCTTTGGTTAGGCCTGTCGCAGTTTGGCGTCAATCCGCATTTCGCCGCAGAGGCTGACACTGACGCGACGCAAAGTTCCAGCGAAACGATCGTAAAACCTACGTGCTAGATACGCTTTTTGACCCATATCAAAGTTTGCCAGCGCAGCATCTGGGAGAAGGCTGACACTCGAGGCAAATTTTCGGAGTGATTCCGTGAGCGATACCAATTCCGCCCCCAGCCTGTACGCCGCAAGGGAACCGGTTTTCCCCAAGCGCGTGTCGGGCAAGTTCCGCAATCTGAAATGGATCATCATGGCGGTGACCCTGGGCATCTATTACCTGACGCCGTGGATTCGCTGGGACCGTGGGCCCTCTCTGCCGGACCAGGCGGTTCTGCTGGATCTGGCAAACCGCCGCTTTTATTTCTTCTGGATCGAAATCTGGCCGCATGAATTCTACTTCGTGGCCGGTCTGTTGATCATGGCCGGGCTTGGCCTGTTCCTGTTCACATCGGCACTGGGTCGCGTGTGGTGCGGCTATGCTTGCCCACAGACCGTGTGGACCGATCTCTATATCCTGGTTGAGCGTTGGGTCGAAGGGGACCGCAACGCCCGTTTGCGTCTGCATCGCCAGAAAAAGTGGGATTTCCGCAAGTTCCGCCTGCGGGCGACAAAGACCATCCTCTGGTTGCTGATCGGTCTGGCCACCGGCGGTGCCTGGGTGTTCTACTTCGCGGATGCGCCCACCCTGCTGGTCGATCTGGTTACCCTGAACGCGCACCCCATTGCCTATACCACCATGGCCGTTCTGACCGGTACGACCTTCTTCTTCGGGGGGTATGCGCGCGAACAGATCTGCATCTACGCCTGCCCGTGGCCGCGTATTCAGGCCGCCATGATGGACGAAGACACCCTGGTCGTGGGCTACCGCGAATGGCGGGGCGAGCCGCGTGGCAAGCTGCGCAAGAAGCAGGATGCCAATGCGGAACCGCAGGGCGATTGCATCGACTGTATGGCCTGCGTCAACGTCTGCCCGGTTGGTATCGACATCCGCAAGGGGCAGCAGCTTGAATGCATCACCTGTGCGCTCTGCATCGATGCCTGCGATGAGATGATGGACAAGATCGGCAAGCCGCGCGGCCTGATCGATTACATGGCGGTGAGCGATGAGACCAACGAACGTGCGGGCAAGCCTCCGGTCAATATCTGGAAGCACATCCTGCGTCCGCGGACCATTCTCTACACCTCGCTCTGGTCGCTGGTGGGGGTCGGACTGCTGTTCGCTCTGTTCATCCGTGCCGATATCGACCTGACGGTTGCGCCGGTGCGCAACCCGACCTTCGTGACGCTGTCCGACGGTTCCATCCGCAACACCTATGACGTGCGCCTGCGCAACAAACATGGTGAGGATCGTCCGTTCAAACTGTCGCTCAAAGGCGATCCGACGCTGCGGGTTCAGCTGGAAGGCACGCCCTACGACTCGGTCAACGTGCCGGCAGATACCGCCCTGTTGCAACGGGTCTATATCGTGACGCCCAAGGGATCGGCGCCTGCAAAGGCTGAAAGCACTGATGTCCGCATCTGGGTCGAAGATCTGACCAACGGTGAGCGGGCGTTCAAGGACACCAACTTCAACGGCAGAGGGAACTGAGCCATGACCGACAAGCCCGAACGCAAGTTTACCGGTCGCCACGCCCTGATGGTCTTTGTCGGCGCCTTTTCGGTGATCATCGGGGTGAACATCGCCCTGGCCGTCAGCGCGGTAAAGACTTTCCCGGGTCTGGAGGTGAAGAACTCTTATGTCGCAAGTCAGGAGTTCAACGCACGGAGATCGGCCCAGGAGGCCCTGGGCTGGTCGGTCTACGCCTCTGCGGTGGGTGGCCTTGTGGTCCTTGAAATCTCGGACGAGCATGGGCAGCCCGTACAGGTGGCATCGCTGGACGCGACGCTTGGCCGGGCCACCCATGTGAAGGATGACATCAAACCGGCCTTCAAATTTGATGGCCGGGCCTATGTGGCCCCTGCTGAACTGGCGGATGGCAACTGGAACATCCGCATGAACGCGGTGGCCAAGGATGGCACCGCCTTTTCGCAACGTGTCATCCTGCACGTGAAGGGGTGACCTTATGACTGCACAGCTTCGACCGTCTGCCGCTGTCTGCCCCGGGTGTGTCGCTGCCCCGACAGAGGCGGTCAATGACGCCCCAACCGAGGCCCGGATTGCGCTGTCCTTGCCGACGATCCACTGCCAAGCCTGTATTTCGGCGGTGGAACGCGGTCTGAACGCCCATCCGGGGGTCCATTCAGCGCGGGTGAACCTGACGCTGAAACGGGCAATGGTCGAAGCTGATCCTGACCTTCGGGCTGCGGATCTGATCCCGGTCCTGGAGGGGCTGGGATATGAGGCGCATGAGCTGGACGCCACGGCGCTGAGCGCCACACAGAATGACCGAGCGGGCCGCGACCTGCTGATGCGTCTGGCGGTGGCCGGGTTCGCGTCGATGAACGTGATGCTGCTGTCGGTGTCGGTCTGGTCGGGCGCCACTGACGCCACGCGCGACATGTTCCACTGGATCTCGGCGGCCATCGCGCTGCCGGCGATTGCGTTTTCGGCGCAGCCGTTCTTTGTCAGCGCCTGGTCTGCGCTGAAGGTGCAGCGCCTGAACATGGACGTTCCGATTGTTCTGGCCATCGTTCTGGCGCTTGTCACCTCGCTCTGGGAAACCAGCCTGTCGGGCGAGCACGCCTATTTTGACGCGGCGTTGACGCTGACCTTCTTTCTGCTTGCGGGACGCTATCTGGACTATCGCACGCGGGCCGTGGCCCGATCCGCGGCCGAGGAGCTGGCCGCGCTGGAAGTGCCAAGGGCAATCAGGGTGCTGGACGGGGACGAATACGAAGTTCCGGTTGCGGATCTGGCGATTGGGGATCTGATTCTGGTTCGCCCCGGCGGGCGGATGCCGGTTGATGGGGAAATCGTTGAGGGGCAATCCGAACTGGATCGGTCCCTGCTGACCGGTGAAACCCTGCCGGTCTTTGCGGAACCCGGTGGCATCGTATCCGCCGGTGAGGTCAATCTGACCGGTCCGCTGACCATTCGCGCCACCGCCGTTGGCAAGGATACCTCGCTGCACCGGATGACCGATCTTGTTGCCATCGCGGAATCGGGGCGGTCGCGCTACACCTCTTTGGCGGACAGCGCGGCAAAGCTCTATGCGCCGGGGGTCCACATCCTGTCGGCCCTCAGCTTCATCGGCTGGTATCTCTACAGCTGGGATGTGCGCACCTCGCTGAACATTGCGGCGGCGGTCCTGATCATCACCTGCCCCTGTGCGCTGGGGCTGGCGGTGCCTGCGGTGACAACGGCGGCATCGGGCCGCTTGTTCAAGCGCGGGATGCTGATCAAACACGCCACCGCATTGGAGCGCCTGGCCGAAGTGGACACGGTGGTGTTCGACAAAACCGGGACCCTGACGGCCGGAACGCCGGATCTGGTCAATCTGGGAGATCACAGCCGCCGCGATCTGGAAATCGCGCTGGCGCTGGCATCGGCGTCCTCGCACCCGCTGTCCAAGGCGCTGACGCGTGCCGCCGCAGAGGCGGGCATCAAGCCTGCCAATGTCGAAGACGTGGCCGAGGTTCCCGGATACGGTGCCGAAGGGCGCTTGGCTGGCCGTCTGGTCCGTCTGGGGCGTGCGGCCTGGGTCGGGGCGCAGCAGGGCTCGCAAACCGCGGCCTGGCTGGATACCGGTGACGGCAAGCCCAAGGGCTTCTTCTTTGTCGACGCGTTGCGTCCGGGGGCCGAAGATGCGGTGCGCCTGCTGCAGGAGACCGGCAAGGAGGTTCTGCTGATCTCTGGCGACACCACCGGCGCTGTTGAGGAACTGGCACAGCGTCTGGGGATCGCCAAATGGGTGGCTGAAGCGCTGCCGCAGGACAAGGCGCAGCGCGTTCAGGCCTTGTCTGAACAGGGCAAGACTGTTCTGATGGTGGGCGATGGCCTGAACGATACCGCCGCTTTGGCCGCTGCTCATATCTCGATCTCACCCGCGTCGGCGCTTGATGCGGCCCGCGTGGCCTCTGACATTGTGCTGCTGGGGCAGGACCTGTCGCCCATTGCGGACGCCTGTGACACCGCCCGCAAGGCAACGCGCCGCATTCGCGAAAACTTCCGTATCGCAACGGTTTACAACGTGATTGCCGTTCCGTTGGCGGTTGTGGGACTGGCCACGCCTCTGATTGCTGCCTTGGCTATGTCCACCTCGTCGATTACTGTGTCGCTGAACGCGCTTCGGCTGAGGTAACCCAATGGAAGTCCTGTCCTATCTGATCCCGATCTCTCTGATTCTGGGGGCCGTGGGCCTGATCGGCTTCGTCTATACGGTCCGGTCGAACCAGTATGAGGATCCCGAGGGCGATGCCCGTCGGATCCTCAGCGATGAATGGGATGATCGTCCAAAGCCCTGAGCCGTCGACGCTCAGGGGCTTTGGATCAGGACGGTCCAATCATGGAGCAGGTGACATTGCGCGCTTTCAGGCGCCGACATGCAAGGTCTGCATGTTCCTGTGTCATGCCCAGGAAGTTCGCATCAAAGCCGCGCGGGGACTGAACCACCTTGCGCAGCGAGCCTTCCAGGGTTGCCATCTCTGACAGGGCTGTGCGCAGCAGGACCTTTTCGGCCTGATAGCGGTTGGCATAGCGGCCCACATTGATCCCCCAGTGACGACCACCCGAGGTGGACAGACGGGTCACGACCTCTTGCACAACGGTGTCGCCAATGTCGCCATTGCTTTCGACGCGCAGGTTTCCGGGGCGCGCTTCGGGGCGCAGGGTTTCATCCGTCAGCTGGGCTGTTTGCTCGACCGCTGCAATGGCTGCATCCACGCCAGCCTGAATCTTGGACTGGTCTTCTTCAACCGCTGCAACAACGGTCGGGGCCACGGTTTGGGTGCCGGGCCTCAGGACCGGGCGCAGGCTCTTCTTGACCGCACCGACCAGACGAATGGTCTTTCCTGCTTCATCCGGTTTGGTCAGGCCAGAGTTGCCGACATATTGAGGTTTCGAAGGTTTCCGCACGGGGGCGCGGGACGGGGAACGGCGGAAGCCCAGATCCAACAGCTCCGCAACCTTGGCATTGCGCGAGGTCGAGGATTTGCCGCCAAAGACAGTTGCAATCACCCGTTCGTTGCCGCGTTTTGCCGAGGCAACAAGGTTGAAACCCGCCGCGCGGGTGTATCCGGTCTTGATCCCGTCGGCACCGCGATACGCCCCCAGCAGGCGGCGGTTGGTGTTGCTGACGGTTTTGACCCCGGCATTGGTCGAGGTGCGGGAGAACAGGTTGTAATACTGCGGGTAATCATACAGCAGATGCCGCCCCAGGGTGGTCATGTCCCGCGCGGTCGACATATGCCCGCTTTCGGTCAGGCCATGGGCGTTCTTGAAGGTGGTCCGCGTCATGCCAAGCTGTTTGGCGGTGCGGGTCATCCGGCGGGCAAAGGCGGCCTCGGAACCAGAGATCGCAATGCCGATGGCCGTTGCCGCGTCATTTGCCGATTTCACGGCCGCCGCGCGGATCAGATAGCGCAGGGCAATTCGTTGTCCGGCCCGCAGTCCAAGCTTCGAGGGCGGTTCTGCGGCTGCTGCCTTGGAAATCCGCACCTTGGTGTCCAGCGAAATCTCCCCGTTCTGGACGGCCTCGAACGCGATGTAGAGGGTCATCATCTTGGTCAGGGACGCGGGATGCAGACGTGTGTCGGCGTTGCGCGAATGCAGCACCTCACCCGTGCGGGCATCCACGACCATCGCGGCGTACGGCGCGGCCAAGGCGGCGAAGGATGCCGCCAGATAGAAGAAAATGAAGGTGACGAAATACAAGCCCAAACGGGCCGGGCTTTTGCTCCGAACCAGCACGATTTCTGCCTCTTTTTCTGCCTCATGCCGCCGGTTCTCCGGCTGGCGTTCTCGGATTAGTTGCAAAAAGCCTAGCACAGGGATTTTGCGAAATAAACCAAAAGCTTTGCAAAGTCAGACGCGGAGGGAACGCGCGCATGTTGTGGGCAAGGCCATATCTTGCGGTTGGGTCACTCGTTTCCTCAAGACCCAGAGGCCTTGAGCAGGGGCGCTCAAACGGGCTGTGGATTATTCCGCGACCTGATGCTCGTTTGTCACGTAGTAGGCTCCGCTGAAGCGGAGCTCGAGCGAAAAGGCGCAGCTTTGTTCGATTCGGGCTTTGATCGCGGCCTCCAGATCCGACAGCAAAGCCTTGCAGAACGCGTCATCGCGGTGTGCCTTGGGCAGGATGCTGACCTCGACCAGTAGATGGGTATGCAGATACCGGTCACAGGGATAGGCGCGCCCTTTGCAGATGCCCGCGCCTGCGTCGTGCTTCAGGATGGTCGCCTCGATATCCGACAGGATTGCCTTGTGATCGATCTCCAGATCGTTGGAAAATTTCAGTTCCGCGTGAGGCATCGGGGGCTCCTGTTTCGAAATGCCATTGCTGTTTAGCTGCCTTCGATGTCCTGAACCAGCTTGGGAAGCGATCCCAGATCGGGAATTTCGCGGTAGCGGGCAGAGGTGTCGGGGGCGGGGGCATGTTCAATTTCCCAGACAAGCCCATGCGGGACATAGACCCCCCATCCGCCAGCCTGCACCACGGGCACAACATCGGAACGCATGGAATTGCCAACCATAAGGGCACTGTCCGCGCCCTCGGCATGACGCGAAAATATCTCGGCATAGACTTCGGGGGTCTTCTCGGACACGATTTCCACACCGTCAAAGAAATCGCCAAGTCCCGATTGCGCCAGTTTGCGTTCCTGATCCAGCAAGTCCCCCTTGGTGATCAGGACCACGCGATGTGTCGTCGACACGGCTTCGACCGCGTGCTGGGCATGGGGCAGCAGCTCGATTGGCGATTTCAGCATTTCCTGACCGGCCTCGATCAGTTCCCGGATCACGCGGGCCGGCACGCGGTCTTCGGTGACTTCCAGCGCGGTTTCGATCATCGACAGGGTGAAACCTTTGACGCCATAGCCGTAATGCTGGATGTTGCGCTTTTCCGCAGCCAGCAGTCGTTCATGCAGATGTTCGGCTTCGGCAAAATCGGCCAGAAGCGAGGTGAAATGGTCCTGGGTCAGGCGAAAGAACCGCTCGTTGTGCCACAGGGTGTCATCGGCATCGAAGCCAATAATGTTCAGTTTGCCGGACACGTTTTCGCCCTCTTTCTCTTTTCCTAAACCTTGTGAAAGCTATATAAGCGGGTGAACAAATTCTGCGCCTCAGGGCGACTCGCCAGACGACTTATCCGATTCCATGACCGTGACCCAAACCAAATTCAATCTGACGATGTCTGACAATCAGGACGACGGGTCCGATTCCGATGTTCTGCTGAAGACCAAGCCGAAGACGAAACGGCCGCCTCGGTACAAGGTGTTGTTGTTGAACGACGACTACACCCCGATGGAGTTTGTCGTTCACGTTCTTGAACGCTTCTTCGGGATGACCCACGCGCAAGCCTTTGAGATCATGCTGACCGTTCACAAGAAGGGACTGGCCGTGGTCGGTGTCTTCAGCCACGAAATTGCCGAAACCAAAGTGGGCCAGGTGATGGATTTCGCGCGCAGGCATCAGCATCCGCTGCAGTGTACGATGGAAAAGGAAGAGTAACGCAAGCCGTTGCTGTTCTGTCTCCCGTTTGGCGCGTCACCACTGCGATGGCTTGCCCTCTGGCGGGGCCGTGCGTAGAAGCCGGGGTTTCACGGTCTTTCCAAGGGAGCGCATATGGCTGACCGACTTTCACTGGCCCTGGATGCCGGCGTCGAGATCCCCGAACAGGGCACGGTTGGTGTCTTTCACCCCTCGGCCGCGTTCGATTTGTCCCCTTTGCCATACGACCGGCTGAAGGTCCTTCAACCGCTGCGCCCCGATCACGATGCGATGGCGCGCCTTGGGATCCAGGCGGCCCCGGACATCTCTGCGGAAGAGCGGTTTGCTGCTTCGCTGGTCTGCATTCCCCGCTCCAAGGCCCAGGCCCGCGCCCTTGTGGCGCTGGCGGCCGGTGTCACCGATGGGCTTGTCGTGGTGGATGGGGCCAAGACGGACGGGGTGGATTCGCTGATCAAGGAACTGCGCCGCCGGGTGGACCTGTCAGCGCCGATTGCCAAGTCCCACGGCAAGATCTGCTGGTTTGACGCGCGCGACACCGATCTGTCGGATTGGCTGACCACCCGGACAGAGGTTCAGGGGTTCGTGACCGAACCCGGTGTGTTCTCGGCCGACGGGATCGATCCCGCCTCCAGGATGCTGGCAGACGCGCTGCCGGAAAACCTGGGGTCCAAGGTTGTCGATTTGGGCGCCGGCTGGGGCTACCTTGCGGCGCGGATCCTGGAGCGTGCCGGGGTTGAAGCGTTGCATCTGGTCGAAGCCAATCATGCCGCGCTGGAATGCGCGCGGGCCAACCTGGATGACCCGCGGGCGGCGTTTCACTGGGCTGATGCGCGTGACTGGAGCCTGCCTGAAAAGGTCAATGCGGTGGTCATGAACCCGCCGTTCCATAGCTCGCGCAAGGCAGAGCCGGAACTGGGCCTGGCCTTTATCGACACCGCGGCAAAGCTGCTGTCGCTTTCGGGCAACCTGTGGATGGTGGCAAACCGCCACCTGCCGTATGAGGCCACGCTTGCCGCCCGCTTTCAGCAGGTGCAGGAAGTCGGCGGGGATGGCCGGTTCAAAGTGATCCACGCCCGCAAGCCGAAAGTAGCCAAAC
>JALEGX010000142.1 GCA_022763485.1 Paracoccaceae bacterium | reverse complement strand
TCGTCCCACAATTCCGAGGTCGAGGTATAAGCCTCGACATCGCGCTTGTATTTTTCCAGCACCGGTTCGCGGATCGCGGCGATTTCTTCTTCGGTCAATTCCTTGCCTTCGCGCTGAAGCTGCCGGATCTTGACGTCAGCCATAGTATTGGCGGCCTGATCCGCACCCATCACGCCGATCTCGGCCTGGGGCCACATGAATAACGTGCGCGCATCCCAGGCCCGCCCGCACATGCCGTAATTGCCTGCCCCGTAAGAGGCATTGGCGATCACGGTGAACTTCGGCACGACCGAGCCACCCTGTGCCATCAGCATCTTGGCGCCGTCCTTGGCGATGCCGCGTTCTTCGTATTCGCGGCCCACCATATAGCCGGTGATGTTCTGGAAGAAGACCAGAGGCGTGCGGTTCTGATTGCACAGCTGCATGAAATGCGCTGCCTTCAGAGAACTGTCGTTGAACAGCACCCCGTTGTTGGCAAGAATGCCGACCTTGTAGCCCCAGATATGGGCAAAGCCGCACACCATCGTGGTGCCATAGTCCGGCTGATATTCGTGGAACCGCGATCCGTCCACGATCCGGGCCAGAACCTCGCGCATGTCGAACTGGGTTTTCCGGTCCTTCGGAATGATCCCGTAGAGTTCTTTAGGGTCGTAATACGGTTCCTCAAAAGATGCGGTTTCGATGATCGTTTTCGGTGTGCGCTTCCACTGGCTGACAATTTCGCGCGCCAGTGAAAAGGCATGCTGTTCGGTCGCGGCGCGATAATCGCCCGTGCCCGAGACCGAGGTGTGCATGACCGCGCCGCCAAGCTCCTGAACACCGACCTCTTCGCCGGTGGCCGCCTTGACCAGCGGCGGACCGCCAAGAAAAATCGCGCCTGTGCCTTCGATGATGATGTTGTAGTCGCTCAGCGTCGGCACATAGGCGCCGCCAGCCGTACAGTGTCCGCCAACCACGGCAATCTGCGGGATATTGGCCTGGCTCAGCTTGACCTGGTTGCGGAACACCCGCCCGCCCAGATACCGGTCGGGAAACACCCCGTGCTGCAGCGGCAGGAATCCGCCCGCGCTGTCGCAGATATGGATGACCGGCAGGCGGTTTTCCAAGGCGACATCCAGAAGGCGCACGATCTTTTTCACGGTATGCGGATACCAGGCACCGCCCTTGACGCTGGCATCGTTGGCGTGGATGGCGACCTCGCGGCCTTGCACGATGCCGATCCCCGTAACCACACCTGCGCCGGGCACCGCGCCGTCATATTCACGACAGGCCGCGAGGGTCGAAAACTCCAGGAACGGCGTGCCGGGGTCCAGCAACAATTCCAGCCGCTCGCGCACGCCCAGTTTGTTCTGGCGGGCAAGGCGGTCAAAGTCGCGCTGCGGGCGCTCATAGCGTGCAGCGTGCTGGCGGGCGTGAAATTCCTTCAGCCGTTCGGACATGGCGGCATAATTTGCCTTGTAGTCGGCGGCATTGGTGTCGATCTGACTTTCAATTCTGCGCATGGTCACTCCTCCTCCGGAGCCAATTGGGCCAAGATGTCTTTCAGACCGAAACTGTCGCCTTCGGCGAATGGCATTTCGGCAACGACCCCGTCGCGCGGCGCCGTCAGTGTGGTTTCCAACTTCATGCTTTCGATCACCAGAAGCGGCTGGCCTTCTTCAACCGCATCGCCGGGTTTAACCGCAACTGACACCACGACACCCGGCATGGGCGCCACCAATCGGTCGTCGCTCGCGCCACCGTCGCTTCCGGCCAGGCGTTCGGCGGGATCAACCCGCCCGACTTCGTAGGTTCGCCCGTCCATGTGCATAAAAGTTGCTTCCGGCCCCACGGCCAGTCGCAATTCGCGCACAACACCCTTGGCCCGCAGCTTGTAACCGCCCGGCAGACCCGTCGGGTCCAATTGGCAGGCAACAGCGCCAGTGGGGGTATTGAGCACGAACCGGCTGCCATCATGACCCAGCCAGCAATCAGTCTCTACTCCGTCGATCTGAAAAATCCGTTGCATCAGTTTCTCCACCCGCCCATCTTGCGGTACATTTCCGGTATCTGCATTACGTCACTCACCAGTCGCTCGTCCGATAGAGCCGCCGCCGCCATCAACAGGTCAGAGACATCTTCGCCCGGCGCGGTCAGCGTTTCGGATTGTTCAGCCAGAAACCCGGTTGATACGTCGCCCGAGGCAAAATCGGGATGCGCAAGGATTTCATCCAGATAGCCGGTGTTGGTCGTCACCCCCAGAACCACATAGTTTTGCACCGCATTTCGGGCACGGGTGATGGCCTGCGCGCGATCCCGGCCATGCACGATCAGCTTGGACAGCATCGGGTCGAAGTCGGTCGTCACCTTGCCGCCATCCAGAATGCCGCTGTCCACACGGATACCCTCGCCCATCGGTTCGTCCAGCAGCAGGATATCCCCTATCGCAGGACGAAAATCGGCCGTTGCGTCCTCGGCGCAGATGCGCAATTCGATCGAATGGCCAATCTGGGGAATATCCGCCTGCGCGGCGCTCAAGCACTCGCCCGCCGCTACGCGCAGTTGCTCAGCAACCAGATCAAAGCCGGTTACCATCTCGGTCACCGGATGTTCGACCTGAAGGCGGGTGTTCATTTCCAGGAAATAAAAGGCCCCGTCCTGCGCATAGATGAATTCAACGGTCCCTGCCC
>JALEGX010000141.1 GCA_022763485.1 Paracoccaceae bacterium | reverse complement strand
GCTTGGTCACTCAGGGTCCATTCCGGCCAGACATCGGCGCTCAGCGGGGTCAGGCGTGCTCGGCGGCGACGTCCTGAATGCGTTCGATCATCGAGCGCAGCCCGTTCGACCGCTGGGCCGACAGGTGGTCGGTCAGCCCCAGACGGCCCAGCTCGGCCTTGGCATCCACCTTGGTCACCTCTGCCACGCTCAGCCCGTTGTAGAGCGACCGCAGAACGGCGATCAGACCGCGCACGATCATCGCATCGCTGTCCCCGTCAAAGCGGAACACACCGTCTTCGATGGTGGGGTGCAGCCAGACCTGGCTGGCGCAGCCGTGTACCTTGGTGGCGGGCACTTTCAGCGCATCATCCAGCGGATCCATCGCCTTGCCCTGCTCGATCACGTGGCGATACCGGTCTTCCCAGTCTTCCAGGAATTCGAAGTCTTCGACGATCTCTTCAAAGGCGGCGCTGGCCATCTGGTGGTCCTCTCGTGTTGCGAAGACTGAACTAGGCCGCAGCGCACCGGTTTTCAACCGCTTTTCAAGCGCGCCGCGATGCTATAACTCAAAAGCAGTACAATTCGGAATGGCGGGCAAGATGAAGAAATCCCTTATCCTTCTTCTGGCAGCAACTCTGGTGGTTGCCAGCTGCGGTGCATGGCGCGGGTCTCGGGTGAACCCGAAGAACTGGTTTGGCGGGTCGGAATCCACCCCCGTGGCGCAGGAAGCCCCGGAGGAGGTCAATCCGCTGATCCCGCAAAAGTCGGGCCTGAACTTCTTTGGCAGCTCCGATGACGACGAAGACAATTCCGTGCTGGCGGAAACGATCACCGAGTTGCGGATCGAGCAGACCCCCGTGGGCGCGATCATCCACGCAACAGCACTGACACAGCGTCAGGGCGCCTATCAGGCGCGTCTGCGGTTGGAAGAAGACCCGGAAGCGGCGGAAAAGGGCGTTCTGGCCTACACGTTCCGCATCCTCTACCCGGCGACCAGCACCCCTGTGGGCCCGGAGCGCACGCGCCTGGTGCAGGCCGCGGCCAGCGTCACCCATCAGGACCTGGAAGCGATCCGGACAATCCGTGTGACCGGGTCCACCAACCAGCGCGAATCCCGCCGCCGGTAACCGCAGCACAGCATCCCAAAGCAAAAGGGCAGACGCTTGGTCTGCCCTTTTTTGTTGCGCATCCGATGTGCGGAATTACTTGGCCAGTTCAACCACCTTGACGTGCTGCCCCTTGGCCGCCAGCGCGATCTCACCTTCGCACAGGCGCAGCGCGTCGGCGCCGAACACCTCATGCCGCCAGCCCGACAGCGCCGGAAGATCGCGCATCCCCGCCGCAATCGCATCCAGATCAGCGCTGGAGGCAATCAGCTTTGCCGCGACACCGGAGTTTTCGCTCTTGGCCTTCAGCAGCACGCGCAGCAGATCGGCCAGCGCGGGATTGACCTGCAGCTTGTCCCGGGTCTGCGTCGGCTTCGGCATGTTTTCAGGCAGGCAGGCAATGCCTTTTGCCACCGCGTTCAGGATGCCCTCGGCAATGGCGCCTTTGCGGGCCTCACGCAGCAGCAGGCGCGACCCGCCCAGATCAGCCGCCGTGCGCGGCTTGGTCGAGGCGAGCTCAACCAATGCGTCATCCTTGAACACCCGGTTGCGCGGAATGTTGTTGGTCTGCGCATGATGTTCGCGAAAGGCGGCCAGTTCACGCACCACCGCAAGGAACTTGCCCGAGTTGGTGCGTGTCTTGACCCGTTTCCACGCCTCTTCGGGCCGGATGTCGTAGGTCGCCGGATCGGTCAGAACCTGCAGCTCTTCGGCCACCCAGTGGCTGCGCTTGTTCTTCTGGATCTGTACCGAGAGATATTCGTAGATGCGGCGCAGGTGGGTCACATCGGCCAGCGCATAGCTTTGCTGCGCTCCGGTCAGCGGACGGCGGGACCAGTCGGTGAAGCGGCTGGATTTGTCCAACCCCTGCTTGGCGATCTTGCGCACCAGCGTTTCATAGCCCACCTGTTCGCCAAACCCGCAGACCATCGCCGCAACCTGCGTGTCGAACAGCGGTGTCGGGAACACGCCCGCGTCGACCCAGAAGATCTCCAGATCCTGACGGGCCGCGTGGAACACCTTGACCACAGCCTCGTTGCGGAAGAGCGTATAAAGCGGTTCCAGCGACAGATCCTTGGACAGCGGATCCACCAGAACCGCCGTTTCGTCGGTTTCCCCCGGCATGGCCAGCTGGATCAGGCAGAGCTTGGAATAATAGGTCCGCTCGCGCAGGAACTCAGTGTCGATCGTCACATAAGGGTGCGCGGCAGCCTGAGCGCAGAAATCTTCCAGCTCTTCGGTGGTGGTCAGCGTCTTGATGGTCATTTTTTCTTTTTCTTGCCCGATGTTTCGCGGCGCTGCATCCCGCCCCTCTGGCGGCTGCACCCGTTTCCATACCTGATACGAAAATGCGGCGGGATTTGCAAATCAGCGACATGAAACGCACGTCGCGTCGCTGATTTCTGCCTCAGCTCAGGTCAATTCTTGTGCGATCCCCGGCCGCAAAGCGGCGCAGCACTGCCGGGTAGAGCTTGTGCTCCTGCACCAGAACCCGCGCCGCCAGCGTATCGGGCGTGTCATCGCCCAGGACCGGCACCCGCGCCTGGCCCAGGATCGGCCCGTCATCCAGAAGCGGCGTCACCTCATGCACGGTGCAGCCATGTTCGGCATCCCCGGCCTCCAGCGCCCGCGCATGGGTGTGCAGGCCCTTGTATTTGGGCAGAAGAGACGGGTGGATATTGAGCATACGCCCCTCAAAGCGGGACACGAAGCCCGCCGTCAGAACCCGCATGAACCCGGCCAGACACACGATGTCCGCCCCGGCCTCAAGGATGGGTTTGCACAGCTCCGCTTCGAAGTCTTCGCGGTCGCCCTTGAAGGGGCGATGGTCCACCACGGCGGTAGCGATCCCGGCGGCGGCGGCTTTCTTCAGCCCGCCCGCCTGCGCATCGTTCGACATCACCAGGCACGGACGTGCCGGGTGATCGCCGGTCATGCTTTCGACCAGCGACACCATATTGGAGCCGCCGCCCGAAATCAGGATTGCAACCTTCTTGGGGCCGCTCACAGCAGGGCGCCTGCGTAGCGCATGCCCTCGCCTGCGGTCACCTGACCCAGGGTGTAAACGGTTTCGCCCTCGGCCTGCAGCAGCTCGCGCAGCGCATCAGCCCGGTCGGCAGACACCGACAGGATCATGCCCACGCCACAGTTGAAGGTCTTGAGCATCTCGGCTTCGGAAATACCTCCGGTCTCGGCCATCCAGCGGAACACCGCGGGCAGCTCCCAGGAGGTCAGATCGATGTCGGCACCCAGCCCTTCGGGCAACACGCGCGGCAGGTTTTCGGTCAGACCGCCACCGGTGATATGAGCCAGCGCATGCACGCCACCTGCCCGCACTGCAGCCAGCGACTGCTTCACGTAAAGGCGCGTCGGGGTCAGCAGCACTTCGCCCATCTTGCCGTCGGCAAACGGGCAGTCATCGTCCCAGCCTAGGCCCGAGACCTCAACCAGCTTGCGCACCAGCGAATAGCCGTTGGAATGCACCCCGTCCGAGGCCAGCCCCAGCAGCACGTCGCCTTCCTGCACGCCATCAGGCAGGGTTGCGCCGCGTTCCATGGCGCCCACGGCAAAGCCGGCCAGGTCGAAATCCCCATCGGGGTACATGCCCGGCATTTCTGCCGTTTCACCGCCGATCAGGGCACAGCCCGACCGCACGCAGCCTTCGGCGATGCCTTCGATGATCCGCGCTGCGGTTTCGGTTTCCAGCTTGCCGGTGGCAAAGTAGTCCAGAAAGAACAGCGGCTCGGCACCCTGACACACCAGGTCGTTGACGCACATGGCCACCAGGTCGATGCCAACGCCGTCGACAACACCGGTATCAATGGCGATGCGCAGCTTGGTGCCCACGCCGTCGGTTGCGCCCACCAGAACCGGATCCTGGTACCCGGCTGCCTTGAGATCGAAGAGCGCACCGAAGCCGCCCAATCCGCTCATCACGCCGGGACGGTTGGTCCGCTTCGCAGCCGGTTTGATCCGTTCCACCAGCGCATTGCCCGCGTCGATGTCCACACCGGCATCGGCGTAGGTGATCCCATTTTTCTGATCGGTCATGGCAGCCCTCTTTATCGCTTGGCGCGGCCTTATCCCAAAGGAAGCGAAAATGGAAGCGGCGTTCCACCCTGCGCGGCATCACCACCCACAGGTGTCACTTTCCCGCTTGACCCAGCTTGCGGGCATGATACCTGTTTGCGCGGCGGGCCTGTAGCTCAACGGTTAGAGCAGAGCGCTCATAACGCTTTGGTTGCAGGTTCGAATCCTGCCGGGCCTACCAATCTCCGCACATGTACGACCCGCCAAAGGCCCGACCGCCAGCGGTAGAAGTCCATGCGTTTCGGGCTCCCGTCAATCCCGCAGCAGAATTCGCCCGATGACCGGCTCTACGGCAGAAATGGCGCTGCTGCGCATGACGCTGTCAAAGCCTCATGCACAGCAGCGCGGTTCTTAGCGCCCCTTGAACAGGCTGCCCAGGATGCCGCGCACGATCCGGCGGCCGGTGGTGCCCTTCAGTTCCTTGATCACCGCCGTGCGCATCGCGGACCCGAAGGTGTCAGGGCTGCGGCGCACGCGTGAGGAGGACCGGGTGACGCGGCTGCCGGAGTAGCGGCGCGCGGCCGTGTACTCGCGTTGCACGGGCGGCAGTTCCTCGGCCGCTTCTTCGGCTTTCGCGGCTTCAGCGGCGGCCTGTTCGGCGCGCTTTGCCAGAATTTCATAGGCCGAGTGGCGGTCCACCACTGCATCATATTTGCCTGCCATGTCCGATGCCGCCAGAAAGGCCGCGCGTTCGGCCTGGGTGATCGGGCCCAGCTGTGACGAGGGCGGACGGATCAGCGTGCGCTCGACGATGCCGGGCACACCCTTTTTCTGCAACATCGACGTCACCGCCTCGCCGACGCCCACTTCGCGGATCGCATCCTCTGTCGAAAAGCGCGGGTTCTCACGATAGGTTTCAGCCGCCAGGCGCAGGTTCTTGCGATCCTTGGCTGTAAAAGCGCGCAGCGCGTGCTGGATCCGGTTGCCCAGCTGGCCCAGAATATCTTCGGGGACGTCCGCCGGGTTCTGGGTGATGAAATAGACCCCAACGCCCTTGGAGCGGATCAAGCGCGCCACCTGCTCCACCTTATCGACCAGCACCTTGGGCGCGTCGTCAAACAGCAGATGTGCCTCATCAAAGAAGAACACCAGCTTGGGCTTGTCCGGGTCGCCCACTTCGGGAAGTTCCTCGAACAGTTCACTGAGCAGCCACAGCAGGAAGGTCGCATAGAGCCCCGGCGCCGCCATCAGCTTGTCGGCGGCCAGGATGTTGACCCGGCCCCGTCCCTGCGCGTCGCAGCGCATCAGATCCGACAGCTCCAGCGCGGGTTCCCCGAACAGCTTGGCCCCGCCCTGATTTTCCAGCACCAGCAAGCGCCGCTGGATCGCCCCGATCGAGGCGGGCGAGACATTGCCATAGCGCAGGCTGAGCGCGCTGCGGTTTTCACCGATCCAGACCAGCAGCGCCTGCAGGTCCTTCAGATCCAGAAGCGGCATGCCGTCTTCGTCGGCCAGGCGGAAGGCGATGTTCAGGATCCCCTCCTGCGCTTCCGTCAGTTCCAGCAGCCGCGCCAGCAACAGCGGTCCCATCTCAGCCACCGTGGTGCGCACCGGGTGCCCCTGTTCGCCGAACAGATCCCAGAAGGTCACCGGACAGGCGTGATAGGCGAAATCGTCAAAGCCGATCTTGGCCGCGCGTTCGGTGAAGGGGCCATGCAGCTTGTGCTCGGGCGTGCCGGATTTGGCCATGCCCGACAGGTCGCCTTTGACATCGGACAGGATCACCGGCACCCCGGCGTTGGAAAACCCTTCGGCCAAGATCTGCAAGGTGACCGTCTTGCCGGTCCCGGTGGCCCCGGCGATCAGCCCATGACGGTTGGCATATTTCAGCGCCAGCCCCTGCTTTTCGGCATAGGCTTCGCCGCCGCCACCGATGAACACATGATTTTCCATACCTGCCTCGTTCTCTGAACCTCGATCGCGACACGATCGTTTCGCCCCGACCATACAAACTTAACCTTTGCCTGCGATAGTACCCATTGTCCGCCTGCTCTCTCAAAGTAACGGCGGGCAACTTCCTCCCTGTCAGACTGGGCCGTGTCTTCGGGCACGGTCTTTTTTTGCCGATTGCTGCGCATCCGGGCAAGTGCGCTCCGCAAACGGGCGTATTGCGCTCAAAAACTGCTGATTTTCCCGTTCGGGGGAAGTTTCCTGCGAAACCACAGTTTTTTTCCAATCTGCCTGTTGACCGATTGCCGCCCCTTTCGTAACGTCCTCATCAATAACTAAGTCGGCCAGTCCGACGGGGAGAGACAAACGAAAAAGGGGACTGTTCTGGTCCCCTTTTTTGTTTTCAACGGCAGCGTTATGCCAAAGTGGATCCAATCTGCACTGGAGTTTTACCGCTCAGGACAATTTAAGTCCCTGACACTCCCGACCGGTCGTGGTACAGCCATTCTCAAAGCAGCCCTTAGACAAGATGAGGCATGTATGTTCAAATTTCTGACCCCGGTTTCCCTGGCCGCCATTCTGGCCGTTTCTGCCCCCCTGGCGGCGCAAGAGACCGAAACCAACGACGCAGAGGCCGAAAGCCCCACCGAACAACTGCTGGACCTGGGACAACCCGTGAATGACGGCCCGCAGCTGGGTGATCGCTATTCCAAGTCCAAGCATGGCGACTGGGATCTGGCCTGCATCAAGACCGACAGCGACAACGACCCCTGCTCGATCGTTCAGGTTCTGTACGATGCCAATGACAAGCCGATTGCCGAATTCTCGCTGTTCCGGCTGGAAGGTGGCGGTCAGGCCGCGGCATGGGCAACGGCCATCGTCCCGCTGGAAACCCTGCTGCCTGCACAGCTGACCATCTCGGTCGATGGGGCCCCCGGCAAGCGCTACAACTACTCCTACTGCAACCCGATCGGCTGCTATGCCCATGTTGGCCTGACCCAGTCCGATGTGGATGCGTTCAAGAAAGGCAAATCCGCCAAGCTGAGCCTGCGCCCCGCGCCCGCTCCGGATCAGGTGGTTGAGCTGGAACTGTCGCTGACCGGCTTTACCGCGGGCTATGACCTGGTGGACGTCGTCAAACAGTAAGCGCAACATCGCACCAAAACGTCAAAGGCCGCGCATCTGCGCGGCCTTTTGCATTCAACCGTAGCTGCCAACCGTTTGACAGGGCTTTGTTTTACGTCAAACCTGACGCAGAGCCAGAACCGCGTTCAACCCGCCAAACGCAAAGGCATTCGTCAAGGCGACGTTGACCTTGGCCTCACGCGCCTCATTGGGTACAACATCCAGCGCACATTCGGGATCAGGCTCTTCATAGCTGATGGTGGGGGCAATCACCCCTTCGCGCAGAGCCATGATACAGGCCAGAAGTTCAACCGCGCCGGTGCCGCCGATCAGGTGCCCGTGCATCGATTTGGTGGACGAGATCATAAGGTTGTCGGCATGGGGCCCGAACACATCCGCCACGGCGGCGCATTCGGTCTTGTCGTTGGCCGCCGTCCCGGTGCCGTGGGCATTGATGTAGCCCACCTCGTCCGGGTTAATCCTTGCATCACTCAGCGCGCCCGCCATGGCGCGCGCGGCGCCCTGCTTGCTGGGCATCACGATATCCGCAGCGTCCGAGGACATTGCAAACCCGATGACTTCGCACAGGATATCGGCCCCGCGGGCTTTGGCGTGCTCATATTCCTCGAACACGAAGATGCCCGCCCCCTCGCCCTGCACCATACCATTGCGGTTGGCGCTGAACGGGCGGCAGGCGTCCTTGGACATCACCCGCAGGCCTTCCCAGGCCTTCACCCCGCCAAAGCAGAGCATGGATTCAGAACCGCCGGTGATCATCGCGGGCGCCATGCCCGAGCGCACCATCTGGAAGGCCTGAGCCATGGCGTGGTTTGACGAGGCACACGCCGTGGAAACGGTGAAGGACGGCCCCTTAAGGTTGAACTCCATCGACACGTGGCTGGCCGCCGCATTGTTCATCAGCTTGGGCACAACGAAGGGGTGAACCCGGTTCTTCCCTTCCTCATAGACGGCGCGGTAATTATCGTCCCAGGTGGACACGCCGCCCCCCGCGGTGCCAAGCACCACACCGGACTTGGCGGCGACTTCGCCGGAAAAGACGATGCCGGATTGTTCGATCGCTTCCTTCGCCGCAGTCAGCGTGAACTGGGTGAAGCGGTCATACAGGCTCATCTGCTGCCGGTTGAATCGGCCTTCGGCCTCGAAGCCGCGCACCTGACCGCCGATCCGGATCGCCAGCCGCTCGACATCGCGGAATTCCAGCTCACCGATGCCACAGCGGCCTTCGCGCATAGCTTCGAAAGTGTCGGGCACCGAGTGGCCCAGTGAGTTGATCGTACCGGCCCCGGTGATGACAACACGTTTCATCTGATCGCCCTAGGCCTTTTCCGCGATCAGCTTGTCGATGCCCGCAATGATCGCGGCAACATTCGAAATGTCGAAATCGCTTTCCGAAGGCTCATTGGCGTTGAACGGAATGGAGATGTCGAACTCTTCCTCGATGGCGAAAATGCTTTCGACCAGACCCAGGCTGTCAATGCCCAGATCCTCCAGCGTGCTCTCCAGTGTGACGTCGGACGGCTCAAGCACAGCCTGTTCCGCGATGATGGCAATTACCTTGTCCTGGGTGCTCATGTCAGTCCCCTGATGCACTGCGTTGAGGCTGATTTAATCCTTCGCACCCGGTTTGGAAACCGCCTTTTTCAGCGCCTCAACGTCGCGCATCAAACGCGGCAATCTGCGTTGGGCTTTGTACATGTCCGTGTGCAGCTCCATCTTGACCGCCGGGTACCCCATGACCACGCGCCCTGCGGGAACATTCGACAGGATCTTGGTGCCGCCGCCGGCAATTGCCCCATCACCGATGAAGATATTGTCAACGACCCCGGTCTGGCCGCCCAGCACAACATTGTTGCCGATATCAACGGACCCGGAAATGCCGGTCTGGCCGCACAGCAGGCAATCCTTGCCAACGCGGGTGTTGTGGCCGACGTGAACAAGGTTGTCCAGCTTGGAGCCATTGCCGATCTCGGTGTTGCGGATGGTGCCATTGTCGATGGTGCAGTTCGATCCGATCTCGACGTCATCGCCGATGGTCACCGCCCCCAGCGAATGAATCCGCATCCAGCTTTGTGCCTCGGCTTCCCCCTGATCCCCCAGGGTCTTGCGGGCGTTTTCAACCCCTGACACCTCTGGCGTGACATAGGAGAACCCGTCGCCGCCAATCCGTGCCCCCGGTTGCGCGCGGAAACGGTCGCCAATGACCACACGAGCGCCAACCGACACCATTTCGCGGATCTGAGCGTCAGCCCCGATCACCACATCCGCGCCGATCACACATTGCGGGCCGATCACGCTGTTGTCGCCGATCCGGGCACCGGCCCCGATCACCGCCAGCGGTCCAACGGTCACCCCCTGTCCCAGCACGGCGGTCGGGTCGATCACCGCGGCGGGATGGATGCCATCGCCAAAGCTCTGGCCCCGATCCATGATCGCGGTCAGCCCGGCCATCGCCATGCGCGGACGCGGTGCAAAGATCGCCGCCTCCAGCCCCATGGCCTGCCAGTCTGCCCCCTCCCAGACCATCGCCGCACGTGCCCGTCCTTCGGCCAGGCTTTCGGCGTATTTCGGGGCCATCGCCATTGCCAGCTCATCCGCGGTCGCCAGACCGGGTTCATTGGCTCCGGTCACCTCCAACGAAAGATCCCCGGCGGCTTCGGCCCCCAGGGATTGTGCAATCTCTTGAATTGTAAAGCGCATCGGAGGGCCTCTTGCTATCAGCTTTCGGCCCCCTGCTTACCCCTGAACAGAGGGCAGTGCCACCCCTTGACGTGACAGGGCGTTCCAGATCTTCGCGTCACGCCCATAGATGTCACGACGGTATTCGGTACGCCCCTTGGGCGAGGTAAAGGCCGTGCGATAGATGATATGCACCGGGATCGTCTGCTTCAGCGGTACCTTGGTTTCCTGACCGGAATTCAGCACCCGGTGGAAATACCCCTTGGGATCCTGCTCCTGCTTGGCCAGCAGCGTGTAGGCAAACTCAAAAGGCTGTGCCAGGCGGATGCAGCCGTGCGAATAGGCCCGCACCTCGCGCGAGAACAGATGTTTCTGCGGCGTATCATGCAGATAGATGTTGTGCTTGTTCGGGAACATGAACTTCACCAGCCCCAGCGCATTCTTCGGCCCGGGGGGCTGGCGCATGGCAAACGGGAAGTTGCGGCCCGAGTATTTGGCGAAATTGGCCGAGCCACGACTGACACGGCGGCCCCGGCTGTCGGTGATTTCCAGATGGCTGACCGCATTAGGGTTGGCGCGCAGCTTGGGCAGATATTCATTGGCAATGATCGAGCGCGGCACATACCAGCTCGGGTTGATGACCATATGCTCCATCACGTCGGAAAATTCGGGGCTGCGCCGGTCCGAGGTGTTCTTGCCGATGACCGAACGGGTCACGAAGGTCACCTTGCCCTCGTCGATGATCTTGGCGGTGAAATCGGTCTGGTTGACCAGAACGTGGCGGGTGCCACGGTCGCGGTTCATCCAGCGCTCCCGCTCCATCGCTACGATGATCGACTTCAGGCGATCGCGGATCGGGATGTTGATCTGTTCGATGGTGCTCTTGCCAGCCACGCCATCAGCTTCCAGCCCGTGTTCGACCTGGAACTGCTGCACTGCGGATTGCAGCGTGCTGTCATAGGAACGTGTCGCGCTGGTCTTCAGGTAGCCCATGTTGATCAGCCGGTTGCGCAGGGCAACAACCCCGTCACCGCTCTGGCCCGGCTCCATCTTGCGGACCGGCACCTTCGCGCCCCAGCCGCCATCGGCCATCAGCTTTTCAAGTCGCAGCTTTTCCTTCATCAGCGCGCGATATTCCTGCGTCGCCGGGGGCAAGGTCCGCATGAAGGCGGTGGGTTTGGAGCTGGCCATGCCGACCAGATATTGGGTCCGGTCGCGTTCGGGCAGCTTGCGCACGATCCCGTTGTCAACGCTGGAGGGCACGATCTGACCGATCTGCAAATCGGTCGCCAGATCCACGAAAGCCTGGCTCAGGGCCACTTCGGCCCGGCCCAGATCGCGGGTTGTCCGCACCTCGCCCAGCATCTTGACCAGCTTGTCCGCCACCGGGGTCATATCCGGCAGCCCATGTTGCGAGGTCCGGGTCAGCGCGTCCAGAAGCGCCGCACGGCGGGCGCGGGACTCGTCGGTATCCGCCGTCCAGATCGGTTCATATTTCCCCTGTCTGTAGAAGGCGCCAACGGCCTCATCGACCGAGGCGGCCTCGGCAATGGCCTGTTTGTAGGCGGTGACCTGGGCTTGTGCGGGGGCCCCGCCAAAACCGACAGTCAGGCACAGGGCGCTGATGGCCAGGGAACGGGTCAGGGAAAAACGGAACGGAAACATGGTGATCATCGTCGCTTTTGAAGGATCTTATCAATCGTCATTTATGGGTAACCGAAATTCTTGGGAAAGCCACACCACAAAGTCCACTCACGATTTGTTTAGTTGAGAAATCGGGGAAAAGCTGATGCGGGTTGGCATCGAATAGGCCCCGGTCAGGGGGAAAATCCGACAATTTAGCCCCTTTTGCGCAAAAAATTGCCGAAATTCGCTGCAAATTACAAGTTGCAACAATCCTCACTTGGATCGCGATTCGACCTATGGCATACGGTTGAAGCATCTGGGGATGGATG
>JALEGX010000140.1 GCA_022763485.1 Paracoccaceae bacterium | reverse complement strand
TCGGCGATCCAGGTCTCTCCAGTGTCCCACATGGTAAAGACGAACCGGCGGCCCGGTGCGTCGACCAGCCCGATGGTTTTGCTGTCGGTGGGGATGTCGGCCACCATCTCCAGCGTGTCGGCGTCAAAGATCCGCACCCCGCCGGGTTCATAGTTCGACACGGCCACAAGGGTGCCATCGTCCGAAATCGCGCCGCCGATTGCATTGCCCGCCTGGACCACGCGGCCCGCGATGCTGCGGGTGACGATGTCCACTTTGGTCAGGCCACCATCCCGCCCGAACACATAGGCGTAGCGTTCGTCAGGCGAATAGACCAGCGAGGCATGGGACAGATCGCCCAGCCCCTCGATCCGCGCCAGCGCGGCGCGGTCCGATTGGTCCACCAGCAGGACAGAGCCCTTGGCGCGTTCGATAACCAGACCCAGATCGCCGGTGGCGATGGTTTCGGCTTGTACGGTGGTTGCCATCAAGGCCGCCACAAGAGAGAGAACAATCGGTTTCATGGGGCCTCCGCTTTCAGAAGGTAACGTGCCACCCAATCCGCCTCGGCCTCAGACATCAGCGGGCGCCATGGGGGCATGGCCGTGTCCGGGATCCCATCCAGGATCACGGACTTCAGGCTTTCAGGGGTATGATGGGACAGGTTTTCGGACCGCAGATCAGGCCCAAGCCCGCCTTTCAGCGTCAGGCCATGGCAGGATCCGCAGTCCTGGTGGACCAGCCGGCTCAGCGCGTCGGGATCCAGGGTCTCTCCGGCCTGGGCCATCCCGGCGCACAGAAGGAGGGGGAGCAAGCTACGCATGGGTTCCGACCTGCAGGATATCCTGCTGGATGGCGGCCAGCGGCATATCCGCATAGAGGGTTACGACCTTGCCGATGATGAACAGGGTCGGCGCCTCCAGCTCGGCGGTGCGCACGTCTGATGCGATCTTGTCCAGGCGGGACACCAGCCTGCGTTCTTCGGTGGTTGTTGCTTTGCCGACAGCCATGACCGGGGTCGATCCCGGCAGGTTCTCGGTCATCAGGCCCATGGCGATCTGGCCGATGTTCGCCACGCCCATATAGACCACCAAGGTGGTGTCGGGGTTGGCCAGACGTTTCCAGTCCAGATCCAGAACCTTGTCGGCCTGCCGGTGCCCGGTGACATATTGCACGCCGGTGGCCAGCCCGCGGTGGGTCAGCGGCACGCCGGTCGAGCAGCTGGCGCCCTGGGCAGCGGTGATACCCGGCACATATTCGACCGGTACGCCGCGTTCGCGCAGATAGGCGGCCTCTTCCGAGCCGCGACCAAAGATCATCGGGTCTCCGCCCTTGAGGCGAGCAACACGAAAGCCTTTGGCGGCTTCTTCATGCAGGATCTCATTGATGCGGTCCTGCGTTGCAAGGTGGCATTTCGGAGCCTTGCCAACCGGGATCATCCGGGCGTCGGCGGGGGCCATCGCAAGGATGTCCTCACTCACCAGACGGTCGAACACCACGACATCGGCGCTTTCAAGCAGCCGCAGCGCACGCAATGTCATCAATTCGGGGTCTCCGGGGCCTGCGCCGATGAGGAAAACTGTTCCGCACATATTAAATCTCGCTCGTCCTGAAGATGGCTGGATTCGGGAGGCCGCAGGCAGTTTCGGCATCGCGACCGCATGTCGGGCGATGTGCAAGGGCAATGGAAATGCGTGCGGCGGGTGTCATGCGGACAGACTGGACGAGCGGGCCGCTGGCTGCCTTGACAAAAGTTAAGGCGCGTCAAAATTGGCGCGCCTCGGTCATCTTTTGATTTTTAGGGATTTCAGGGAGTTACCGTGACCATCCCGATCATCTCCTGGGTTTCCCAATGGGGGCCGCAAAGGTACTTTTGTTCGCCGGGGTCCAAGAAGGTGAATTCGATGGTTTCCTCCGGGAACGCCCTGTCGGATTCGGGCATGCCGGCATCCGGCGACAGGACGCTGTGGCTGGTGCGTTTGTCGACATTCACCCAGCGCACGGTGGTTCCTGCGGGCACGGTGATCTGCGCGGGGCAGAAGTTGTATTTGTACATCGTGACAACGGTGACGCCCTCGGTTTCGGCGGAGGGGTGCCCGAAGAGTTCGACAAAGCGTTCTTCGGCCTTGGCGCAGAGCGCGGTTTTGTCAACGTCCCGTGCGGCGACGGGGGCGGCGACGGCAATGGCGCAGGCCAGGGTCATCAGGCGTGGGGGCAGGTTCATTTCCGTTCTCCTTGCCGGTGTGGGGGACGGGCCGAGGAAGGATCCCCGGCCCCGATCCATTATTGCTGCACAACGTTGATTGTTGCGTTGGCGTCGTCCAATGCAAGGCTGGTGTTCAGCGTCACATGGTGGAACCGTGCCGAGGCATAGTCATCGTGGATGGCAAAGCCCACGGTGTAGGTCTTGCCTGCTTCCAGCGGCACGTCGCCAACCGCGCCAGATGCCAGCGGTCTGGAGAAGACAACCGTCCACATTCCGGCGGACAGGCTGGCTTCGCCTGCGATTTCACCGTCGTTCTGCACCCGACGCTCCAGCAGGTAGCCATTGGTGGCGCTGCCATCGGCATAGACGCGGAGCAGATCCATGAAGGTGCCTGCGGCCAGCAGCTGGTCGATCTCATCCTGGGATTTCATCTTGTCCCAGCCGCCCTGGGCCTTGCCCCGGCGTCCTTTGACTTCGATCTTGGTACGGCTTTCGCTCAGGTATTTGGTGATGGTGCCCTCTGCCTGAAGCTGTGCGGCCACATCGCCATTGGCGGCAATCGCATCTGCACCCGGATCGAACGGCATATAGCTGTTGTCCGCGTGGCAGGTGGCCCAGCAGCCTACCT
>JALEGX010000011.1 GCA_022763485.1 Paracoccaceae bacterium | reverse complement strand
GCCGCGCTGGAAAAGGGCGGTCTGCATGATGCAGGCGACCACAATGCCGTCACCCGCGAAGACTGGTGGTATCCGATGTGGACCAAGGAGGCCTGTCCGGGCCTGCCCAGCTGGGAAGCGCTGAACGATTGCGCGGCGCTGTTTGCCACCGCCGAAACCGGGGACAAGGGGCGCTATCTGGACGGACCGGTGGACTGGCTGAAGCACGGCAAGGAACGGGTTGATGCACTGGGTATGGATTTCGTGGTGATCAACGCGGGCTCGGCAGCCGCGCTGTGGGCTGAAATCGGCGCCGCCGAGGCCGACAAGCGGCCGGTCGTGGTGTTCAACTGGACCCCCAACTTTGCCGAAGCGGTCTGGCCCGGAGAATTTGTCGAATTCCCCGAATGGGTCGATGGCTGTGACAAGGACCCCTCGGTCGGGCCCAACCCGAATGCACTGTATGACTGCGGCAACCCCGCCAAAGGCTACCTGAAGAAAGCGGCCTGGGACGGCATGAAGGACAAGTGGCCGGATGCCTATGACACGCTGACCAAAGTGTCCTTCACCAACGCCCAGATCGCGGAAATGGCCAAGCTGGTCGATGTGGATGAGCTGGAACCGGAAGAGGCCGCGTCTGAGTGGCTGGATGCCAATCCGGACGTCTGGCGCAACTGGCTGCCCAACGGCAGCTGATCCACCCATCGCGAAACGCCGCCCATCCCGGGGATCCTCCGGGATGGGCTTCCGGCACCGGCCCAACCCGCGGCACCGCGGGGCAATCAAGGATTCACGGACCGTTCCCCCGGTGAACGTCCCTGGAGAAAGCACCACACAATGAACAAAGACACCCCCGTCATCAGCTGTCGCAACGTCTGGAAACTGTTCGGGGCCAACCCGAAGCAATATCTGGCCTCCATGCCGGCAGGGCATAGCTTCGAAAAAATCCACGCCGATGGCTATATTGCGGGTGTCAAGGATGTGTCGGTCGATGTCGCGCGGGGCGAGATGCTGGTCATCATGGGCCTGTCGGGCTCCGGCAAATCCACGCTGGTCCGCTGCTTTTCCCGCCTGCATGAAATCACCGGCGGCACGATCGAGGTCGAAGGGCAGGACGTGATGGCCCTGGCCGAAAAGGACCTGATCGAACTGCGACGCTCCAAAATGGGCATGGTGTTCCAGTCCTTCGGGCTGCTGCCGCACCGCACGGTTCTGGACAATGTGGCCTTTCCGCTGGAGATGCGCGGTCAGAACCGCCACGACCGCCGCGAACGCGCTTTGGAGGTGATCAAGCTGGTGGGCCTGGAAGGCCGCGAGGAATATTTCCCCCGCGAATTGTCCGGGGGCCAGCAACAGCGCGTCGGCATCGCCCGCTCACTGGCTATTGAACCCGACATCTGGTTCCTGGATGAACCGTTTTCGGCGCTGGATCCGCTGATCCGCCGCGAGATGCAGGACGAATTCCTGCGCCTGCAAGAGATGCTGGGCAAGACCATCGTCTTCATCACCCATGATTTTGACGAAGCCCTGCGGCTGGCCGACCGGATTGCCATCATGCGCAACGGGGCCATCGAACAATGCGACACCCCCGATCAGATCGTGCTGAACCCCAAGACCCCCTATGTCCGCAAGTTCACCGAAGAGATCGAAAAGTCGCGGGTCGTCCATGCCAGCGTGCTGGCCCGGCCGCTCAATGGCACCGCGGTCGAAGGTGATCCGGTGATCGGGGACCACACCATTCACCAGCTGGCCCGCCAGTTGGTGAGCGACACGCGCGACAACCTGCCGGTGGCCGGCAAGGACGGCGCGCTGATCGGTGTGCTGAACCGGCAGGCCGCGCTGGATGTGCTGCTGGGAGATGACTGACATGGCAGACATCGCAACCCCGACACCACAGAAGCAGCCCTCCGTTTCCTATGACCCGGTGTTCACCGCGCTGCTGGGCCTGGCGCTGCTCTTCTGTCTGGCAAAGCCGATCCTGCCGGAGTTCCTGATCCGCATTCCCGAAGCCTGGGTGCCGCCGCTGGCGAGCTGGCTGGATCGCTTCTTTGAGGTCATCAAGGGCGATCTGGAAACCGGGCGACCCGGGTTGATCCACCTGACCCGCTGGTTTGCCGAAGGCCCGCTGGACTTCATGCTGGGCTTCACCGCCAACCTGCTGGAAGGCAAGCATCGCTGGCCCTATTTCGAGCCGCTGCCCTGGAGCGCGGTTGCGGCGGTTGCCGCCGGGATCGGCTTCTATCTCGGGGGGTGGCGGCTGGCGCTGCTGGGCGGCGGCACCTTTGTCTGGACCGCGCTTGTCGGCCAGTGGAAGATCGCCATGCAAACCCTTTCGGTGCTGGCCGTGGCCGTGCCGCTGGCCTTTCTGGCGGGCATCATCCTGGGCATCGCGGCGTGGAAATGGGGCTGGTTCGAACGGGTGATCAAGCCGGTGCTGGCCATCCTGCAGACCATTCCGTTCTTCACCTATCTTCTGCCGGCGGTCATCTTCTTCAAGGTGGGGCCCACCGCGGGGGCCATCGCGACCACGATCTATGCCATTCCGCCCATGGTGCTGATGACCACATTGGGGCTGAAGAAAGTCTCGCATGAGGTGGTCGAGGCGGGCAAGATGTCCGGCTGCACCCGGATGCAGATGCTGTTCAGGGTCTATATCCCCTCGGCCCGGACCGAGATTCTGGTCGGCGTCAACCAGGTGATCATGCTGTGTCTGGCAATGGTGGTGCTGACCGCCTTCATCGGCATGCCCGGTCTGGGCGGCAAGCTGCTGGCGATGATGAACAGCTTCAAGCTGGGCCGGTCGTTCGAAATCGGCGTGACCATTGTTCTGGTGGCGGTGATGCTGGACCGCATGTCCAAGGCCTGGGTCGTCAAGCTGCCGGTGCATCATGAACGCGGCACCCCCTGGTATGTGCGCCACAAGTATCTGCTGATCACCCTGTCAGCCTTTGCGCTGTTTCTGGTGCTGGGGCAGTTCGTGGACATCCTGGACAAGGTGGGCCGCCGGCAATCGCTGTCCATGGGGCGTGAGATCGACAAGGTCATCAAGGGGTTCCTGGCCATCGACGCGGTGCAGGCGGTGACCGAAACGCTGCGCTATGTGCTGAACGTCTGGGTGCTGATCCCGTTCCGCAACTTCCTGCTGTGGATCCCGACCTCATCCTTCATCCTGATGGTGGTGGCGTTCTCCTGGATCGTCGGCGGGCGGCGTCCGGCGATCTATGCCGCGATCTTCTTCTCCGTCGTCGCCTTTTCCGGCTGGTGGGACCGCTCGGTGATCACGCTCTATTCTGTCATCTCGGCGGTGATCCTGTCGATGATGATCGGCATCCCGCTGGGCATCATGGCGTCCCGCTCAAAGCGGCTGGCCGAACGGATCCTGCTGTTCTGCGACACGGCACAGACCTTCCCCAGCTTCATCTATCTGCTGCCTGCGATCATGCTGTTCGGCGTGTCGGATGTGACCGTGGTTCTGTCCATCGTGATCTTCACCACGGTGCCGCTGACCCGCTATACCATCGAAGGGCTGCGCAATGTGCCGCCAGAAATGACCGAAGCGGCGGATATGTCGGGGGCCACCAAGCGGCAGAAGCTGATGAGCGTGCAGCTGCCGCTGGCCCTGCCCACCATGGCGGTGGGGTTCAACCAGGCCATCATGTTTGCCTTCTTCATGGTGATCATCGCCGCCTTCATCGGAACGCAGGACCTGGGCCAGGAGCTGCAGCGCACGCTGGCGGGAACCGATCTGGGCAAGAACTTCGTGCTGGGGATGAATGTCGCGCTGATGGCGCTGACCTTCGATCTGACCATCATGAGCTGGTCTGCGAAGCGGACCAAGATGCTGGGCCTGTCGCGATAGGTGGCACGCCCCCAGAACAGGATCGGCCGCGCCTCAGATACAGGCGCGGCCCTTTTTGCGGGGTCCGGTCATTCGATGGTCGGGAAATAGTTCGAGGGCGACAGCTTGACCTGATCCGCGCTGGTATTGCCCTGTGTCAGCAACAGGATGTCAGGCCCGGTAAAGCTGGGCAGCGCATTGAGCGGCACCAGACCTTCGACCGCGTCGATCATCATCTCTCCCTGACGCATCGGATCATCGAAGGGCACGGCCAGAACCTGACCGTTCAGCAGACCGCGTTTGACCGTGTGGCTGATATAGGTCGACACCAGCTGGGGCCGGGTGGCGCGGTCCTGGCTTGCCAGCATTCCGATCGCCGCCTCAACCGCCGGCGCGCTGCCGATCAGGTAATCCATGTCGGGAACCTCGGCCAGCGCCTCTTCGACCATGGCCAGCTGTTGTCGCAGACCGGTGTCCGCACCGAACACCCGGACGATCCGCAGGCTGCTGTTGTCCAGCGCGGTGCGAATGCCCAGCTCCAGCGGCGGCGCCCATCCCGATTCCGCCGGCCCCGAGATCAGCACCGCGGTCTTCGGCTCGGACTCCTGGGGATGGCGCTCGGCCAGGAAACGGGCCAGCGACTCCCCCATGTCCTGCCAGTCCACGCCGATCGCTCCGACCAGCTCGGGCGCGTGCAATTCATTGACCAGACCAAAGACCGGCACCGATTGGCTGACCTCGGCCACGGTGGCCAGAAAGGTCGGATGATCGGATGTCACCGCACCCAGCAGGATCGCCTCGGCCCGGCTTGCCGCGCAGAAGCGCAGCTGTTCGATCTGGCGTTCCCGCGCGTGATAGCCCCCCGCCTCAAAGAACCGCAGGGTGATGCCACGCTGCCGGGCGGCCTGTTCCAGCCCGTAGCCGACGCTCAGCCAGTATTCATCCTTGAAGTGCGGCACCAGCACGCAGAAACTGCGCTCTGCGCTGGCCGCCCGCACAGGCAACACAGACAGGAGGGCCAGCAGCCATACCCCAAGGACGAGGCCGATTGAACGCATGACACGGCTTTCATAGACTGAACAGATGGCGCGAGGTTCCTTCGACAGACGGTTGATCCTGGTTTACTCCTTTCTGGGAGCAATGGCGATCATGGTGGGCCTCACCGCGATTGCGGTCAACTGGTATCTGATCCGCTCGCATGGGCGGCTGATCCAGCAGAATCTGCCTATTGTCGAACTGGCCAGCAACGTCGGAACAGAGGCCGGGCTGACCGCGCAATTCGCCACCGCCTTTGTCCAGGCGGACTCGTCGCAGACCCTGCAGGATCTGACCGTTTCGCTGACCCGGTCGCTGGAACGGATCGAGGCCGGGGTCAATCAGCTGGAACTGCTGAGCCGGAACCCCGACCAGACCTCCAGCACCGCCGATATCCGGCTGATCGTCACGCGCATGTCCCGCAATGCCCGGCAGGTGCTGCGGCTGAAAAACCATATGGCCCGGCAACTGGCCGTGCAAAAGGACACCAGCCTGCGGTTCGACCTGCTGCTGGAGGCGCAACTGGATCTGGCACGTCTGCGGGTCACCTCCGGCGTCAGTGACATCTATTCCGCCGCGCCTTCGGATGTGGACAAGGGGCTGGACCTGCTGGCCGACCGGCATTTCTTTGCCTTTGACCGCCTGACCGAGCTGACCCGCGTGGCTGACACGGTGCAGGGGGCCTTGCAGCAGATTGTCGAAATCCAGTCCGTTCCGCTGCTGAGGGAGGAACGCCGCCGGATCGAAAGGCTCTACAGACTGGTGTCCCGGCGGCTCGAATACCTGCCCACGCTCTCAGGTCAGGACGAAGCGCGGGCACTGCTTGCGGTCCAGCGCAAGGCGCTGGATCCCGGTGGCCTGTTTTCCCTGCGCCGACAGGAGCTGGAGGCGCAGCTGCAGATCGAGAGCGACAGCTTTGTCCTGCGCGAGCGGATCACAGCGCTAGCCACCAGCGCACAGGAAACCCGGCAGGCGGCGATGACCCGGGTGTTGTCACAGATCGCCGCGAACAACCGGCTGAGCATTCAGCTGTCGGTGGGGCTGCTGCTGTTTGTCATCTTCTGCACGATCATCGGCGCGCTGGCCTGGCGGCGGCTGCGGCGCTCGATCATCGCGCGCCTGCACGCGGTCTCCGAACGCATCGTGCGGGTGGCGGGCGGCGACTATGCCCAGAAGGTGCCGCTGACCGGTCACGATGAAATCGGCCGCATGGAAAAGGCGCTGAACATCCTGCGCCGCCGCGCCGCCGATTCCGAAAAGCTGCGCGCAAATCTGGCCGATGCGGTGCTGGAACGAACCGGCGATGTGGTGCGCGAAATGCACGCCGCCAATGCCGCGCGGGCCGAGGCGGAATCCGCCAACCGCAGCAAGACCGAATTCCTGGCCCGCATGAGCCACGAAATCCGCACGCCGCTGAACGGGGTGATCGGGCTCTTGGGGCTGCTGGAAGCCGATGAGACCGACGCCGACCGCAGGGCCCGCATTGCCATGACGCTGGGATCAGCGCAGGATCTGCTGGCGATCACCAATGACATCCTGACCTTTTCCAGCAGCGATGACCCCCGCACCGCCGTCGCCCCGGTGCATTTCGAAACCCGCACGATGACCGGCCAGATGGCGGAATACCTGCAGGCGTTGGCCGCGCCCGCCGGGCTGGCCACGGATGTGGATTTCCGCGCCCAGATCCCGCCGGTGCTGATCGGTGACGCCGTCAAGATCCGCCAGGTGGTGACCAACCTGCTGTCGAATGCGGTGAAATACACGCCTCAGGGCAGCGTGTCGCTGAGCGTGGATTTCGCCACCGATGCGGCTACCGGCACCTCTGCGCTCAGCTTCGTGGTCAGCGACACCGGCGTCGGGATGACTGTGCCCGAGCTGGATCACGCCTTTGACGTCTACGCGCGCACCGACCAGATGCGCCACAGCGGGGTCGAAGGCGTGGGGCTGGGCCTGCCCATTGCCCGCCAGCTGACCGAGGCGATGGGCGGTGCGCTCAACGCCGAAAGCCAGCCCGGCATCGGCAGCCGGTTCACCCTGACAGTGCCGGTGCAGCTGGGCGACCCGGCGCAGCTGCCCACCGCCGACGACCGCGGGCAGGGCCCGGAGTTCCGGCAGTCGGTGCTGGTGATCGACGATCACGCGGTCAACAGGATCGTGTCGCGCGGTTACCTGGAACGGCTGGGCTGCAGCGTGGCCGAAGCCGCCAACGGCAAGGGCGCGGTGGCCGCCGCGCAGGCGACCCGCTTTGATCTGATCCTCATCGATCTGGATCTGCCCGACATGCCCGGCGCGGATCTGGCCGTGCGGCTGCGCCGGATCTCACCCGACACGACGCTGGCGGCGCTGACCGCGTTTTCGGTTGCGGACACCGCGCAGGATCGGGCCAAGCTGGGCGTCGACCGGATCCTGTCGAAACCGATCTCGCCGCGGGCTCTGGTGGATCTTCTGTCTGACGGCACCGCCGCTGCGCCACCGGACGCGTCGCCAGCGGTCCACGGCGCGGCCAGCGACGTCACGCTGCGGATCCTGCAAGACGACATCGCCGATCTTGGCGCCGAAACCGCGCAGAACATCGTGCAGACCCTGATTGATGAGATCCCCGGCGCCGTGCAACAGATCATCACCGCCGCGCCCGCCGACCACCGCAAGCTGGCGCATCGCCTGAAAGGGGCGGTGATGAACTTTCAGCTGACCGAGCTGCGCGACGAGCTGATCCGGTTCGAAACCCCGGACGGACCGGTCAGCGACGGCATGTTTCAGGCCTTGCAGGAGGCCGCCACCCGCGCAATTGCCACCCTGCATGACGCCGCCCGCAAGGCCGGGCTTCAGACGGTTCCCGGATCCACGAACCGATAGCCCTTGCCGTGTTCGGTCAACAGCCATTCGGGGTTGGTCGGATCCTGCTCCAGCTTCTTGCGCAATCGCCCCACCACCACGTCGATCATCCGGTCATTGGGCCGCGAGGCCGGACGGCCCATGATCTCGGACAGGCGGGCCCGGCTGAGCGTCTGGCCGGGGTGATCGGCCAGCGCGGTCATCACCGCGAATTCCTGCGGGGTCAGCGTCTCGACCCGTGCCGCGGACACCAGGCGGTGCCGGATCCGGTCCAGCCGCCAGGGGCCAAACGTGTCCACCGCCGGGGCGCCCTGCGGGGCCTGCCCGATGTCGGCGATGCGGGCCAGCAGGTTCTTGACCCGCGCCGCCAGTTCACGCTTGTCGAAGGGTTTGGTGACATAATCATCCGCCCCCATCTCCAGCCCGACAATCTTGTCCACCTGATCATCCCGCGCGGTCAGCAGGATGATGCCCACCCGCGATTTCGCCCGCTGCTCGCGGGTGATGGTCAGCCCGTCCTTTCCGTCCATGTTGATATCCACCAACAGCAGATCGGGGGGATCGAATTCGATGATGCTTTCCATCTCTTCCGCGTCTGACGCGGTGCTGACGCGATGGCCCTGCTCACGCAGATACCCCGCCAGGCGCATACGGGTGGTGCGGTCATCTTCGACGATCAACAGATGCTGTGACATGGGGCGTTTTTACATTTCCTTACATTATCGCACAAACCTTTTTGCGCCGCGTCATGCAGGTCAGGAGGATCAAAATTTAAATTCGGGGTCGCACCCATCGACAGGAGGCCCTGATGACATTTGCAAATCCAACCCGTCGTATGTTCCTGCAAGGCAGCGCCGCCATTGGGGCCACCGCCCTGATGAACACGACCGCCCTGGCGTCGATCGACCCCAATTCCTTTGCCGGACGTATCTTCCACGCCACCCACTTCGGCCCGTTCGAAGCCGTCGTCCGCGACGGCAAGCTGGTGGGTATTAACACGATGATGGAGCTGGACGCCCGCCCCACCGAAATGCTGAGCCACGGCGTCATGGACCGCACCTATGACAAGACCCGGATCAACTATCCGATGGTCCGCAAATCCTATCTGCAAGGCTGGCAGACCGGCGACACCAAACCCGAGCTGCGCGGCAAGGAAGAATGGGTCAAGGTGGACTGGGACACCGCCTGGAGCCTGACCGCCAAGGCGCTGCTGGACACCGCCACCAACCACGGCAACGAAGCGATCTTCAGCTCGTCCTATGGCGGCTGGTCCAACGCGGGCGTGTTCCGCCCCAACGTTCTGCAGGGGCGCCTGATCAACCTGATGGGCGGCTGCACCAATACCGCGGGCGACTGGTCCGCCGGTGCCGGGCAGGTGGTCATGCCGCATATCATCGGCGACATGGAGGTCTATTCGGCCCAATCGGCCTGGGAAACCATCCGCGACCATACCGAGCTGTTCGTGCTGGTGGGCTGTGACCCGATCAAGAACAACCGCATCGAATATCGCGTCGCCGACCACGGCATGTATGCCCACTGGGAAGAAATCCGCGACAATGGCGTGCGCTTCATCTCGATCAACCCGCAGCGGACCGCCAGTGACGAATACCTGAACGCAGAATGGAAGCGGATCATCCCCAACACCGATACCGCGCTGTTCCTGTCCATGGCCTATCACGTTCTGGACAAGGGTCTGGAAGACCGCGCCTATATGGACGCATACACCGTCGGCGCAGACAAATGGATTGCCTATGTCAAAGGCGACACCGACGGCACCCCGAAAACGCCGGACTGGGCGGCCGCGATCACCGGGATCAACGCACAGGACATCCGCGATCTGGCCGAGCTGATCGCCGCCAAGAAAACCAATATCGGTGCCTCCTGGGCGATCCAGCGGGCCCAGCACGGGGAAATGGCCTATTGGTCGATCGTCAACTTCGCTGCGCTTCTGGGCAAGATCGGCCAGCCGGGTCAGGGGGTCGGCTTCTCCTGGCATTATGGCAACGGCGGCATGCCGCAGGGGGGCAACGCAACGCCCGTCGGCATGAGCCAGGGCCGCAACTTCGTCAAGAAGATCGTGCCCGCCTCGCGCATCACCGAAGCGCTGGAAAACCCCGGCATGGAGTTTTTCTACAACGGGCAGACCAACGTCTATCCGGACATCAAGGTGATCTTCAACGCGGGCAACAACTTCATGTCGCACCAGCAGGACACCAACCGGTTGATCCGCGCCCTGAACAAGGTGGAAACCGTGATCAGCGTCGACGTCTGGTGGACCGCCGCAACCCGCTGGGCCGATATCGTGATGCCCGCCGCCTCGACGCTGGAACAGGATGACATCACCTCGGGTGGGACCTATTCCAACGACCGGGTCTACGCGATGAAGAAGGTGATCGAGCCAATCGGCGACAGCCTGCCGGACTATGAGATCTTCGAAGGTCTGGCCGACAAGCTGGGTCTGTGGGCGCAGTTCACCGACAGCGAAGACAAGATGTATCACATCAAGCTGGCCTATGAGGCCTCGGGCGCGGCCAAGGACCTGCCGTTCGAGGAGTTCTGGGAAAAGGGCTATGCCCGGATGCCGGTGCCGCAAGAGGCGCGCGGCTGGGTCCGTCACAACGCCTTTATCCGCGATCCCGAAGGCAGCCCGCTGCACACCTCTTCGGGCAAGATCGAGATGTTCTGCGACACCATCGCCAAGATGGAAATCGAAGACTGCCCCGGCATGCCGATGTGGCTGGAGAAGCACGAATATCTTGGCGTCGCCAAAGAAGGCCAGCTGCATGTGGTGTCGCCGCACCCCTGGTTCCGCCTGCACAGCCAGATGGACCAGTCCGAAACCCTGCGCGGCATCTACAAGGTGCAGGGCCGCGAACCGGTCCGCATCAACGCCGAAGACGCCGCCGCCCGTGGCATCGCGGATGGCGATCTGGTCGAGCTCTTCAACGACCGCGGCACGGTGATCGCCGGGGCCGTTGTCTCCGATGACATCATGCCCGGCGTGGTGTCGATCTACGAAGGCTGCTGGCCATCGCTGGACAGCAAGGGACGCTGCAACTCGGGCCTGGTGAACTTCATCACCTCGACCCAGCGTGCCTCGGGCCTGTCCGAGGCGACCTCGGCCAACACGGTGCTGATCGAAATGCGCAAATGCGAAGACCCCGAAGGTCCGAACATGGCGTACGAGAAGCCCGCGATCATCGAGGACATGGAGGTCGCCGCCATCGACGATGATGTTCTGGGACTGGATCGTCTGGGGGATCTGACCGCCGCGCTGATGGCGGATATGACCCCGGGTGAAAAGGTGTTCTTCGAACGCTGCACCGTCTGCCACGCGCCGCGCGAAGTGACCCACTACACGCAGCAGCAATGGAAAGGCATCGTGCCCTCCATGTTCGAACGGGCCGGGCTGGATGACGGCGAACGCGCGCTGGTCATGGACTACCTGATGAAGAACGCGTCCGACGCACAATAACCCATCCAAGCGCGGGGCGGTCGCCACCGACCGCCCCGTGATCCCGTCCTGCCGCACCGGCGGGACAGACCTGCGGGGAGCCCCACCATGCCCGAAGCCCAGATCCAGCCCTCTTGCGGGTGCGATGCCGTTGCCCGCGCTCCCCTGCTGTCCATTGCCCAGGCGGTTGAGCTGAGCCTGGACCAGATCAGCCCCCTGTGCGCGCCGCAGCCCGTTTTGCTGGCCGATGCGCTGGGACGCCACGCGGCACAGGCCGTCACCGCGCCGCACGCCATGCCCTTCTTCGACAATTCCGCCATGGACGGCTTTGCCCTGCGCTGTTGCGATCTGCACGACCAGCAGGACCTGCCCGTCGCCGGCACCGTCGCCGCCGGGACCGAACCCGGCACGCTGCCGCCCGGTCAGGCGATGCGCATCTACACCGGGGCGCCCCTGCCGCGCGGGGCCGATGCCGTTGTCATGGTGGAACAATGCACCGATCACGGCGACCGGGTCCGCATCATGGCCCGGCCCACCCCCGGCCAGAACATCCGCCGGCAGGGCAGCGACCAGGACGCGGGCCAGCCGCTTCTGACCCCCGGCACACGGATCGCCCCCCGCCATATCGGGCTGCTGGCCGCCAATGGGATCACCCATGTCCCCGTCACCCCGCGCCCGCGCGTGGCGGTCTTTTCCACCGGAGATGAGCTGTATGACGGGGGCACCGCCCCGCAGCGCGCGGGCCGGATTCCCGATGCCAACCGGCCGATGTTGCTGGCGCTGGCCTCTGCGGCCGGAGCAATCGTCACCGATCTGGGCATTCTGCCCGATGATCTGGCCACCACCACCGCCGCCCTGCGGGAACTGCGGGACCACTATGACCTGATCCTGACCTCCGGCGCGGTTTCCATGGGGGGCAGGGACCATGTGCAGGCCGCCCTCAGGGCCGCCGGAGGCACGGTCAAAGGGTGGAAAGTGGCGGTGAAACCCGGCAAGCCCGTGCTGCTCGGCACGCTGGGGCAGACCGCGCTGACCGGCTTGCCCGGCAATCCCTTTGCCGCACTGGTGGGCTTTCATCTCTTTGCCCTGCCACAGATCGCCCGGCTTGGCGGCCGCCCCGTCCCCGCCTTTGCCGACGCCCCGGCGCACGCCGGGTTCGACTGGACCCGCAAACCCGGCCGGGCCGAGGTCTTTCCGGTCCGGATCACCGGCACCGCCCCCGACGGGCAGCCGATCCTGAACCGCCTTGGCGCAGGCGTCTCGGCCACGCTCTTTCCGCTGGCCCAGGCCGACGGGCTGGCGCTTGTGCCGCCCCGAACCGCACAGGTGCAACCGGGCGACGCGCTGCGCTGGCACCCCTTTGACGGCACCGACCGCCCTAGCCCCGCACCCACACACGGAGCCCGCCATGCCTTTTGATGACCGCTCACGCGCCAGTTCACAGGCGCACCCCGCGGCCGGCCTGATCGACCGGTTCGGGCGCAAGGTCGATTACCTGCGCCTGTCGGTGACGGACCGTTGTGACCTGCGTTGCACCTATTGCATGGCCGAGCGGATGACGTTCCTGCCCCGGCGCGAGCTGTTGACCATCGAAGAACTGGTCAACCTGACCAGCGCCTTCATCGATCTTGGCGTGCAGAAGGTCCGCCTGACCGGCGGTGAACCGCTGGTTCGCCACGGGATCACCGCGCTGATCGAACAGCTGGGACAGCAGGTCGCCAGGGGCAGGCTGCGGGAGCTCACCCTGACCACCAACGGCACCCAGCTGGCCCGCCACGCCGCCTTTCTGGCCGACAATGGCGTGCGGCGGGTCAATGTCTCGCTGGACACGATCGACCCGGCCAAATTCACCCAAATCACCCGCATCGGGCGGTTGGAGCAGGTGTTGAACGGCATCGAAACCGCCCGCGCCGCGGGGCTTCGGGTCAAGATCAACACTATGGCCCTGCGCGGGTTCAATGAGACCGAACTCCCCGATCTGGTGGATTGGGCCCTGCAGCGCGGCTGTGACGTCTCCTTTATCGAGGTGATGCCGATGGGCGAGGTCGCCGCCGATGACCGGCTGGGGCAATACTGGCCCCTCCAGGAGGTCCGCACCCTGCTGGAACGGCGACTGACACTGGTGGACACCGACTTCAACACCGGCGGCCCGGCCCGGTACTGCGACGTGCGCGGCACCGAACAGCGGATCGGTTTCATCACCCCGATGAGCCGGACCTTCTGCGCCGGATGCAACCGCGTCCGCGTCAATTGCCGGGGGGAACTCTTTACCTGTCTGGGCCGCGAAGGGTCCCGTGACCTGCGGCCCGCGCTGCGCAAGGCCCCCGGCGCACCCCGGATCCAGCAGGCGATCCACGAAGCGCTGTCCTGCAAGCCCGCAGGTCACGATTTTGCCTATGGCGCACAGGGCGTGGCCGGCGCCGTTTCCCGCAGCATGAACCATACCGGAGGCTGAACATGGCCACATACAACGTCGTCTATTTCGCCTGGGTTCGCGAACGCATCGGCGAACCCTGCGAAACCGTCGAAAGCACCGCCCGAACCGTCGCAGAGCTGGTGGCCGAGCTTCGCACCCGCGAACCACGCTATGCCGCGGCCTTTGCCGATCTCTCCGCCCTGCGGGTCGCGCTTGATCAGGACCTCTCCGACTTCGGCGCCGCCCTTGCAGATGCGCGCGAGGTCGCCTTCTTCCCACCCATGACCGGGGGCTGAGACACGCCTGGCGCACGTCCTTTTAACATAATGTTGATTACCGGGCCTTTGATCGTGCAGCTGCAAAGCCACAATGTCACCCAGGAGCAATTCAGGAATGTCACTCTGCCCTCAGTCGATCGCGTCAGAGGTCTGATATTGGGCCAGCCTGTTTGTCTTTGTTGCAGGCGGCGCCTTTGTGTACAGCTCGACCTTTGAACTGTCAGAGGTGCAATTCGCGATTGCTTTTGCAATCAACGGTTTCGGTTTCTTCATCACCTTTCTTATGGTCGCAAAGGTTGGCGTCAAACTGGGTATGGTCCGCATGATCAACATCGCCCTGTCGGTGTTCATGGTCTCATTGATTGCACTGGTGGTGCTGGCTTATCTGGAACTTGCGTCCCTGTATCTGACCGTTTTCATCCTGTTCATCGGCTTCAGCAGCCTGGGGCTGGTCGTCCCCTCAACCGTGGTCATGTCATTGGAGCATCATGGTGAGATCGCCGGCTTTGCCTCATCGCTGGGTGGGGTCATCCGGTTCCTGACAGCAGGTATCGTAATCGCTCTGGCCAGTCCCTTCCTGAGCAGCGCATTGCTGCCCATGCTGGTTGCAATCCTGATCTGTGGAACGCTGGCATTTGTGTTGACTCGGGTCCTGTTACGGGGCGAGGCAAAACTGCCGGCCTGAGCGCCCTGCTGACACACGCCGCCCACCGGGACCTTGGAATGCGTAGAACATCCTGACACGACACGGGACACCTGGGTGACAGCGCGTCGTGACGCCGAAGTGATTTCGCACAAAGATCTCGACCTTGGCCGCGAGGATGAAGGGTTTCGGCGGGACATCGGAATCAAACCGCGCGTCGACCTGGATCAGGAATTGTGGTGGGACCTGCCTGAGCACCGGAACGCCTGCCGAGCGCGTCAACGGGCCACAATTCTTCCGTGCACGTCGACTAAGCTTACAACAGGTGTCAGCGGCAAGGTCCCCAATTTTCAGTAGGAATAGGAGGCAAAATCTCGCATCCCGGGCACCACCCCACAAGTACATATCTGTACATTATTATGGACACAACTGTCCAGATCTAACTATGTTCCGTCCAACCTATTTGGAGTCAGGACAGGTCGACATGAAGTCTTCTTATCGCGCAATCGTCATCGGAGGGGGCGTCGTTGGGTTTACCAATGCGCGGCAAGAGCGGGACGGGCTGCTCCTTGGGGTGCACGAACGCAACCCGAAACATTGGAACATGGACGGCGCGCCCTGGGATTACGGGATCGAGCTGATCCCCGAAGACATCGACCGCATCAACGAAGATGCTGGCGATCGGTTTCTCGCGCTATCCAGAGCTTGAAAACGTTGGCATCCGCAAATGGGTGAACGGCGCCTTTACCTTTGCCCCCGATGGCAACCCGCTGGTCGGTCCGGTGGGTCCGCGCGGCTATTGGGTCGTCGGGGTTGGCGCCGTGGATTTTTCGGCCAGATCAATGGCGTCCTGCACCAGATCCCCGTCAGCGATGGCGTCAATCAGCCCGTCGCGCAGCGCGGCTGCCGCGCCAATGGGTTTGCCAGTCGCGACCATGTTCAACGCGGTCTCGGCCGGAACCAGACGGGGCAGACGCACGGTGCCGCCCGCGCCGGGGATCAGGCCCAGATTGACCTCGGGCAAGCCCAGTTTTGCCGTCGGCGCCGCGATCCGCTGATGGCAGGCCATGGCAGTTTCAAGCCCGCCGCCCAAGGCCGTGCCATGAATGGCGGCGTTGACCGGCGGATTGTCGATCGTGACAATCGCGACGCCGTTTTGAGTGGAGAGACTTACAACCATATCAGGCTCCGGCGATTTCATGGCACAGCGGATGTTCAGGGTCGCCAATGCCGTCGATGACGTTGAAGTGGTGTTTGCCGGGGTCAGCAACCAAAGCCGTCTCAAGCCCCGCCCGGCCCCAGTTTTCGGCCAATAGCGCGGATTGGCGCAGGAATTCGGGACGTTCCAGCGCGCCCACCCAAGAGGTGACTTTGACCCCCGGAAGGGGATCGTTCAACGCGGCGCTTTCTGTCAGGGCGGTCTCGGGCGTCAGCCCAAGTTTTTCGTTCATCGAGTGCAGCATCAACGGACGCAGGTCATGCAGGCCGCTGATCGAAATGACCCGTTCAAGGCGGTCCGCGATCTCGGGCGCAAGCGGGCCGTTCTGGCAGGCCATGCGCGACACCAGATGACCGCCGGCGGAATGCCCGCTCAGGCGGATCGGGCCCTCGACCAGTTCGGCAGCGGCGCTTACCGCGCGACCGATCTGCGCGGTGATGTCCGGCAATCCGACCTCGGGCGCAAGCGTATAGCTTGGGATCGCCACCGCCCAGCCATGCAACAAAGGCCCGGCGGCCAGGTGCGACCAGCTTGTCTTGTCAAACGCCTGCCAGTACCCGCCATGCACAAAGACAAAGAGACCCTTTGGCGCGCCTTCAGGTTTGAACAGGTCAAACCGTTCGCGCGGCGCATCACCATAAGGCAGATCAATCGCGCCCGGATGCGCGCGGCGAAAGGACTCCGCCCGCTCGGTCCACAGCCCCGGAAAGTCGTCAGCGCCTTCGATGTAGCTACCGTTGGCAAAGGCGTCTTCCCAATCGATTCCAGACACCGCGCTCATTGGAACACCTGCATGCCGGTGATGCCACGACCCAGGATCAGGGCGTGAAGGTCATGGGGGCCTTCATAGGTATTGACGGCCTCCGGGGGCATGAGCTGCGCCTTGCAAAAGGCGTGCGCTCTGTCTCGTACAATGCGCTCTTCGTCCGTAAGCAAGACGTCAATCAGAAAAGGGTCATCCCAAGTCAGTTGCGCGGGCGTCGCGCGTGCTGATTCAGGGGTCGCTGGCTGAACTTCGGGGCTATGGTTCTGCTGCATTCGCAGTGTCTCCCTTATCTGAAACTCCGTTTAAGCTTGTATTTTTCTAGCTTAGATATTTCAAGATTGAAGTTTTGAGCCGGCCGTGGTACGGCTATCCCACAGGGCAAGATGCATGATGCACAGCCCCACCTGCGTGATGCGGCAAGGTCTGACGTCTGACCGATCAAAAGCGGAGATGATTAGAGAATGAACCTTTCTGGCAAGCATTTTGTCGTTACCGGTGGCGGAACCGGGGTGGGCGCAGAGACCGCGCATGCGCTTTCCAAGGCGGGAGCGACCGTAACGATTATGGGTCGAAGCGAGGCGCCTTTGCAGGCACAGGGCCTGTCTTATCAGCTGTGCGATGTGACCGATGCAGAGGCCGTGGCCCGCGCTTTTGACGCCGCACGGGCCGACCACGGCCCGATCCACGGTGTCGTGGCAAATGCGGGCGCGGCCGAAAGCGCGCCCTTTGCCAAGGTGACCACCGAACAATTGCAGGCGATGCTTGCAGTCAACCTGATTGGCGTCGCCCATGTCTGGCAGGCGGCTCTGCCCGATATGAAGGCCGAAGGTTGGGGCAGGATGATCGCCATCGCCTCTACCGCCGGGCTGAAAGGGTACCCCTATGTATCACCCTATTGCGCCGCAAAGCACGGCGTTGTTGGCCTGACCCGCGCGCTGTCGCTGGAGCTGGCGAAAACCGGAATCACCGTCAACGCCATCTGTCCGGGGTTCATTGAAACCCCCATGCTGGAGCGATCCATTTCCAACATCATGGAAAAGACCGGGATGAGCGAAGACAAGGCCCGCGCGTCGCTCTACACACACAACCCCCAAAAGCGCTTCATTCAGACGGACGAGGTCGCCGGAACCGCGGTTTGGTTGTGTTCTGACGCGGCCAGATCGGTCAACGGGCATGCTCTCAGCCTGTCAGGAGGTGAGATTTGACACCCCAGGGGCATATAGAACCGGATCCGATTTCCAAAAACCGGCTTCGGCTGTGGCTGAAGCTGCTGAAAGCCAGCCGAACAATCGAGGACGAACTGCGCCGCCACCTGCGCAATGAATGCGGTTCCACCCTGCCCCGTTTCGACGTGATGAGCGCGCTGCACCGCGCGCCCCAGGGCCTGAAGATGAGCGAGATCTCAAAACTGCTGCATGTGTCCAACGGCAATATTACCGGCATTGTGGACAAGCTTGGTGAGGACGGCCTTGTGGTTCGCGTCCCCGTCCCCGGTGATCGCCGCGCGCAATTGGTGCGGCTGACGCAACGCGGACTCGAGGTTTTTGAAACCCACGCCAAGGCGCATGAATCTTGGGTGGACGATATGTTGTCAGGGCTCGACGCCTTGGACCTGGATGAACTGAACATACGCCTCGATCGCCTGACCGAGGTATTGGAGAGGAAAGACAATGTCTGAAGCAAAGCATTTCATTTGCACCGTGGCCGATGCGGTCGCAACCGTTTCGCTGGACCGGCCCGAGCGCAAGAACCCGCTGACCTTCGACAGCTACGCCGAGCTGCGCGACTGGTTTCGGGCCCTGCCCTATCGCGACGACGTCGACGTGGTGATTTTTGCCCCAAATGGCGGCAATTTCAGCTCAGGCGGGGATGTGCATGACATCATCGGCCCGCTGACCAAGATGAATATGAAAGAGCTGTTGGCCTTTACCCGCATGACCGGCGATCTGGTCAAGGCGATGGTCAATTGCGGCAAGCCGATCATTGCGGCGGTGGATGGGGTCTGTGCCGGGGCGGGGGCGATCATCTCGATGGCGTCGGACCTGCGGATCGCCACGCCCGAGGCCAAGACCGCGTTCCTGTTCAACCGCGTGGGCCTTGCGGGCTGTGACATGGGCGCCTGCGCCATCCTGCCCCGGATCATCGGGCAGGGCCGCGCGGCCGAGCTGCTCTATCTGGGCCGCGCGATGAGCGCCGAAGAAGGCCAGGCCTGGGGCTACTTCAACAAGGTTGTTCCGGCCGATGGCCTGATGGACGAGGCGCAGAAGCTGGCCCGGCGTATCGCCGATGGCCCCAACTTTTCCAACATGATGACCAAGACCATGCTGGCGCAGGAATGGTGCATGTCGATTGAACAGGCCATCGAGGCCGAGGCGCAGGCGCAGGCGATCTGTATGCAGGGTCAGGATTTCCACCGCGCCTACCACGCCTTTGTGGCCAAAGAAAAACCAGTGTTCGAGGGCGACTGATGTCAGATACAAGCTTCCTGAACTGGCCCTTTTTCGAAGACCACCACCGCAGCCTGGCCGCCGAGCTGGACGCCTGGGCCACCGCTCATCTGGGCGCTGTGGATCACAGCGATACGGATGCGGCCTGTCGCCAGGTGGTGTCGATGCTGGGGGATGCCGGGTTTGCGGCGCATTCCGGTGCCGAAGACGGGCAGCTGGACGTGCGCACCCTGTGCCTGATCCGCGAAACCTTGGCCCGTCATGACGGTTTGGCCGATTTTGCCTTTGCCATGCAGGGGCTGGGCACGGGCGCGATTTCGCTGTTCGGATCGGCTGAACAGCGCGCGGAATGGCTGCCGCTGACGCGAGCGGGCAAAGCGATTTCGGCCTTTGCGCTGACCGAGCCGGGTTCCGGCTCTGACGTGGCCAACAATACGATGACCGCGACTCTGGACGGCAACCACTATGTGCTGAACGGCCAGAAAACCTGGATTTCAAACGGCGGCATCGCGGATGTCTATACCGTCTTCGCCCGCACCGGAGAAGCGCCCGGCGCCAAGGGCATGTCGGCCTTTATCCTACCCGCCGACACCCCCGGTTTTGAGATCACCGAGCGGCTGGATACAATCGCGCCACACCCTTTGGCGACCCTGACTTTCAACGACGTGCGCCTGCCCGCCAGCGCGATGATCGGCGCACCGGGCCAAGGCTTCAAGATCGCCATGTCGGTGCTGGACGTGTTCCGCTCGACCGTTGCCGCGGCGGCTCTGGGCTTTGCCCGCCGCGCGCTGGACGAGGCATTGGATCGGGTCACCACCCGCAAGATCCAGGGCGCCCCATTGGCCGATTTGCAGATGGTGCAGGGTCATATCGCCGATATGGCGCTGGATGTGGATGCAGCCGCTTTGCTGGTCTACCGCGCCGCCTGGACCAAGGATTCCGGCGCCCCGCGCGTCACCCGCGAAGCGGCGATGGCCAAACTGTTCGCCACGGATCAGGCACAGCAGGTCATCGACAAGGCCGTACAGCTTCATGGAGGAGATGGGGTGAAATGCGGTGAAACAGTCGAGAGCCTGTACCGCGAGATCCGTGCCTTGCGGATCTACGAGGGGGCATCCGACGTGCAGCGCGTTGTGATCGCGCGCCAGACGCTTGGCGCCCATCAAGGGAGGTAAATATGAACGTTTCAGCTCATGTAGATACTTTTGCAAAAGACAATCTGCCGCCTGTTTCGGACTGGCCCGACCTTTTGCTGGACGGGTTTGACTATCCGCAACAGCTGAACGCAGCCTACGAACTGACCGATGCGATGGTCGCCAAGGGGTTCGGCGATCACACCGCGCTGATCGGCAACGGACGTCGGCGCACCTACAAGGAACTTGCCGACTGGACCAACAGGCTGGCCAATGCCTTGGTCGAAGATCTGGGCGTGAAACCGGGCAACCGTGTTCTGATCCGGTCAGCGAACAACCCTGCCATGGTCGCCTGTTGGCTGGCGGCAACCAAAGCGGGCGCGGTTGTGGTCAACACCATGCCCATGCTGCGGGCAGGAGAGCTGAAGAAATACGTTGAAAAGGCCCAGATCACCCACGCGCTCTGCGACACGCGGCTGATGGATGAAATGATCGCCTGCGCCAAGGGCGGCGACACGTTGAAAACGGTGGTGGGCTTTGACGGCACCGCCAATCACGACGCCGAACTTGACCGGCTTGCTCTGAACAAATCCGTACAGTTCGACACGGTTCAGACCGCGCAGGACGATGTGGCGCTGATCGGTTTTACCAGCGGATCCACCGGCAACCCCAAGGCGACCATGCATTTCCACCGCGACCTGCTGATCATCGCGGACGGCTATGCCAAAGAAGTGTTGAACGTACAGCCCGAAGACGTATTTGTCGGCTCCCCGCCGCTGGCCTTCACCTTTGGCCTGGGCGGGCTGGCGATTTTCCCGCTGCGCTTTGGCGCAACCGCGACACTGCTGGAAAACGCGGCACCGCCGCAGATGATCGAGATCATCGAGACCTATAAGGCCTCCGTTTGCTTCACTGCGCCGACCGCATATCGCGCGATGTTGCGGGCGATGGACGAAGGCGCGGACCTCTCCTCCCTTCGCGCCGCGGTCTCGGCGGGGGAAACCCTGCCGGGACCGGTTTATGATGAGTGGCAACAGAAGACCGGAAAACCGATGCTGGACGGCATCGGCGCGACGGAAATGCTGCATATCTTCATCACCAACCGCTTCGAAGATCACCGCCCCGCCTGCACCGGCAAGCCGGTGGCCGGATATGAGGCGAAAGTGATCGGAAAAGACGGCGCCGAACTGCCGCGTGGTGAAATCGGTCGCCTGGCAATGCGCGGGCCGACCGGGTGTCGCTATATGTTCGGCGAACGTCAGGGCGAATACGTTCAGGACGGCTGGAACATTTCCGGCGATGCCTTTGTCCAGGACGCGGACGGCTATTTCCACTTTGCCGCGCGCAATGACGACGTCATCCTTTCTTCGGGCTACAATATCGCCGGCCCCGAAGTCGAAGCCGCCCTGCTGTCTCATGAAGCGGTCGCGGAATGCGCGGTGATCGGGGCGCCGGATGAAGAACGCGGCTCGATCGTGCAGGCGCATGTTGTGCTGGGCGCGGGAGAGGTGCCATCGGACGCGCTGGTCAAACGGCTTCAGGATCACGTCAAGGCAACGATTGCGCCGTTCAAATATCCCCGTTCGGTCGTCTTTACCAAAGCCCTGCCAAAGACCGAAAGCGGCAAGATCCAAAGGTTCAAATTGAAGGAAAACCAGGCATGAGTGGCCAAGCTTATGATCCAGGCACCGGCGGCGCAAAGATGGATTTCAAGGACGCGATGTCCTATGGGGACTATCTGCATCTGCAATCGGTCCTGTCGGCCCAGTTTCCGCAAAGCAACGCCCATGATGAGCTTCTGTTCATCATCCAGCACCAGACCTCTGAGCTGTGGATGAACCTGATCCTGCATGAACTTGGCGCGGCGCGCGAGGCGCTGAAGACCAACAACCTGCCCACCATGTTCAAGATGCTGGCACGCGTCAGCCGGATCTTTGAACAGCTGAACAATCAGTGGGACGTTCTGCGGACCATGACCCCTGCGGATTACACCACGTTCCGCGATAATCTGGGGCCGTCATCGGGCTTTCAGTCCTACCAATATCGCATGATCGAATACGTCCTGGGCAACCGGAATCCCAACATGCTGAAGCCACATGCGCATGTTGAAAAGGTTCACGACATGCTCAGGGAAGAGCTTGCCCGTCCAAGCTTCTACGATGAGGTCATCCGCTTCCTGTTCCGCTCGATCGACGGGCACGAAGACAATGTTCCTGCCCCGCAGTTGGACAGCCCGCATGCGTCGGTGCCCGAAGTTCAGGCCCGCTGGAAGATTGTCTATGACGACATCGACACCCATTGGTCCCTCTATGAACTGGCCGAAAAGCTGGTCGACCTTGAGGACTATTTCCGCCGCTGGCGTTTCAACCATGTCACCACGGTGGAACGCGTCATCGGCTTTAAACGCGGCACGGGCGGAACGGCCGGCGTCACCTATCTGCGCAAAATGCTCGACGTCGAGCTTTTCCCCGAGCTTTGGCACCTGAGAGGGGAACTATGACACTTCCTCGCAAGGAACTCTTCGACCTCCCCAAAGGCGTGATCTATCTGGATGGCAATTCGCTTGGCGTCTTGCCCAAAGGCGCGGCGGAGCGTGCCGTGCAGGTGATCTCCAACGAATGGGGCCAGGAACTGATCCGGGCTTGGAACACCGCCGACTGGATTTCCCTGCCCTCGCGTGTTGGCGACCGCATCGGCCAGCTGATTGGCGCGCCCGCAGGATCGGTTGCCACCGGCGACACCCTGTCGATCAAGGTCTATCAGGCCCTGGCGGCAGCACTGAAAATGCGCCCGGACCGCAAGGTCATCCTGTCGGATAATGGCAACTTCCCCACCGACCTTTACATGGCGCAGGGGCTGATCAGCACCATCGACAAGGACTATGAACTGCGCGCGCCCGCGCCCGAAGACGTGGCCGACGCCATCACCAAAGAGGTGGCGGTCGTCATGCTGACGCAGGTCGATTATCGCACGGGCCGCACCCACGACATGCAGGCAATCACCGAAAAGGCACATTCGGTTGGCGCGGTGATGATCTGGGATCTGGCCCACAGCGCAGGCGCTGTGCCGGTGGACATGACCGCCTCGAACGCCGAGTTTGCAGTGGGCTGTACCTACAAGTACCTCAACGGCGGCCCCGGTTCCCCGGCGTTCATCTATGCGCGTCCCGACCTTGTGGAAACGGTCGAACCCGCGCTGGCCGGATGGATGGGGCATGAAGCGCCCTTTGAGATGGACCTGAAATATCGCCCCGCCATGTCCACCGAACGCCTGCGCGTGGGCACCCCGCCGATCTTGCAGCTGGCCGTTCTGGATCAGGCGCTGAACGCCTGGGACGGCGTGGACATGCAAGAATTGCGTGCCGCGTCGATCGCCCTGTGTGACACGTTCATCGCCGAAGTCGAGGCCCGCTGCCCGCAGCTGACGCTTGCCTCGCCGCGCGATGGCGCACAGCGCGGCAGCCAGATCTCGTTCGGGTTTGAACACGGCTATGCCGCGATGCAGGCTCTGATCGACCGGGGCGTCATCGGTGATTTCCGTGCGCCCAACATCATGCGGTTCGGCTTTACCCCGCTCTATATCGACCAGGCCGACGTCGTCGAAGCGGCGAAAATCCTGGAGGACGTAATCACAAACGAACTTTGGCGCGATCCCAAGTACCAGACGAAATCACGCGTCACCTAACTGGAGAAGGCCATGAAGGTTCTGTTTGTGCAAATTCGGTGCCGGCCTGGGACAACATACCAGGTGGCAGACGCCATCCGGCTGCAAGAGATCCACGCCGAACTCTATTCGGTCAGCGGTGAGTTCGATCTCTTTTTGAAACTGAACGTGCCCGACGGCGAAGATATCGGCAGATATATCAACGATAATCTGCTTGGTATCGAAGGCATCGAACGCACGCACACCATTCAGACATTCAAGGTGTTTACCCGGTAAGATGCATTTCGAGTTCCCACAAAAGGTGCTGTTCAAGCACTGCGATCCGGCCGGAATCGTGTTTTACCCGCGCTTCTTCGAGATGATCAATGACGCCGTTGAATTTATGTTCAGCGATCTCATTGGCTGGCCATTTGACAAGATGCACCCGACGCACGGCGCCCCGACTGCCGAGTTCAAGGTGCGGTTTGTGTCCCCATGTTTTCACGGGGACCACTTGAAATTGCAAATCACGCTCAATCGGCTTGGCGGGTCCAGCCTGTCATTGACCACCAGAGCATTCAAAGGCGATCAGCTTTGCTTCGAAGCGGATCAGGTCCTGGTCTGCGTCGGCTCTACGGGTCGTCCAAACCGCTGGCCGGATGACGTTCGCCACACAATCACAACGATCATGGAGGCCTCAACATGAAGCCCAAGACTATTCACCCCGAAGGTTGGGCCCCTGCCCTTGGTTACGCAAACGGCATGCTGATGGCCGACGGCACCTTGCATGTTGGTGGCCAGATCGGCTGGGACAAGGACAAGGTCTTTGCCCAAGGCGGCTTTATCCCGCAGATGGAACAGGCTTTGGCCAATATCCTTGAGATCGTGAAAACCGCCGGTGGCGAAGCCGAAGACATCGGTCGCCTGACCTGGTTCGTGAAGGACAAGGACGAATACCTCGCCAAACAGCGCGAAGTGGGCAAAGCCTATCAGCGCGTATTGGGCAAGCATTTCCCGGCGATGTCGATGATCATCATCAAGGATCTGGTCGAAGACGAAGCCCTGCTCGAGATTGAGGCGACCGCCTATATCGCGCCGACCCAAGGCTGATCGGAAAGGGTTTCTGATGGACGCATTCATTTGTGACGCCGTCCGCACGCCAATCGGCCGGTACGGCGGCGGGCTGGCACAGGTGCGCGCCGACGATCTGGCCGCTTTGCCGATCAAGGCGCTGATGGACCGCAATCCGGATCTGGATTGGGGCGCCCTTGACGAGGTGATCCTTGGTTGCGCCAATCAGGCCGGTGAAGACAACCGCAACGTCGCGCGCATGGCATCCCTTCTGGCCGGCTTGCCAACCTCGGTTCCCGGCGTGACCGTCAACCGTCTTTGCGCCAGCGGCATGGACGCCGTAGGCTTTGCCGCACGCGGGATCAAGGCGGGCGATTATGACCTGACCATCGCCGGCGGCGTCGAAAGCATGAGCCGCGCGCCCTTTGTCATGCCCAAGGCGGGCGCGGCGTTTTCCCGTGCAAACGCCGTCTATGACACCACCATCGGCTGGCGTTTCGTCAACAAGAAGATGCAGTCGAACTATGGCGTCGACTCGATGCCGGAGACCGCGGACAACGTGGCGCTGGACTGGAACGTCAATCGCGCAGACCAGGACGCTTTCGCCGCACGCTCGCAAGCGCGTTGGGCCGCTGCCGACGCCGAGGGGCGTTTCAACAGCCAGCTGGTGCCGGTCTCGATCCCGCAGCGCAAGGGCGATCCGGTTGTTGTGGATCGTGACGAACATCCCCGCCCCGGAACGACCGCCGCAAAGCTGTCGGGCCTCAAAGGCGTGAACGGACCGGACAAAACCGTGACTGCTGGCAACGCCTCGGGCGTGAATGACGGGGCGGCCGCCCTGTTGCTGGCCTCGGAACGTGCTGTGAAACACCACGGGCTGACCCCGATGGCGCGCGTCGTCTCGATGGCGTCAGCGGGTGTTGAACCGCGCGTCATGGGTATCGGGCCGGTGCCGGCGGTGCGCAAACTGCTGGAGCGCACCGGGCTGAGCACGGACGATCTGGATCTGATCGAGCTGAACGAAGCCTTTGCCAGCCAGGGACTTGCCACTTTGCGCGATCTGGGCATCGCCGATGATGACCCGCGCGTGAACCCGAATGGCGGCGCAATTGCCATGGGTCACCCTCTGGGCATGACCGGCGCGCGGATCACCCTGGCCGCAGCGCATGAGCTGCAGCGCAGCGGCAGGCGCTACGCCGTTTGCACGATGTGCGTGGGCGTGGGTCAGGGCACGGCGTTGCTGCTCGAACGCGTTTGATCGCCTGAGGAAAAGGTTGAAAAGACGGGGGCCGGGTTCAGATCACCCAGCCCCTGTTTTCAACGTTCTGTGACAGCCATTCGGTTCAACTTCGATGAACACCGCGTCGCCCGCTTCTTTCATGGCCAAAAGATACCGCCACGAATAGAGCTTCTCAGCCCGATGCGGCGGCTATTTCCCGCGGTCCCTGATCAGCAGGTCCAGCTTATCCGTGATGTTCGTCGCTTCGGTTGCATCCAGCTCCCCAAGCAGAGCATTGACCCATTTTTCATGTTCCGATGCCTGCCGGTCGAACTCATCGAGCCCTTTGGGGGTCAGGCGCACCTTGTTGGCACGGCGATCACCCGGAACCGGCTCACGCAGGGCAATTCCGTCGTCGACCAGACGATCCACAATCCCCGTTACATTCCCGTTAGAGACCTTGAGCAGATCTGAAATCTCACTCATTTTCAGGCCTTCAGGCCGTTGGCTGAGCGCTGCCATGACATCGAAACGCGGCAATGTGGTCTGAAACTCTTTTCGCAGTCTCTCGCGCAGTTCGGCTTCTACAGATCGGGTGGTCTTGAGCAGCTTCAACCACAAACGCAGCTTGGCCTTGTTGTCGGCCTGAGGTGATGGGATTGCCTTTGGGTTGGTCAAACTTTTCCTCCGAATGGCCTCACTCGTGCAGAGCGGTCTGAACGCCGTGAGACATACATGGCACACGGACAGCAATCTGCACTGCACTGAAACCGTCAGCCTGCAACTTTGACGCGCCCTTGCCCATGCCTTTCATTCTAGAGACAGCGCGCAGAATTTTTCAAGGCGTAATATTTTAAGCCCGAAGCAAGCCCTGCAAGGGGCCTCTCGCAGGGCTTTGTGCCCTCGCGCGCCGCGAGCTTGATTAGCACTCTGAACGTTTGCAAAATTCTCCCAATTTCGTATCATTTTATAAAATCTTCCCTGAGATCAAGAATCATGCACAATAGAAAATCTTCGGCAGAGCAGATCTACACAACGCTGCGCGACTTGATCTTGCGCGGGAAGCTGCGTGCGGGGCAAAGCCTGCGCTCGGCAGAGCTGAAAGCAGAATACGGGTTTGGCCTGACGCCCCTGCGTGAGGCGCTCAATCGCTTGCAGGTCGAGCGGCTGGTCGTCTCCGTTTTCAATCAGGGTTTCCGCGTCGCTGACGTCACCCTGGAAGAGATCGCCGATCTGGGCCGGACCCGGTCAATGCTGGAATCCGAAATGCTAAGTGAATCTATCAGATGCGGTGGCGAAGACTGGGAAAACACGATCGTCGCGGCCCATTACCAGCTGAGCAAAATGGACCCGCCAACCCAGGATGCAGACGATCAATATATGACCGCCTGGGAACAGCGTCACGACGCATTCCACGACGCGCTTGTGTCTGCCTGCACGTCGCCCTGGCTCAATCACCTGGCGCACGGCATTTCGGCCCAGTACCAAAGATGCCACCGAAATGTTCTGCTGGATATGGCAGAAATCGCGCAATCCCATTCGCGCGCGACCGAGACAATCCGCTCGAAGCTCGCGCAGGTCATGGGCCTCAAGGCGCACACGGTCCTCATGGATGCCGCGCTGTCCCGCGATCTGGCGCGCGCGGATGAGCTTCTCAACCAGCACGTGCTTCTGACGTCCGAGGTCTATTTGAGCTTTCAGAAGCTCATTCTCGACAGCCAAAAATTGCCCGCCAGCACAGGAAAGTAGACATGGAAGAAAACAAGAAGGGCGAGCAACTGCTCAAGCGAGGGATCGAGGACACGCTTGTCACCGACTTTGCCACCGAAAATCGCAGCAGCTATGGCGATTTTCTGGAACTCAAAACGCTTCTGAACATTCAGAAGACATTCCAGGATCCAGCCGAGCCTGACGAGATGCTGTTTCTGATCATTCACCAGGTCAGCGAGCTTTGGCTGAAACTGATGCATCACCAATTGGTCGAGGTCCGCCGGTTCCTGCAGAAAGACGAATTTGGTCCGGCGCTCAAGAACATTGACCGCATCAAGGCCATCCAGCGACAGCTGATCGCGGCCTGGGAAACGCTGCAGACCATGACGCCAGCGGATTACCTAACGTTCCGCGATGCCCTGGGCAATTCGTCAGGCTTCCAAAGCTACGGCTACCGTCAGATCGAGTTCATTCTGGGCAACAAGGACACCTCGACCATGAAGGTGCACGCGCATGACCCCGAGGTCATGGAGGCCCTGAATGCGGCGCTGGTCAAACCATCGCTTTACGATGAGGTGATCAAAATGCTGGCGCGTCAGGGGTTTGATGTGCCCCAGGAACTGCTTGAACGCGACTTTTCCGAGCCCTACTCGGGCGATCCGCGCATCGTGAAGATCTGGGTCGAGGTCTATCAGGACATCGACAAGTACTGGGATCTTTACGCGCTGGCGGAAAAGCTGATGGACGTCGAAGCTCTGTTCCAGCGCTGGCGCTTTGACCATGCCACAGCCGTTGAACGTGTAATCGGTATGCAGAAGGGCACCGGCGGATCAAGCGGCGTTGCCTTCCTCAAAAAGGCGTTGGAGCTTAAATTCTTCCACGACCTCTATGACATGCGGTCACAGCTGATCTATTCGAAGTGAGGCTGGTCTTGCCCCAACCGCAAGGACCGCAAGTCAGCCATATTGGCGACCTTCTCGCTGCCCCTCAGGGGCGGCGCTGACCCGATTGCTTTGGTCCAGTCAGTCTTGGACAGATGCCTCTGCGTGCCGCTTGCGCGCCTTCACGACGAAGGGTCGCCGCCTATGCCCGCTTCTGGCTTCCCGTAGTTGCCCGATGTCCCTTGCGGAAGGGTCCGCGGGAATTCTGCTGCATCTTCCGCAAGATCGCCAACAGGTTCGAAATCTCTTCCTGATCCAGCCCGTCGAACAGACGGGTGCGGGCAATCACCACATCGTCAGAGCAGGCATCCAGCACCTTCCGGCCTTCCTCGCACAGCCGCACATGTGCATACCTACGGTCCCCCGGCAGCTGTTCTTTGGCGATGAGCTGTCTCTGGATCAGCTTGTCAACAAGTCGGCTGGTTTTGGTACGTTCGACCACGGCCAGCTGCGCCAGATCACAAATCGAACAAACGCCTTCGTCGGCCAAACACTGCAGCAACCGCCATTCAACAAGCTTCAGCCCATGTGGCCGCAGAACCGCATCCATCATGCTCCGGATCTGGGAATTGAGGACCATCAGGTCGTATTCGGGCGGATCGACATCTTGGATTTTCATGGCGGTATCACCTTTGCACCAGCTTGCGGTCAAATTTCAACAAACAATAACTTCATACTTAAAACATTTCAATTTATGTGCTATTGCACACATATTGAATAGATTCCCCGGAGGACACAGCATGAAGATCACGGTGATTGGCGGGGGCCCGGGCGGTCTCTACACAGCGCTTCTGACCAAGAAAGCCCGCCCCGATTGGGAGGTTGAGGTTTTCGAGCGCAACCAGGCCGATGACACCTTTGGCTTTGGCGTCGTGTTCTCCGACGAAACACTGGACGAATTCCTCAGCCGGGATGTGCCCGTATTCCAACGCATCAAGGACCATTTCGCCTATTGGGACGATGTCGCAGTCCACTTCAAAGGTCAGGAAATGCGCTGCGCCGGCAACGGGTTCTGCGGCACCTCGCGTCAGACGCTGCTGACCATCCTGCAAGAGCGCTGTGCCGAACTGGGCGTCAAAATGGAATTTGGCGTCGACATCCAGCCCGGCGACCTGAAAACCCGTTTCGCCGACTCTGACGTGATCGTGGCCGGTGACGGGATCAACTCGGCCATTCGCGAACACCACAAAGAGGCGTTCCAGCCCTCGACCACCTGGAAATCGAACCGCTTCTGCTGGATGGGCTCCACCCGCCCGATGGACGAATTCAACTATTTCTTCCGCGAAACCGAACACGGGCAGATGGTCGCGCATTGCTATCAATACGAAAAGGACCACTCGACCTGGGTGTTCGAAATGGACGAGGCCACCTGGCAGGGCCACGGCTTTGAAGAGTTCGACGAGGAAGGATCCAAAGCAAAGCTGGAGGCGATCTTTGCCGAGGAACTGCAGGGCCATCCTCTGTTGCTGAACCGGTCGAACTGGCGCAACTTCCCGCGTGTGTTCTGCGAAAACTGGTACACCGACAACATCGTCATTCTGGGCGACGCCAAGGCCAGCGCGCATTTCTCGATCGGCTCGGGCACCAAACTGGCGATGGAATGCGCCATTGCGTTGGCGGATTCTCTGCTGGAGCACGCCGAAACCGACGTGCAAAAGGCGTTCCAGGCCTATGACGACGCGCGCCGCACCCCCTGTCAGATCATCCAGCACAACGCGGATGTGTCGCTGGCGTGGTTCGAACACATGAACCGGTCCTGGGACATGGAGCCCTATCAGTTCGCCATGGTTGTGATGTGCCGCGCCAAGTCGATCACCTATGACAATCTGATCGTGCGCGATCCGGAGTTCGTGCGCAAAGCCGATGATGAATGGTACGCCCGCCACCTGCGCGAAACCGGCGAAGACCTGACGGAAAGCCGCCCAACTCCGATGTTCTCGAGCTTCAAGCTGCGCGAAATGGAGCTGGTGAACCGCGTGGTGATGTCGCCGATGGCGCAATACAGCTGTGACAAGGACGGCGTCCCGAACGACTGGCACAAGGTGCATTATGTCGGCCACGCCCACGGCGGCGCGGGCATGATCTATACCGAGATGACCTGCCCCTCGGCCGATGCGCGCATCACCGAAGGCTGCCCCGGCCTGTGGAATGACGAACAGGAAGCGGCTTGGAAAAGCATTGTCGACATGATCCACGACACCTCAGCCGCCAAGGTGACGCTGCAGCTGGGCCATGCCGGGCGCAAAGGCTCGACCCAGCTGGGTTGGGAAAAGATGGATCATCCGCTGGCCGATCCGGACGCCAACTGGCCGATCGTGTCCGCCTCGCCGATCCCGTGGTTCGATGGCGTCAGCCAGGTGCCCGCGGAACTGGATCGCGCTGGCATGGACCGGATCAAGGCGGATTTCGTACAAGCCACGGAACGCGCCGCCCGCGCCAATTTCGACATGATCGAACTGCACTGCGCGCACGGCTATCTGCTGGCCTCGTTCCTGTCGCCGCTGACCAACCTGCGCAGCGATGACTATGGCGGTTCGCTGGAAAACCGCCTGCGCTATCCGCTGGACGTGTTCACGGCGATGCGCGCGGTCTGGCCCGCAGAGCGCCCGATGGCGGTTCGCGTGTCCGGCACCGACTGGAAAGAGGGCGGCCTGACCGAAGCCGAGCTGATCGCCATCGCCGAGGCGTTCCGCGACGCCGGGTGCGATCTGATCGACGTGTCGGCAGGACAGACCATCCCTGATCAGGAACCGGTTTACGGCCGCATGTTCCAGGCCCATCTGGCCGAGGCGGTGCGCAATGTGCCGCATATCGCGACGATGGCGGTTGGCGCGATCACCGAGGCGGCGCAGGTCAATACCATCCTGCACACCCGCCGCGCGGACCTGGTGGCGATCGGGCGTCCGCATATGTGGAACCCCTTCTTCACCCATCAGGCGGCCGCCTGGTACGGCGCGGTGAACCGCAAGGCCTGGGCCAAGCAGTATGAAAGCGGCGCCATGCAGGTCTTCCGCGAGGCGGAGAAGAACCGCCAGAAGATGCTGGAGTTGCAGCGCAAAGCCGCACCGGGCCGCCACAACCGCGTCTGATCTACACCTCATTCGCCACAAGAACCGCCAGCGTCCTGAATGCTGGCGGTATTTTTATGCACTCTCATGGCCTGTCAAAGCTTCCGCTGGGAGTATTGACTGTGACCCGCCACACCGAATGGCAGTTTCCTTGTGTGCGCAGACGTCAACAACGCGCGCCACTGGCCCAAAAGAGAACCGGGCCAAGGGTGCCCCCCCGGCCCGGCCCTGACTGTTTCCAACACGCTTTAGAGATAACCCAACAACCGGGGCAACGTCAGCGACAGCGCAGGCCAATACGTGGTGATCAACAAGACCGGAAGCGCCACAAACGCCAACAGGACCGCGCCACCAAGCGAGCGATACCCTTGCAACATTAATGTCGCCAGGTTGGGCTCGAAAACCCAATAGAGGTACATCAGGGCGCATAGAAAAGACCATGCCACCGGACCCCCGGAATTCATCGCCCCAACAAGGATTACAACTGTAATCGCACCTTACATTCTTGCCCCCTGACGCGACGCAGCGCGCTCAACATATCTCAAAGCCCATATCCAAAACAGCAGATCGCGGCCAAACCGATCGAAAGCTGCGGAATCCACAGAGGAATACGTAGGATCGGTGAATATTGTGGGCGTATCGCCGCCCAGGAAATATCGCGCGATTACCAGGTACAGCAAAAGTACCGCAATGAGCGCCGAACTGACCAAAGCCATGACGTCCAGCGCGTTGGACGGCCACTTTTCGAAAGCTCTCACTATTCGCCTCCCTTCAAACAAAAAGGCGGCCCAAAGAGAGCGGGCCGCCAATTCTAACAGTGATCAGTTTGCGGAGGCGTTTGCGCAGCGTTCATAGACGCGTTTCGTGATCTTCGGGCGGAAGCCGACTGAATTTACAGAACCTCAAACACGGCAATCTGGCTGGCCAAACTCATCCGTGAGCCGCCGACGACGGCCACGAACGCAATATGTGTCTCTTCGGCCGCCGTCAAAGGCCCCTACAGCTCCAGGCGCTTATTCATTTACCCGCTGCAAGAAGGTGCTGAGCAACCCCCAGAACCCCTCCATCATGGGGGTTCGTACATGGATCCGATAGGTCTCGGCATCATGGTACCGATAGATAAAGGCCGGATATCCGTGAAAGGAACGCGCAACGGAACCCGATGCGTCCTCCAAGCTCAGTTCAGTACCTCGACGCAGGACGTCCAGCGCCTTGGGGCCCGTCAGCTCGATGATGGCAAAAGCCCCCGAGACGTTTGAGACCGCCAGAGATCTTGCTTCGTCCCAACCGTCTTCAACGGCTGGACCATTCACGATCATGACACGGTCACGGCGGGCGCGCAGCCGATAAGACCCCGCTTCGGCAATGTCCGGCCAGCCAACAGCAGCTTCAAACTGCTCTGCGGCTGACATGTCTGCAACAGAGCCGCTGACCAGCACCTGAGGCACGTCAGCGATTGCGCTCATTCGCACGCCCTCGACCTCGATCTCCGGGCGCTCAACGCCTTCAAACGGCGTCCACTTTGCAGCATCATTACGCATTGAGGCGATCCCCTTGCTGATCATAGAAAACAGGGCTTGCAATCGTTGCATGACGCGAGGCGCCCAGATGGAAAATCTCGACCTTCGCGCCATCTTTGACCAAAGTGGCGTCGACCAAGGCCATGGCGATGGGCGCCCCCGTGTTCGGACTGTCATAGCTTGAGGTGACAAAGCCATGTGACTTCATCTTGCCATTCTGGCGGCTCACAATGTGGGCGCCTTCGGGCAAGGGCGTTTCACCCGCAGAAACGGCAAGGCCGGTCAACAGCTTACGATCCTCGCGATTGGCGTTTTCGGTGTGCAGGCTGCGGTCCCCGACAAAGGCGGCTTTTTTCTTCAACCGGGGCGCGCCAAAGCCAAGATCATGCGGCATGGTTTCACCATCCGTGTCTTTGCCGACAACGATATAACCTTTTTCCGCCCGCAGGATCGCCAGGGCCTCCATGCCCATCGGCCCTGCCCCATGCGCTTTGGCCGCGTCAGACACCGCCTGCCACAATTCGGCGACCTTGCCGGTCTCGATCGAGATTTCAAAGCTCAGATCACCGGTAAAGCTGACGCGGGCCACCCGAACCTCGATGCCGTTCATCTGGCCCAGACGGAACTGCATATGCGGGAAGGCTTCGGCCGACAGGTCGATGCCCGACACCACAGCGCCGACAATATCGCGCGCCTTGGGCCCGGTGACCGTGACGGTCGACCAGTGGTGCGTCGTGTCGTGCACAAACACGCGATCGGGATCATTGCCATCCTGCCGCCAGGCTTCCAGCAGCCCGGACATGCCTTCGACGTGGCTGGACGAACAGGAAATCACATAGCGGTTCTGATCAAACCGCGCGACAACCCCGTCATCGAACACCGCGCCGCGCTCGGTCAGCACAAACCCATAGCGGATAAAACCCGGTTTCAGCGTCGCCATGTTGTTGTAGTAGATGAAGTTCATAAAGGCCTCGGCATCCGGCCCCATGACTTCGATCTTGCCCAGGGGCGACGCGTCAAAGAACCCAGCCGTTTCGCGGGCGCGTTTTGCTTCCACTTTCACGGTGTCGGCTTCTTTGTCGCCATACCATGCCGGGCGCAGCCAACCGCCATATTCACCCAGGGCCGCCCCGGCGGCACGGTGCTGCGCCTCCAGCGACAGGCGTTTGACCGGGTGGAATTGCTGTTGGCGATGGGCGCCACGATAGATTTCCAGCGGCACCGGCACGAAAGGCGGACGGAAGGTTGTTGTCCCCACTTCCGGCACCGGCTTGTTCTGAAGCTTTGCCATCAACGACAGCGCCGGCACGTTCGAGGTTTTGCCCTGATCGTTCGCCATGCCCAGGGTCGTGTACCGTTTCAGGTGCTCGACCGAGACATAGTTTTCGCGCTTGGCCAGGGCGATGTCCTTGACGGTGACGTCATGTTGGAAATCAACCCATTGGCGCAGCTTGCTGTCGGGGTCCGGCGTGACCGGGGTGGCCTTGTAGCTTGCGGTGCGGGCCTGGCGGTCCGAACCCAAGACAACGGCGCGCACATCGGCCAGCTTGGCCTCGACGCCAAAGATACCATTGGCCGACCCCGTAACCGATATCCAATCCGGCCCAGCGGCGGGCAGGAAGGCATTGGCGGTTTCGCTCCAATCAAGTTTGCCCCCCGCATGTCGCCACAAATGCAGCACCGGCGCCAGACCGGCCGAGGTCAGAATAGTGTCACAGGCAACGCGGCGGCCATCCAGCTTCAGGCCGTTTACGCGCTTTTTGCCAAGCGCCTGAATATTGGTCGAGCGCGCCTCGATCACCTCCACGTCGCCGCCTGCGTCGCGCAGCACGGACGCATAATGGTCAACCTCGGAATGGCTGGACAGGATCGCGATCTTTTTACCCGCAACCACGCCGTAACGCGCCACCAGTTCTGCCGCACCATTCAGCGACATAACGCCGGGGCGATCGTTGTTGCCAAAGGTCAGCGGCCGGTCGATCACACCGGACGCGATCACCATACGCTTGGCCCGCATCCGGGTCAGGTCAGGCGCACGACCAAAGCCCTTGTTCTGCACAATGCCCACCAGCTTGTGGTCAAACACCCCAAACGCGGTGGCATTGGCCATCATCCGGCCACCGGCGGCGGTGATCGCCGCGACTTGCTGGCCAACCCAGTCAGCTGCCGCAACACCATCAATCAGCTGGCGCTGGAAGGCCGTGCCGCCCAGCTCTGCGTGGTCATCCACCAGAACAACATTCTGACCAGCTTCAGCCGCTGTGCGCGCCGCAGTCAGGCCCGAAACACCCCCGCCAACAACCAGCAGATCGCAGCGGTCGTGGATCTGGTCGCTTTCGAAATCTTCGATCACCTTTCCGTCCAGCGCGCCAAGGCCCGCCATCTTGCGGATCGGATGCTCGAACAGATGCCAATCCGGCCACATGAAGGTCTTGTAGTAGAAACCAGCGCCCAGGAAGCGGTTGAACAGGTCCAGCGCCCCTTTGATGTCGCTCTTGGCCGTCGGAAAGGCGTTGACCGCGCGCAGTTCCATGCCGTCTTCCAATGGGGTTGTCGCGCCGATCATATTGGGCATTTCAACACCGTTCAGACGGACGCTGAACACGGCATTTGGATCATCGAACCAAGCGCCCCAGGCGCCCCGCGGGCGGTGATACTTGAAGCTGCGCCCCAGAACGTCGACGCCGTTGGCCAACAGCGCAGAGACCAGTGTATCGCCCTCAAAACCGCTATATCCGACCCCATCAAAGGTGAACGTCAGGGGCGCCGCACGGTTGACCCGACCTGCGGTCTCAATGCGATATCCGCTCATATCTCACCTTTTCTGAACTGTGTGACGGAAAGCACGTCCATGGTCACGGTGTCTCGCTCCAGCGCGAGGTATTCCTGACACGCGGTATGCACCCAAACCTCTTTCGCCCTACCCTTTACGTTGGCGTAATCATTCAGGTAGGCGCTCCATTCCTCATCGGAAACGGGCTGCGTCGTATCGGGCCGAACCTTGCCCAGGTCCCCGGCATAGAAGAACTCTGTTTCGTCGCGAAGCCCGCAAAACGGGCACGGAAATCTTTGCATGGCTTGCCTCCTAGTGCGCGATGCCCGAAGCCGCGGCTTCGTCGATCAGTCGGCCCTTGCGGAACCGGCTTGGGTCAAACGGCGCGCTGACCTCGTGGTGCTTGCCTGTCGCCAGAAGATGCGCCAACAGATAGCCGCCCGCCGGAATGGCCTTGAAGCCACCGGTGCCCCAACCGCAGTTGATATAGATGCCTGGAACGTCCACCGGCCCAATCACCGGCGAACTGTCGGGGGTCACATCGACCGCCCCACCCCAATGGCGCAGCAATTTGACCTTGGCCAGCGCCGGCGCCATTTCAATCAGACCGGACAGAACGGCCTCTTGCGCAGGCATATTGCCCTTTTGCGCGTAGGACGGAATACGATCCAAGCCGCCGCCAATGACCAACCCACCCTTGTCGGACTGGCTGAAATAGGTGCCGTAGGAGGGCGAGAACGCCACCGTGTCCATGACCGGCTTCATCGGCTCACTGACAAAGGCCTGAAGCGTATAGGTCTGGATCGGCAATTTATACCCGCCCATAACCGTGGAATGCCCGGCCACAGCAACGCCAACACGGCTGGCCCGGATGGTGCCCTTGCTGGTTTCAACGCCTTTGCATTCGCCGCCTTCAATCAGGAAATTGGTGACTTCGCAATTCTGGATGATGTCCACGCCCAACGCATCCGCCGCACGCGCATAACCCCAGGCCACCGCATCGTGACGGGCGGTACCGCCGCGCCCCTGATACACGCCACCTTTGATCGGAAAGCGCGCGTCCGGGCGCGTGTTCAGAATGGGCGCCAGTTTCTTGACGCGATCCGCATCGATCAGCTCGGCGTCGGTTCCGTTGATCTGCATCGCATTCACAATGCGCGCCGACAGCTCCATTTCCGGATCGGAATGGGCCAGAACAACCATGCCGCGCTGGGACAGCATGATGTTGAAGTTCAGCTCGCGGGACAGTTGCTCGTACAGCTTGAGCGACATATCGTACAATGCTGCACTTTCAGGATAGAAGTAGTTCGACCGAACGACAGTGGTGTTCCGGCCGGTATTTCCGCCCCCAAGCCACCCTCTTTCGATGACGGCAACCTTCTTCTGCCCGTGCTTTTTCGCAAGGTAATAAGCTGTGGCCAGACCGTGCCCCCCGCCCCCTACAATGATGAAATCATATATTTTTTCAGGCTCCGGAGTGCGCCAAGCCTGACCCCATCCCTTGTTGCCGCCGATCCCCTCTTTGAGCAACCGGAATCCCGAATACGACTTTGTCATCGACGGCCCTTCATGTTAGATAAAGTGAACCACACCATGTCTAGGTACATTATTGTACATATCTGCACAACGACAAACTGGAGCTGCGATGACGACCTCACCCGGTGACGAGGGAAAGAAAAATGTCCGCGGGCCCCACCGTATGACCCGCAACCATTGGATTGATGCCGCTGTGGAAGTGATGATGAAAGACGGCATCGATGCGGTGAAAATCGCGCCACTGTCCGAGCATTTGGACTGCGCAAGGTCCAGCTTTTACTGGTTCTTTGAAAACCGGCAGGACTTGCTGGACGCGATTGTGGACCATTGGCTGGAACGCAACACAAACGCCATCGTCAATCGCGCCAATACAAACGCGGAAACCATTAATGATGCTGTGATTGATGTTTTTGAATGCTGGGCCAACACCAAACTTTTTGACCCCCAATTAGACTTTGCCATCCGGGAATGGGCCCGCAAGGACAAGTCAATATTGCGGTTCGTCGATATGTCCGACAACTCGCGCCTCTCCGCTCTCACGAGCATGTTTGAGCGGTTTGGTTTCGTGCAAGAAGAAGCTGAGGTTCGGGCGCGCCTGATCTACTTTGCCCAGATCGGATATGACTCTCTGTCCAATCGCAAAAACCGCCTGGATCGCCGAAAAACCGGCCCCTACTACGTATTTTGCCACACCGGTCAGCCAGTCACAGAACAACAGGTTGCGCGTCTGAACCAACTTCTCACGCAAGCCGACCCGGCTCAGGGCAACCATGAATAGAGCAAGCGCCCGCAAATCGGGTTGATCACGTTTCACTTTGCAACCGGGACCGCCGCCCCGCCTGACATGCGGCATTCTGGCACTTGACCGTCTGAAGCAAATGCAATCCGTTGGGCCGGCAACATCTTGGGCGCTGGCGCGGTCCTTCACAGGGCAACCGTGGCGCTTCGGCCCGATCGTTTTTTGTTGCACCGATCATGACAGGGCCGAAACATTGGAGCCCTGAAATGAAAACCATCATTGAACCTTTCCGCATCAAATCGGTCGAGCCGATCCGCATGACCACGCGCGAAGAGCGCCAGAACCTGCTCAAGGACGCGCATTACAACCTGTTTGGACTGCACTCAAATGACGTGCTGATCGACTTTTTGACCGACAGCGGCACCGGCGCCATGAGCGCCACACAATGGTCGGCCGTGATGCGCGGTGACGAAAGCTATGCCGGGTCTCCGTCGTTTTACCGGTTTGAGGCGGCGGTCAAGAACCTCGCGCCGTTCAAACACGTCATTCCCACCCACCAGGGGCGCGCCGCCGAGGCGATCTTGTTCTCGATCTTTGGGGGCCCCGGCAAAAACATCCCCAACAACACCCATTTCGACACCACACGCGGCAACATCGAGGCGTCAGGCGCCAATGGGCATGACCTTGTCATCGCCGAAGGCCACGATCCCGCCAATCTGCACCCGTTCAAGGGCAACATGGACCTGGACAAGCTCGAAGCCTATCTGGTTGAGCACGGCGACAGCGTGCCCTGCGTGATGATCACCATCACCAACAATGCCGGCGGTGGACAGCCGGTCAGCCTGGCCAATATCCGCGCCACTGCCGCCCTTGCCCGGAAATTCGGCAAGCCGTTTTTCATCGACGGCTGCCGGTTCGCTGAAAACGCCTGGTTCATCAAGGAACGCGAAGAAGGTCAGCAGGATCGCAGCATCCCTGACATCGTACGCGATTGTTTCTCCGAAGCCGACGGGATGACCATGAGCGCCAAAAAGGACGCTTTTGGCAACATTGGCGGCTGGCTGGCGTTGAACGATGACGATCTGGCCGAACAGGCGCGCAATCACCTGATCCGCACCGAAGGTTTCCCGACCTATGGCGGCCTGTCGGGACGCGATCTTGAGGCGCTGGCGCAGGGTCTGACCGAAATCGTGGACGAAGATTACCTGCGCTATCGCATCCGCACCAACACCTATATCATCGAGCGCCTCGATGCCCTTGGCGTCCCGGTTGTAAAACCCGCTGGTGGCCACGCGGTGTTTATCGACGCCCGTGCATGGCTGTCGCATATCCCGCCGCAACAATACCCGGGTCAGGCTCTGGCGGTTGCGCTCTATGAATTGGGTGGCATCCGCGGCTGTGAAATCGGCACGGTGATGTTTGGCGCCCAACCTGACGGGACGGAAAAGCCCGCCGCGATGGATCTTGTCCGCCTGGCCATTCCGCGACGCACTTATACGCAAAGCCATGCGGATTATCTGATCGAAGTGTTCGAAGAATTGGCGCAGATCAAAAACAGCCTGCGCGGCTATCGCATCACAAAGCAGCCCAAGCTGATGCGGCACTTTACCTGCCAGTTTGAAAAACTCTGAGTGAAGCGGTAAAGGCTTTCCACAAAAGGAAAATCGCGCCTCTTTTGGGGGCGCGATCTCGACCACAACAAGGGGCAGTGAACGGGTTCAACTGCCCCTCCGATGAAATGCCCCCCTGCCCTATCCATCAGCACGCAGGCCTTGCAGGTTCAGCCGACGTCGACGCGCGCAGCGTCCCAAAGCAACTCGGTCACTGATCCTTTGACCCTGCCCCCAATAAACGGGTCAGCATGTGCCGAATATGATCTTGACCCCCAAAAAACACCGCCAGGATCCGAACCACCTTTCGCTCATCGTCCAAAGTAAACCAGAACACGGCATTCTCGCGCCGGACATAGCGTAGCCCGGGCAAGATGTCGGGCCGACGCGTTCCTTGATAAGGCGCTTTGGCGATTGCTAGCCCGGATGACTGGATGGACTGGATACGAACGGCAGCTTGTTCAAAGGCGACCTCAGCACTTTCTCCAAGATCGCGATAGGACTTGTGCAGGTGGTCAAAAATCAGTTCGAAATCCCGCTCGGCGTCAGCTGCGAATTCAACAGTCCACACCTCAGGTTTGCCGCTTCCGTTCGATCATGTCAGCCAAACGATCTCGCATTTCCTCGCCCGACACGAAGGTTCCCGTCTGGCGCTCGGAAAGCAAAGCTTTCAATGCAGCGGTCTCCACCTCTTCTGCTTCAGTTTTTTGCTGCAACAGGTCCAGCCCTTTTTGGAGAACCGCGCTCAGGCTGGAGTAGCGCCCCTGTTCAATCAGGTTGCGTGCAAAGGCATCCTGCTGGTCTGTCAGAGAAATCGATGATTTGACGCTCATGGCTTGTCTCCTTGGCAGAAACAGGTAGCACTCAGTCGCACCAAATTCAAGTAAGCCCCGCCCATATTGCGCGCCCCTGGCTGCACCTTCCTGCTGGAACACTTCCAGCGGCAGTCAAAAAAGCGCTCCCTGCCCTACAAAACCTTCGGCATGGATCATTGCCAGAACATCCATGCAACACGCTGCTTTGGTTCTACGTCCACAAGTCGGACCAGCGACGCTCGGTAAGGAATTTAAATTGTCAAACTTGACAATTTAGGCGACGTCATTATTTGTCAAAAATGACAATAAATGGAGTCACCATGCCCCGTCCCAGCCTCAAGGACCAGAGATCTGCCGAAATCCTCGACGCCTATCTGACCTGCGTTGCGCAGTTCGGGCTCGAGGGGGCCACGCAGGACCGCATTGCCGCCCAAGCCCAGGTCAAACGCCCCCTGCTGCGGCACTATCTGGGCAATCGGGACCAGATGGTCGCCGCGCTGAACGACCATGTGATCAACACGTTCAACGCCAAGACGCGCGACCTGGTTCAGGCGCTGGACACGGTTGAGACGCCACTGGCACTGGTCGACCTTCTGTTCGTCGACACCAAAGAACATGACCCGCGCCTGTTGCTGGCCTGGCAGGCGCTGACCGCAACCGCCCCCGAACACCCCGACCGGGGCGCCGCGCTGCTGGACAGTCTGGACCAGTTCCTGATCGCTCTGACCGACACCCTGCGGCGGCTGGCCCCGGAGGCCACGCCGGCCACCCTGCGCGCCGTGGCACAGGGGATCTCATCGGCCTTCGTGACGCTTGATTCCCTTTCTCCGCTGGCTCCGCCCCCCAACTGGCGGGCCGAACTCCGGCAGGCCGCGCTGCTGCTCACCCGCTGTCTGGAGGATGCCGCATGACCCGGGACCGCCTGATCAATCACATCGCCCTGCCCGTGCTGATACTGGCCGCCGTGCTGGGCAGCTACTGGGTCTGGGGGCTGATGTTCCTGTGGTGGCTGGTCCCCGCCGTCATGTCCGGCCAGGCCTATCTGGTGTTCGAAGTGAACCGGGACGAAGACCCCATTCTGTTCTGGGCCGTGGTGATCACCTGGGCGCTCTTTGGCGCCATGATGGTCGCCGCCAGCCTGTTTCCCCAATACGCCGACTGGCTTGTATGAGGTAATCCGTTGACCCGCATGTATCACTCCCTCCCCGTCTCCGCTTACACCGATCAGGACTGGTTCGACCGCGAACAGCGGCTGATCTTCTCGCGCAGCTGGCGCTTTGCCGGGCTGGTCGAGGACATTCCCGAACCGGGGCATTACATCTCGGTGCAGGCCGGGCTGAACAACATCTTCATCGTGATGGGCCGCGACCACCGGCTGCGCGCCTTCCACAACATCTGTCGGCATCGCGGCACACAGCTGATCCGCGCCGTCGGCAAGACACAGAAGGCGCTGACCTGCCCCTACCACGACTGGACCTACGATCTGGAAGGCAACCTGATCTCGGTGCCGGATGAGGAGCGCGAATACCCCGGCGGGCTGGACAAAAGCTGTCTGGGGCTGAAACCCGCCAGCGTCGACATCTGGCGCGGTATGCTTTTCGTGCACCCCGATCCGAAGGCGCCGTCGCTGGTGGACTGGTTCGGCCCGGTTGATCCCCTGCTCGGCCCGCATCAGCCACAGGAGCTGGTAGAATACGAAGAAGCGCGCAACAGCTATGAGATCCGGGCCAACTGGAAGATCGTGGTCGAAAACTACATCGACGTCTATCACCTCAGCCACCTGCATTCGAACACGCTGCACATGTATGATCACGCGGCTGCGGAATATGGCTGGAAGGGACCGCATTACCATTTCTGGGAACCGCCCGCCGCCGCCTATGCCAAGAACCTGGAACAGAATCTGCCCACGCCGCGCGTGATCCCCGAGCCGCATGTGGGCGCCTGGGTTCCCATGCTGTTTCCCGGCATCGGCATCGGCGCCAGCGAAGACAGCTGGAACCTCTTCATCATCACCCCGCTGGCCCCGGATCTGACCCGCGTCGAAAACCGCACCAAGCTGGCCAATGTCTCCAGCTGGGCCTACAGCAAACAGGCCTGGCGCAGCCACGGGTTCTGGCGGTCCTTCGGCGGGCCGAAATACAGCGGTCAGGACGCCGCCGGAGCCGATGACCCGATGGCCTCGGGCGATTTCACCGCCGAGGACATCTATGCCTGCGAGCAGCAGCAGAAATCCCTGACCAGCCCGTTTCTGGAAATCGGCCCCGCAGCGAACGGGGAAAGCCCGATCACCAACCATCAGGCCGCGATCCTGGACTTCATGGCCGCGCAGGAGGCGCTGGACCGATGACCCGGCGCTTCCACCCCCTCACAATTGCCCACATCCGTCCCGAGATTGGCGGCAAGGCCACAAGCGTCACCTTTGACGTGCCCCCTGCCCTGCACGACCTGTTCCGCTGGCAGCCCGGTCAGCATCTGCCGCTGCGCTTCAACATCGACGGGCAGGAGCATCGCCGGACCTATACCCTGTCCCGGCCCATGGGCGACGTGCCCCGCATCACGGTGAAACGGGTCAAGGGCGGCGTGGTGTCCAACCATATTGCCGACGCTCTGCAGGTGGGCGACGTGGTCGAGGCCGGGCTGCCCACGGGCCGTTTCGTTCTGACGCCGCAGGCCACCGGCCATCGCACCCATTACTTCATTGCCGCGGGCAGCGGCATCACCCCGCTGCTGACGATGATCCGTGCGCTGCTGGAGGATGAACCCTACGCGGTGGCGCATCTGCTCTATGGCAACCGGCGCGCCGATGACATCCTGCTGCTGTCCGAGCTGGAGGAGCTGACCGTCGCCCACCCGGACCGCTTCAGCCTGCGCCATGTGCTCTCTGCCCCCTCGATGTGGCACCGGATGACCCCGTGGCGCAGCGGCCGGATCGACGCGGACGCGCTCAGTACCTGGTTTGCCGAAGCCCCCCCCGTGGCGCAGGACGTGCAATACTGGATCTGTGGTCCCGGCACGCTGAACCGCACCATGCGCGACGCGCTGACCGGGTTGGATGTCCCGGCCCGGCGCATCCACATGGAAAGCTTTGGCGGCGCGGTCGAGGCAGACACCAGCGTCGCGGGAATTGCCGCCACGGCGCGGCTGACGCTCGACGGCACGCCCCAGACGGTGCAGGTCCAGGCCGGTCAAACCGTTCTGGAGGCCGCGCTGGCCGCCGGTCTGCGCCCCGATCACAGCTGTCAGTCCGGTGTCTGCGGCAGCTGCCGCGCCCGGCTGGCCTCCGGTCAGGTTCACATGCGTGCCCATATGGCGTTGGATGCGGATGAGATCGCGCAGGGCCAGATCCTGACCTGCCAGAGCCTGCCCGCCACGCCAAAGCTGGACATCCGGTTCGAAGACTGAAGCGTCATCGCACCGGCAGGCTGGCGCGCCCCGCGGCCACCAGTACATCCGGTCCGCCAAGTCGATCTTCTTGCTTCGCCTCACGATCTTTGTCAGGGGCGTTAAGACGCAGTCGCAGTGGACTTTCGTCCTGTTGATCCAGATTTCCGAAGGGAGGTCTGGATCTTTTTTTGGCCGGTCTCCGGAAACCGATGTCAGAGGTCACACAGTTCACAGCTGTGAACTTCGGGGGCGCCGTTGGTCAGAGTTCACAGTTGTGAACTGTGTGAAAAACCGCAAGCGCGCACAGGGGGAGGGCAGGGGACACCCTCCCAAAATCCGGTTAAGACTTCGCAGCACCACCGCGCGCCCGATTTACCTGTAGATCAGGCGGCCTCGCGACGCATCAACGCCATGACCATCGGTCCACAGGAGAAGCTCCCCGATTGGGCCTTGTCGGTGAGATGGCGCAGATAACCCCCATGCGAGCGGATTTCGGTGAATCGTTCCAACATGGCTGCGATGACCACGGCGGCCTCTTCCGGTCCCATGGCGCGCTTGGCGTCGTCCCAGGCTGAGGGCGAAACACCCATCATGGGCCGCACGATATCAGCGGCGCGGACAAGATCATGCCAATGCCGGATCGCACCACCTGCATAGGTCTGAATTTCGGCACAGCTGGCCAGAACCAGTCCCAGCGGGATATTCGGCAAGCGTTCGTTGTCCGGAGGTACAACCGGATCGTGCAAGGCGATCTCTCCCTCCGCCTCATCGGGCTCTGCGCTCTGGATCAGATCCCGACCTTCGGCTTTTGCTTTTTCGAAGCGAAGTTCAGAATCATAAGAGTCTTTATTTGAATTCTGATAGTGCTGCTCAGATTGAGCGCCTTTGGTGCTCATATCTTCTGCTGTAAGGGGTTTTCCCTCCAGGATATCCCGCGCTTTATCCAAGGCGAGGCGGAACTCCTGCTCCAGAGCGGTCAGTTCCTCGACCGTCAGCTTGCGCCGCAAGGACCGGGCGCCAAGCGCCGCCATATCCGAGAACGCATCCCAGATGCTCAGGTCAGGGCGCGCAGATTGCCCGTAGTCCGCCAGACCCGCCAGATCGCGCCGCATCAGGCTGACAGCCTCTCTGAGGCGCTTGAGCTGCTCTTCGGCGCTGCGCACCTGTTCTGCGGCCTCACAGAACTCCTGGAAGCGCTGAACGAGCGGGGAGAGGTCGAAGCCATAGGCGATTTTCTCCTCGCCATAGCGGCGCGCATAGCGTTTGCCGTTGGGGCTGTCCCGGCGCAGCAGCACGCCCGCCTGCACCAGATGGGCCAGATGGCGGCGCATGGTGGAACAGGGCATACCATTCAGACGCTCGCAGATGGATTTGTTGGACGGGTGGATCACCAGATCGGCCGAATTGCCGCCCAGGATGGTCGCCGGGTAGAAGCTGATCAAGGCCTGAAGCACCGTCAGATCACGGTCCGAGAGGCCATAGACGCTGCGCCCTGCGGACAATTCGCGCAGCACTTCCCATTTGTTCGCCCCCTGCGGGGGCAATTCGGTTTGCGCGCCCTGCTGATGTTTCAGCAGGACAGCATCAACCGTTCGCCGAAACGGCGTTACCGGAGTGTATTCCATGTTTTCTGTTCACGAAGACAAAGAAATCCCGTGCCGCGAATCACTTTGGACTTGCGGATTATGGCCACGAACACTACCTTGAAGGTGCTAAGAACAAGTCAGGGTCTCGTGGAGTATCGTCTTTGCGGGACCTTTTCTTTTGTCTGGCGTGTGCCTCCTTTGTTTTGCTCTTCCTCAGTCTTCGCCGCGTTGCAGCCAACGCGCGTGAAGGTCGTCAATCAGGGTTTGGGCCTCGGCCTCGATCCAGTCGGCAAAGGCCCCGTCTTTCAGCGTGATCGCCAGCCCCTTGGCCGTGCGCTGGACCGAACCGCCGCTATGGCCCGCTACGGTCAGCGTGCGCCGCCGCGCGCGGGCAGGGGAGGGGGCCTTGGCGTTCTGGGGTTTGCCGGGATCGCCGACCGCCTTCATCACCGCGTCAAAGGCCAGAACCGATAGGTCGACATCGCCGTCATCAGGCAGCTCGGTCAGCGTGCCGACGGCAAAGCTGTCGCGCGTGGTGTAGGCGACATCGGCCAGGCGCGCGGGATCTGCGCGGCTCTGTTCGATCGCCGTGGCCAGCTTCTCCCAGCGGGGGCGACCGATGCCATGGGCGGCCCCGATGGCGCGCACCAGCTCTTCACCGATGCTTTCAACCACCGAAATGGCCATCGAAACCGATGATTTGGTCACCGTCAGAACCTCGGCCACCTGGCTCTGGTTGCCGAAGCCGCTGTCGACAAGGGTCTTGGCCATCAGCGCCCGTTCGATGAACGACAGATCACGGCGGGCCATGTTCTCGGAAATCTGCGCCCGCAGCGAGGCGTCGTCATCCATGGTGGCGACCAGCGCGCGCACCTTGGCCACCTTGTCGGAGCCGCGGATCGCCTCCAGCCGGCGCCGACCATAGATCAGCAGATAGCGATTGCTGTCGGCGGGATTGCGGCGCACCAGGATCGGCACGGTCTGGCCGTTGGCCTCGATCGCGTCGCGCAGGTCCAGCACGTCTTCGGGGTTCAGGCGGTCGGCCAGCCGTGTGTCGTCAATCTGGGCCGGGTCCAGCTCCCACACGTGATGGGCGTCCACCGCATCGCGGGCGGAGCGCAGCGCGCGGTTGGCGCTCATCATCGAGGTCGCCCCGGACGGGGAGGCGGCGCCCGCGGCGGCCATGTTGTCCAGCAGGGCCATGCGTTTCTTGCGGCTGTCGGTCATGTCCTCCCCCATGTCTTCTGGATCAGATCGGCGATCTCATCATTGACGGCGTTCAGGCTTTCGATGGCCCGGTCGTAGGTGGACCGGGTGAAGGCGCTGCGCTCGACCTCATAGAGGGTCTGCTTGGTCAGCCCCGCATCGGAGATCGCCGTGGATTTCAACATCGGCGCGTTCAGCACCTTGTCGCCATACATGGTGCGCAAAAAGGCTACGATCCGGTTTTGCGGGGCGTCGGTGGGTTCATAACGTGTTAACAGATAGCGCATCCAATCGTGGGACATATCCGCGCCGCTTTCGGCGATCACGTCCATCAGATCGGCGGTCATGCGCAGGAATTGCGACATCGACATCACGTCCAGCATTTCCGGGTGGATCGTCACCAGCACGCCGGTGGAGGCCGACAGCGCCGACATGGTGAGAAAGCCCAGCTGCGGCGGGCAGTCGATCACCACGACGTCATAATCGGAATCGACCTGTGTTAGAGCCTCTTTTACCCGGAAAAAGAACAGGCCCGCGTTGCCCTGAGACAGGGCGCGGGGGGTTTCATGCTCAAATTCCATCAGCTCCAGATTGCCCGGAATCAGGTCGAGATTCGGAATGTAGGTCTTGCGGATCACCGAAGCGATCGGGGCGGGATCCTCATAGCGGATGGCGTCATACAGCGTGCCGCCGTCCTCCAGGTCAATTTCCGGCTGGACCCCGTGCAGCGCGGTCAGCGAGGCCTGCGGGTCCAGATCGATCGCCAGCACGCGATAGCCCTTGAGCGCCAGCCGCTGCGCCAGATGGGCCGAGCTGGTGGTCTTGCCCGAGCCGCCCTTGAAGTTCATCACGCCGATGATCTGCAGGTGGTCACCCTCGCGCCGTCCGGGCAGGTAGTCCCCCGGTTTTCTAGCTGTCTTTTCAAGCAGTTCGCGCAGTTCCTGGATATCCGCGACCGAATAGATCCGCCGATTGCCGGGCGTCATTTCAGGGGAGGGGCCCTTGCCGTCCAGATGCAGCTTGCGCAGGTAGGAGTCATTCACGCCCAGCAGGGCCGCGGCCTCGCCGGAGGTGAACTTGCGCATTGCTTTGGCCGCATCGGGCGGAAACAGGCTCTCGCGCTGATGATGCAACTGCGTCGCCAACCACTCTGCGTGTTGACGGATGACCTCGTTGAGGTCTTCATGGGGATCGATGTTGTCCATCTGCTCTCTGACTTGCACTCCGTGTTCACGGAATTTGGCGTTTATTGCCTCTTTTTCGTGACTATTGTCCAAATCGCCGGATTCGTGCAAGGAAAAACTGTCGCCGTCCAGGCGCGGCGCCTGCGCGGAACAGCTGGATTAGAGCCGTGTTAGGGGGGTTGTGGAAGCACCGAGCGGCCAAATGCGGCTATGGGGTGGGCAGGGAACACCCACGCCGCGAACGGCCCGATTGCTTCGATGACGCATCGGTCAGCGCGCAGACCCGACCGACCGATGCCAGATTTCAAGCGGGCAGGGGAGGGGGCCCCGTAGCGATCCCCCCACCTATATGAACTTGCGGAACAGCTTGCTCTGGTTGAAGGCCTCTTCCAGCGCGTCGGTGCGGTCCTTGACCATTTCCCACAGGTTTTCCTGCACCGCGGCGATGGTGCATTCGATCAGCATCAGAAGCGGCAGGCAGCTGTCCCAGGCAGAGGGCACCGCGATCCGGGCCGAGAAGGTCAGGCTGGCGATCCGGTGCACGGGCGAGCGCCACTGGTCGGTGAACAGCACCACCTGAGCGCCCTTGTCCCGGCACATCTGCGCCAGCTGAAGGGTGGTGTTTTCGTAACGGCGCACATCGAAGATCACCACCACGTCATTTTCCTGCACGTCCAGCAGGTCATGCATCGCCATGCCACCGCTGGCCACCAGCCGCACCTGCGGGCGGATCATCTGGAGATGCAGAAACAGATAATGTGCCAGGGTGCCAGTGATCCGCCCCCCCGCAACAAAGATGGTGCGATCGGGATCGCTAAGCAGCGTGCAGAGCTGGTCGAAATCCACCGGGTCCAGCTCATCCAGGGTGCGCTGCTGGTTCTGCAGACCCTGCCGGGAGTAGCGGTTCAGAATGTGCTCCTCTGGCAGATCGTTCTTCCAAAGGTTGCGCTTGGAAATCGGGTCCGAGATCATTTGCTTCAGCTCGGCCCGCAGGGCGGCCTGGAACTGCGGAAACCCGTCGAACCCGGTCTTCTGCAACATCCGCGCCACCGTCGTGGTGGACACCGATGCAGCGCTTGCAAGCTCGGTAATGCTGCCCAGCCCGACAATCGGATAGTCGTCCAGCAAGGCATTCAGCAGCTGACGCTCTGTCGGTGTCATCTTGTCCCGATGTTCAATCAGCCTGTCGGATACCGTCATGTTTCAACGCCCTTCCTTGTCTTCCTGTCAAAATTTCGACAGCCGCGTCAGGCGTGTCAAAAATTTGTTGGAAAATTATTGACAGGTGACATCCTTTTGTCAAATCCTCTGCAGGCATGAAGGGCGCAGAATCAAGAATGAGCATGGAAAAGATCGATTTCGGCGAGGTGTTCCGCACCACGCAAACGGATCGTCAGGCACGATTCCTGATCGTCTGTGAGCACGCATCCAACCGCATCCCCGCAGACCTGAACAACCTGGGCCTGTCTGATGAGGCGGTGCAGAGCCATGTGGCGTGGGACCCCGGTGCGCTGGGGGTGGCGCAGGCGCTGCTGCAGGCGCTGCCCAGTGTTTTGGTCGAAGGGGCGGTGTCCAGGCTGGTCTATGACTGCAACCGCCCGCCCGAAGCGCTGAGCGCGATACCGGAACAGAGCGAGATCTATGCGATTGCCGGCAATGCCGGGCTCAGCCAGGCCGACCGGGACCTGCGGGCCGATCATGTCTACCGGCCGTTTGCACGCGCCATCACCCAGCAGATCGAGACGCATCGTGAGACGCTGGAGCTGATGGTGACGGTGCACAGCTTCACGCCCGTGTTCAACGGGCGCGAACGCGCGGTGGAGATCGGCATCCTGCACGGTGAAGACCAGAGTTTCGCGCAGGCCATGATGGCGCATCAGCCCGCCGGGGCCGCCTATGACATCCGGATGAACGAACCCTATGACGCCAGTGACGGCGTTGCCCATACGCTGGATGTGCAGGGCGCGCGGCACGGGCTGCGGAACGTGATGATCGAGATCCGCAACGATCTGATCCAGACCCCCGATCAGCAGGAGCGCATGGGCGCCTTCCTGGCCGACTGGATCCAGGTGGCCTTTGCCGCCCACAAGGCACAGGAGGGGGCTGCATGACCCTGCTGCTGGCCTATGCCCGTTTCATCGACCGCATCAGCCGCGCCATCGGGCTGGTGGTGATGTATGGCGTCTTTGCGCTGATGGGCATCTTGCTGTGGTCGTCGATTTCGAAGACCTTTTTCGTGCCCTCGCTCTGGACGCTGGAAATGGCGCAGTTCGCCATGGTCGCCTATTACATGCTGGGCGGATCCTATTCGATCCTGATGGGGTCGAACGTGCGGATGGACCTGTTTTATGGCGGCTGGTCGCTGCGCCGCAAATCCGCCATCGACTGCCTGACCGCGCTGTTCCTGATCTTCTATCTTGGGGTGCTGCTCTATGGCGCGCTGGGATCCACCGCCTATTCGCTGGGCTATTGGGGCACCGCCCCGATCGAGTTCTTCACCGGGCTGATCACCGGCAGTGAAGAGATCGGCCGGATGGAACGGTCCTCGACCGCGTGGCGTCCCTATATCTGGCCGGTCAAGACGATCATGATCGTCGGGCTGTTCCTGATGCTGCTGCAGGTCCTTGCAGAACTGGTGAAAGATCTGGCGCGCGCGCTGGGACAAGACATTCCGGAGCCGAAGCTATGAGCCAGGAACATATCGCTCTCTTCATGTTCGCGTCGATGATGCTGATGCTCTTTACCGGGCAGCGGGTCTTTGGCGCGATCGGGGCCATTGCGGCCATCGCGGCGCTGGCGCTGTGGGGCACCGGCGGTCAGGACATCCCGTTTTCGGCGGCGATGAAGCTGATGAAATGGTATCCGCTGCTGACCCTGCCGATGTTCATCTTCATGGGTTACGTGCTCAGCGAAAGCCGGCTGGCCGATGATCTGTACCGCATGTTCCATGTCTGGTTCGGCAATGTGAACGGCGGGCTGGCGATGGGCACCATCGGATTGATGGTGCTGATTTCGGCGATGAACGGGCTGAGCGTTGCGGGCATGGCCATCGGCGCCACCATCGCGCTGCCTGAACTGCTGCGGCGCGGCTATGACAAGATCATGGTGACCGGCGTCATCCAGGCGGGGTCGTCGCTGGGCATTCTGGTGCCGCCTTCGGTGGTGCTGGTGCTTTATGCGATGATTGCCCGTCAGCCGGTGGGCCAGCTGTGGCTGGCCGGGATCATCCCGGGGCTGATGATGGCCACGATGTTCATCGTCTACATCTGGATCCGCTGCCGCCTGCGCCCCGAGCTGGGCCCGGTGGCCGATGATCTGGATGAGGTGACCCCGGCAGAGAAACGCCAGCTGCTGTGGGCGGGTGTCCTGCCGCTGGCGATTTTTGCCGCCATGATGGTGCCCTTCGTCAACGGCTGGACCTCGCTGGTGGAAAGCTCGGCCATCGGCGCGCTGGCGGCGCTCTTTGCCTCGGTGCTGAAGCGCCGGATGAGCTGGAAGGTGCTGCACACCTGCACCAAGCAGACGCTGGCGATTTCCTGCATGTTCATGTGGATCATCCTGGCGGCGCTGGGGTTCGGCGCGGTGTTCGACGGGCTGGGCGCGGTCAAGGCCATCGACAACCTGTTCACCGAACAGCTGGGCCTCAGCCCCTGGGTGATCCTGATCCTGATGCAGCTCAGCTTCATCCTGATGGGGACTTTCCTGGACGACACCGCCATGCTGGTCATCGTCGCACCGCTGTATGTGCCGCTGGTGGGGACGCTGGGCTTCGATCTGATCTGGTATGGCGTGCTCTACACGATCACCACGCAGATCGCCTATATGACGCCGCCCTTCGGCTACAACCTGTTCCTGATGAAGGCCATGGCTCCGCCAGAGATCAGCCTGACCGACATCTATCGCTCCATCATCCCCTTCGTGGGGGTCATGGTCGCGGCGCTGGCCATCGTCATGGCCTTCCCCGACCTGGCGCTGTGGCTGCCCCAATACGTTTACGGAAATTAACAAGAAGGCCTCAAAGGCCCGATCCCGACCGCTGACTGAACAAACTTCAACAGGAGGTAATAATGACGACAAGACGTAAGTTTTTATCAACCGCTGCCGTGGGCGCCGTCGCCGCCCCGCTGGCCACACCGGCCATCGCGCAGAGCACCATCAAGTGGCGCATGCAGACCTATGCCGGTCCGGCGCTGGCGGCCCATGTGATCGATCCCGCCATCGAAATGTTCAACAAGATCGCAGGCGACCGCATGCAGATCGAACTGTTCTATGCCGACCAGCTGGTGCCCACCGGTGAGCTGTTCCGTGCGATGCAGCGCGGCACCATCGACGCGGTGCAGTCGGATGACGACTCGATGGCCTCGCCCACCGATGTGACGGTGTTCGGCGGCTACTTCCCCTTCGCCTCGCGCTATTCGCTGGATGTGCCGGTGCTGTTCAACCAATACGGCCTGAACGAGATCTGGGACGAACAGTATTCCGCCGTCGGCGTGAAGCACATCTCGGCCGGGTCCTGGGACCCCTGCCACTTTGCCACCAAGGATCCGATCCGCAGCCTGGCCGACCTCAAGGGCAAGCGCGTCTTCACCTTCCCGACCGCGGGCCGCTTCCTGAGCCAGTTCGGCGTGGTGCCGGTCACCCTGCCGTGGGAAGACATCGAAGTTGCGGTGCAGACCGGCGAGCTGGACGGCATCGCATGGTCGGGCATCACCGAGGATTACACTGTCGGCTGGGCGGATGTGACCAACTACTTCCTGACCAACAACATCTCGGGCGCCTGGGCGGGTTCGTTCTTTGCCAATATGGACCGTTGGAACGAGCTGCCGGAAGACCTGCAAACGCTGTTCCGCGTCTGCTGTGACCAGTCGCACTATTATCGCCAGTGGTGGTATTGGGGCGGCGAAGCCAACCTGCGGGTCAATGGCACCAAGATGCAGCTGACCTCGATCCCGGACGAAGAATGGGCGCAGGTGGAAAACGCCGCCGTGGCCTTCTGGGACGAAATCGCCGCCGAAGGCCCGGTGCAGGCCAAGGTGGTCGAGATCTTCCGCAAGTACAACGCGGACATGCAAAAGGCCGGCCGGCCGTATCGCTACGGCTGATCACATCCAACTATCGCGCGGGGAGGGGAGCCTTCCCCGCGTTTTTTCGGGGAGGCGACATGAATCTTCAAGAGCTCGAAACGCAAGTGGCATCTGGCCAGATTGACACGGTGCTGGCCTGTATCGTGGACATGCAGGGACGCCTGATGGGGAAGCGCTTCCATGCCGAGGCCTTTCTGGAGATGGCCGAGGGCGAGACGCATTGCTGCAATTACCTGCTGGCCACGGATCTGGAGATGGCGACGCCTGACGGCTATGCCTCGACCAGCTGGGAACGGGGCTATGGCGACTATGTGATGAAGCCGGACCTGTCGACGCTGCGGCCGGTGCCGTGGCTTGAGGGCACCGCGATGTGCCTGTGTGACGTGCTGGACCACCACAGCCATGCGCCGGTGCCCCATGCGCCGCGCGAAATGCTGAAGCGCCAGATCGCCCGCGCGCAGGAGCTGGGCCTGACCCCGGTGATGGCGACCGAGCTGGAGTTCTTCCTGTTTCAGGGGACGGCGGATGAGATCGCCCGGGGCGGCTTCGCGCTGAAACCGATTTCCAATTACAACGAGGATTATCACATCTTCCAGACCTCCAAGGAAGAATACGTGATGCGTCCGATCCGCAATCACCTGCGGGCCATGGGCCTGCCGGTCGAAGGCTCGAAAGGCGAGGCCGAGGCCGGTCAGGAAGAGCTGAACCTGAAGTATGCCGAGGCGCTGGCCTGCGCCGATCACCACACGCTGGCCAAACACGGGGTGAAGGAGATCGCCCATCAGCACGGGGTGGCGGCGTCCTTCCTGCCCAAGTGGCATCAGGACCGGGTCGGCTCGGCCAGCCATGTGCACCAGTCGCTGTGGCGGGACGGGGCCAATGCGTTTTTCGATCCCGACCGGCCGCACGGCAAGTCGCGGCTGATGGATCACTACATGGCCGGGCTGATGACCTATGCCGCCGAATACACCTATTTCATGGCCCCCTACATCAACAGCTACAAGCGCTTTGCCAAGGGCAGCTTTGCGCCGACGCAGGTGGTCTGGTCGGTGGACAACCGCACCGCGGCCTTCCGCCTGTGCGGGGAAGACACCCGGGGCGTGCGGGTGGAATGCCGGGTGCCGGGCGCCGACATGAACCCCTATCTGGCGCAGGCGGTGATGCTGGCGGCCGGGCTGAAGGGGATCGAGGAGCAGCTGGAGCTGCCCGCGGTCTTTGCCGGGGATGCCTATGCCGACGACGACAAGCGCCATATCCCCCGCACCCTGGCCGAGGCGCGCGAGGCGCTGCTGGGGTCGGACATGCTGAAGGCGGCCTTGGGCGAGGAGGTGGTGGCCCATTACGCCCGCGCCGCCGAATGGGAAATCGAGGAGTTCAACCGCGTGGTCACCGACTATGAGATCGCGCGCGGGTTTGAGCGGGCGTGACGCGGACGGGGTGCGGCGCCAGCCGGTCACCATTGGTGCGCGCACCACAGGCGAAGCACTGGCGACCGCTGGCGGCACCCCGGAGTATTTGGAACGAGAAGAAGACAGGGGCGCCGCCTCTGGTTTGGAAATGTGGAGTTGATGGCATGGGCCAGACCCTGAAATGTATCTCACCGATCGACGGATCGGTTTTTGCCGAACGCGAGGTGCTGTCGCGCGAGGCGGCCTTCGAGGCCGCCCAGCGGGCCCGCGCGGCCCAGGCCGCCTGGGCGGCACGGCCGCTGGCCGAGCGCAGCGCGCTGGTGATGGCGGGCGTCGCGGCGGTGGGCGCGATGAACGACGAGATCGTGCCGGAGCTGGCCCAGATGATGGGCCGCCCGGTGCGCTATGGCGGCGAGTTCGGCGGCTTCAACGAGCGCGCCAGCCACATGGCGGCAATTGCCGAAGAGAGCCTGGCCGATATCGAAGTGGGCGAGGACGCGACCTTCAGGCGCTACATCAAGCGGGTGCCGCATGGGGTGGTCTTTGTGGTGGCGCCCTGGAACTACCCCTATATGACCGCGATCAACACCGTGGCGCCGGCGCTGATCGCCGGCAATGCGGTGGTGCTGAAACATGCCACCCAGACCCTGCTGGTGGGTGAACGGATGGCGGCGGCCTTCCATGCGGCGGGGGTGCCGCAGGAGGTGTTCCAGAACCTGTTTCTGGATCATGACACCACCTCGGAGCTGATTGCGCGCAAGGCCTTCGACTTCGTCAACTTCACCGGGTCCGTGGGCGGGGGTCAGGCGATGGAACGCGCCGCCGCGGGCACCTTTACCGGGGTCGGCACCGAGCTGGGCGGCAAGGATCCGGGCTATGTCATGGAGGATGCCGATCTGGACGCCGCCGTCGACACGCTGATCGACGGGGCGATGTTCAACGCGGGCCAGTGCTGCTGTGGCATCGAGCGGATCTATGTGCATGAAAGCCTGTATGACGCCTTCGTGGAAAAGGCGGTGGCCATTGTGAACGGCTACACGCTGGGCAATCCGCTGGATCCGGAGACCACACTGGGCCCGATGGCCAATGTGCGCTTTGCGCAGGAGGTGCGCGCGCAGATCGCCGAAGCCGTCGAGGCGGGCGCCGTGGCCCATATCGACACGATGGACGCGGATGACGGGGGCGCCTATCTGACGCCGCAGATCCTGACCAATGTCACCCATGACATGCGGGTCATGCGGGATGAGAGCTTTGGCCCGGTGGTGGGGATCATGAAGGTCAAGGATGACGCCGAGGCGATCGCCCTGATGAACGACAGCGAGTTCGGCCTGACCGCCAGCCTGTGGACGCAGGACGTGGCGCGCGCCGCCGCCGTGGGCGATCAGATCGAGACCGGCACCGTGTTTATGAACCGGGCCGATTACCTGGATCCGGGCTTGTGCTGGACCGGCTGCAAGAACACCGGGCGCGGCGGCGGGCTGTCGGTCATCGGCTATCACAACCTGACGCGTCCGAAATCCTATCACCTGAAGAAGGTAACGGGATAAGAATAAAGTCCGGACCGCATCGCGGTCCGGGTGGTCACAGCGCTCTGTCGCGACGCAGGGCACCCGAACATCAGGCCAACAGGCCCATTTTGAAAGGCGATAACATGTCTCTCACCGGAAACTGGTCGTACCCGACCCCCATCAAATTCGGCGCAGGGCGCATCAAGGAACTGCCCGAGGCCTGTGCCGCGGCCGGGATCAGCAAACCGCTGCTGGTCACCGACAAGGGGCTGGCCAATCTGCCCGTCACCACGGCGACGCTGGACATCTTGGAGGCCGCCGGGCTGGGCCGTGGGCTGTTTGCCGACGTGGATCCGAACCCCAACGAGAAGAACCTGGATGCCGGGGTGGCCGCCTACAAGGCCGGAGGGCACGACGGGGTGATCGCTTTTGGCGGCGGCTCGGGTCTGGACCTGGGCAAGATGGTGGCCTTCATGGCCGGTCAGACGCGGCCCGTGTGGGATTTTGAGGACATCGGCGACTGGTGGACCCGCGCCGATGCCGATGCGATTGCCCCCATCGTTGCGGTGCCGACCACCGCAGGCACCGGCTCGGAGGTGGGGCGCGCCAGCGTGATCTCCAACTCGGAGACCGAGGAAAAGAAGATTATCTTCCACCCCAAGGTGCTGCCCTCGGTGGTGATCTGCGATCCCGAGCTGACCGTGGGCATGCCCGCCTTCATCACCGCGGGCACCGGTCTGGATGCCTTTGCCCATTGTGTCGAGGCCTTCTCCAGCCCGCATTACCACCCGATGAGCCAGGGCATCGCCGTCGAGGGCATGCGCCTGGTGATCGAGAACCTGCCCATCGCCTATGCCGAGCCCGGCAACCTGGAGGCGCGCGCGCATATGATGTCGGCGGCGATGATGGGTGCAACCGCCTTCCAGAAGGGGCTGGGCGCGATCCACGCCCTGTCGCACCCCATCGGTGCGATGCATCACACCCACCACGGCACCACCAATGCGGTCTGCATGCCCGCGGTGCTGCAGCTGAACGCGCCGCTGATCCGGGACCGGTTTGACCAGGTCGCCAGCTATCTGGGCATCAGCGGCGGCTTTGACGGCTTCTGCGCCTTCGTGGAGGAGTTCAACGCCTCGCTGGGGGTGCCCAAGAGCCTGACCGAGCTGGGCGTCAAGGATCCCGATATCGACCGTCTGGTCGCGGGCGCCATCAAGGACCCCAGCTGTGGCGGCAACCCGGTGGAGCTGACGGACGAAAACCTCCGCGCGCTGTTCGCCCAGGTTCTCTGACCGGCGCGATCCGCAGCGCTTGAACCGATATGTCCATGGGCCCCAAGTCGGGGCCCATGGGTGTTTGATCAGCCGTCGCAGGCGGCGGTGACGATCAGTTCGACCCGCAACGCCTCGCGCGCCAGTCTGGCCTCGCCACAGGCGCGGGCCGGAGCGTGACCTTCGGGCACCCAGGCATCCCAGACGGCATTCATCTCGGCGAAATCGGCCATATCGGCCAGCCAGATCACGCATTGCAGGATGCGGGTCTTGTCCGAACCGGCCTGCGTCAGCAGCGCGTCGACCTTGTCCAGGCATTCGCGGGTCTGATCGGCCACGGTGGCGGCGTCGGAGGTCTGGCCACACAAGTAGGCAACGCCATTGTGCTTGACGATCTTGCTCATGCGCTGGCCGGTTTCGATACGGGTGAGAGTCATGGATGTCTCCTGTCAAAGAACCTTGCGGTCGTAGCGGTCGATACGGAAAGGGGTCAGGTCGAAATCGGTGCGCCCGGTCAGCACCAGATCGGCCATGACCTGGCCCACCACCGGTCCCATCTGGAAGCCATGCGCCGAAAAGCCGAACGCGTGGAACGCACGCTCGGCGTTCACCGCCGGGCCAATCACCGGCAGGTTGTCGGGCATATAAGCCTCCAGCCCGGCCCACATGCGGTTGATCGCGGCGCGTGCCATGATCGGAAAGAATTCCACCGTGGTGCGCGCGGCCTCAGCCAGCTTGGCATAGTCCAGCCGGGTCGCATTGTTGGCCCGGTCGGCAAAGCCCTTGGCCCCGCCACCAATCAGAACGGTGCCGTTTTCGAATTGCTTGAAGCTGAACTGACGGCTGACCGCGCCCACCACGGGACCTGCAAACTGCGGCATCCGGGCGGTAATCATCAGCATCGGCGCGGCGTGGGACAGGGGCACATTGTCCCCGATCATCAGCGCGATGCGATCGGCCCAGGCACCGGCGCAATTGACCATGGTTGCGGCCTCGATCCGGCCGGCGGTGCTGTCGGCCAGCCAGCGGGTGCCGACACGGCGCAGCGCGTGCAGCTCACAGCTGTCCAGCACCCGCGCGCCATGCCGTTCGGCGGCCAGACGGAAGGCGTTGGTCGCCTTGTAGGGGATGGCGTGACCGTCCAGATCCGAGCGCACCCCGCCAACGCATGCCGGGTTCACATGGGGCAGACGGGCCAGCAGCTCGTCCCGGTCGATGATATGTTCATGGGTGTATCCGGCGGCCTGCATCAGGTTCTGGCGGGCGTGCAGCTTGTCCAGATCGGCCTGATCCACCGCGATGTTGATCAGCCCCGTTGGCCGGAACCCGGTGTCGCCCTGCAACGTGTCATCCAGTTCCTGCCACATCTGTATCGCGGCGCGCGACAGCGGCACCTCGGCCATGTCCCGCCCCAGCAGGCGCACGCCGCCGGCATTCACGCCCGAGGCATGGCGGGCGATATAGTCCTTTTCCAACAGGATCACCGAAGCGCCCGCACGGGCCAGATGATAGGCCGTCGCGCAGCCCTGGATCCCGCCCCCGATGATCAGCACATCCGCGTTCATTGCGCCTCCTCCGGTGCGGGGTGGACCCGGTTGAACCGACTGAGCTCCTGCAGGCTGAGCAGCCGCTGCGGGCTGCGCAGGCGATAATATCCCACCTCCGACACCGGCTCATCCCGCCAGTCGGCGAGCAGCTGGCTGACGATCGGGCCGCATTGGCGCCCCTGGCAGGGACCCATGCCACAGCGGGTCAGGGATTTCAGCGCATTGGGATCCCGCGCGCCCGCATCGAAACCGGCGCGCAGATCGCCCAGGCTGCGCTCTTCGCAGCGGCAGACCAGCGTGTCGGGGCACTGCGGCACCCGCAGCGCCGCCTGCGGACGGTAAAGCCGGTCAATGAACCTGCGGACACCGGCCAGCCGCTTGAGCCGAGTCAGATCGGCCCGCGCCAGGTGGTCACGGGTGGCGCGGTCGATCCGGCCCAGACGGCACAGCATGTTGAGCGCGGCCAACCGGCCTTCGCATTGCGCGCCCTCGGCACCAACAATGGCCCCGCCGTCCCCGGCGACGCTGACATGGGCCAGCGTGCTCTGCCCGAAGGGATCACGGCGCACATGCCAGCACAGCTGGTCGGGGTTCCAGTCATGCTGCACCCCCAAGGCGCGGGTCATGTTGGGATTGGGCGTGACGCCATGGTGCAGGAACACCGTGTCGGCGGCGATCTCCTGCGCCCCCTTGGGGGTAACAAAACGCAACCCTCGGGCGCGGTCCTGCCCCAGCACCTGCAAATCGCTGGCCCAGCGGAATACGGGAATGCCCGCCTGACGGATCTCATGCAGCAGCGACAGACCTTTGGTCAGCATCGACGGCACCCGCAAAGCACCTGCCAGCAGCGGGGCAGCGCGCAGGTAATTGTCGCGCGGGGTGGTGTCGACCAGCGCGGCGACCTTCACCCCCAAGCGCAGATATTGCGCCACGATCAGGTAAAGCAGCGGCCCGGATCCGGCAAAGACTGCGCCTTCGGCAACCACCGCATCGGATTTCAGCATCACCTGCGCCGCGCCTGCGGTCATCACGCCGGGCAGGGTCCAGCCCGGAATGGGCATCGGCCGCTCCAGCGCCCCGGGGCAGAGCAGGATTTCGCGCGCTTCGGCCTGACAGGTGCCACCGTCCGTGGAGAACAGGATCTTGCCGTCGGCGCCGACGTGCCAGACGTCGGCCTCGGCCCGGTGGTCTGCACCGGACGCGGTGTAGGCGGTGATCAGCTCGGCCCCGGCCGCGTAATCCGCGCCCAGCACCGAACGGTCGGGCAGTGGTGACGCGGATGCCGCGCGGTAGATCTGGCCACCCGGACGGGCGGCGCGGTCCAGCACCAGCGGGCGCACCCCGTGGTCGGCCAGCGTCAGCGCCGCCGCCATGCCCGCGGGTCCGGCGCCCACGATCACACAGTCATGGGCCATCAAAGCTCTGCCTTCGTGTCTTCGGTAATTGTCTGCATGGTGATCTGCATCCCCTCGGTCACGCGGCGCAGGCAGGCCTGCTGGTTCGGCAGGCCGTCGATGTCGACCAGACATTCAAAGCAGACGCCCATGGCGCAATAGGCGCTGCGGTCCTGTGCGGACAGGGCGGCCTTGCGGGTGGTGATCTGCCCCGACAAGGCCAGCGCCGACCAGACCGATTGCCCGGCGGGCACCTCGACCGGGTGGCCATTCACCAATACGCGCACCCGTGCGGGTGCGTCCGTTCTGAGCGATCTGAACATCACAAGTCTCCGGCGGAGGGGGGAAGGGAAGGGGGCCGGGGAGGGCGGCCCCCTTCGCGCGGGGGTTTAGTTGCCGATCTTGTCGAGGATCGACTGGCCCCAGTCCTGGCCCACATCAGCCAGAACCTGCGGCCAGACCTGAGCGCGGACATGCTCGGCGGTGGCGGCCAGTTCGGCGTCGGTCAGGGACACGATCGACGCCCCGTTGTCGGCCAGTTTCTGTTCAAAGGCCCCCTGATCGGCCTCGGCGGTTTCCCAGCGCTTGGCTTCGAAGGCCATGGCGCCCTCTTCCAGCGCGGCGCGGTCTGCGTCAGACAGATCGGCCAGCGCGCCGGAGTTGATGATCATGTACCAGACCTCGAAATGGGTGTTCACCGGCACATAGGTGGTGGTCACGTCGCGGAACGAGGCATAGTAGCCCTCGGCACCCGAGCCCACGACCCCGTCAACCACGCCGGTCTGCACCGCGGTGAAGGCTTCGGAGAAGGGGATCGGCGACGAGATGTAGCCCAGAGCGTCCGCGGTCAGCTGGAAGCTCTTGATGCCGGGCACGCGCACCTTGATGCCCTTGGCCGCAGCCGGATCACCGGGGGTCACCGCATCGGTGTTCAGCGCGATACCGCCGAAATAGACCGGGTAGGCCGCCAGCATGGTGATGTCCTGCTTGGCATAAAGCTCTTTCATCGCGTCATAGATCGCGCCGCCGGGGCCATAGATCTTCTTCGCGTCAGCCCAGTTGGACGCGACATAGGGGAAGGCCGAGATCTGCATCCGGCGATCCACCGCGGTGGCGGCGGGCTGCACGGCCATGTCGATGGCCCCGACCGAGATCCGCTCCTGCACCGAGGTGTAGTCCCCCAGCGCGGAGGCCGGGAACAGGTTCAGCTCCAGCGAGCCCGAGGTGGCGGCGGACAGCTCTTCGGCAAAGGCGCGCAGCTCGGTGTCGATGGTGGCGCCCTGCGGACGGATGTGGCTGACCTTCAGCGTGTCGGCCATGGCAACGCCCGCGGTGGCCAGAACGGCAGCAGCGAGGCAGGTGGATTTCAGGAAGTTCATCATGGGTTGGTCTCCTCCGTGAGTGATGATTTTCTGGTGGTGGGTCCGGGTGAAACGGGGCTCAGTAGCCGAAGAAACGCGGCAGCCAGAGCGACAGGTCAGGCCAGAAGCTGGTCAGGAAGACGACCGGCAGATAGCCCAGCAGGATCAGCGTCATGGCGGGGCGGATCACCTGGGTGACCGGCACTTTGCCGATGCGCGCGCCCAGATACAGGATCGAGGCATAGGGCGGGGTCACGCCGCCCATGGCGGTGTTCACGCCCATGATCGCGGCGAACTGGATCGGGCTGACCCCGATGGCCTGCATCAGCGGCAACAGCAGCGGCGCGATCAGGATGATGGCGGTCACGTCATTGACGACCATGCCGACCAGGAACAGCAGGATGTTGATCAGGATCAGCAGGATCACCTTGTTCTCGGTGATCGAGAAGATCGCCTCGACCAGCGCCTGCGGCACGCTTTCCAGCACGAACATCTGGCTCAGGATCATCGAGAAGAGGATCATCAGCATGATCGCCCCGACGCTGGTCGCCGCCTCTTTGCCCGCCCCCAGGAAGGTCGACAAGTTCAGGCCCTTGTAGATCAGGAAGCCCACGGGCACCGCGTAGATCACCGCCACGGCCGCGGCTTCGGTCGGGGTCATGATGCCGCCATAGATGCCGCCCAGGATGATCACCGGCATCAACAGCGCCGGGGTCGCCTTGACCCCACGCGCGGACGCTTCGGCCACGAAGGCCTTGCCCTTGAGCGGCTCATCCAGCTTCAGCGGGAACTTGCGGGCCATGCGCAGGTTGACGACCGAGAAGCTGGTCATGATCAGCAGGCCGGGGCCCAGGGTGGCCAGGAAACAGGCCAGGATCGACGTGTCGGTGACCCAGCCATAGACGATCATCGTGACCGAGGGCGGGATCAGCAGCCCCAGCAGCGAGGCATTGGCGATCAGGGCGGTGGCATAGGCCCGCGGGTAGCCCTGTTTCTCCATCTCGGGGATCAGCAGCGGGCCGATGGCAGCCACACCGGTCAGGCCAGAGCCCGAGATCGCACCGATCAGGGCACAGGACACGGTGGCGACAACCCCCAGACCGCCGCGCAGGTGGCCGATGAAGATATTGACGAAGTTCAGCAGCGAGGCGGCGATGCCCGACACCGACATGATGGTGCCTGCCAGCACGAAGAGCGGGATGGCCAGCAGCACCGGGTTGCCCAACTGCTGGAAGCCCCAGAGCATGTTGCCCTTCATCACGACATCGCCGAGGAAGTACATCACCATCAGCCCGCCGCCGAAACAATAGGGCAGCGGCACGCCCAGGGTCAGCAGAACAACAAGGACCAAGACGGCCAGAAGCGCGATTTCAACCATTTTCAGGACTCCTTGCCCAGACCGAACAGGGTGCGCAGGTGCTTGAGCAGATGCCACGCGGTGAAGATCATCATCAGGACCAGTCCCGTCATCAGGGCGACGTCGACATAGAAGGTCGGCAGGTAGAGGGTCGGGCTTTCACGCCAGACGCGGATCGAATACTTGGTGAAATCCCACGCCCAGGTCGTCAGCCAGAGCCCGACACAGAGGCTGATCACCTCGCCGATGACGGCCAGAACCTGATGCTGCTTCTCTGTCGACAGGAAGATTTCCAGCACATTGGCGCGGATGTGGGTGTTCTCGCGCGAGGCGTTCACCGCCCCCAGCATGTAGAGCCACATCGTTGGATAGAGCAGGCTTTCCTCAAGCCCCATCACCGGGATTTCCAGCACATACCGGGTGATCACCTGCACGAACTGACCCAGCGCCACGACGCAGATCAGAACGGTCAAAATGAGACTGGCGAAACGGTCCATCATATCTCTCCCTTGCCAGCCCGGGATCGGTGCTGACGTTCCGGAAAGCATTCGGAGCGCGACCCAAAAGGTCAAAGCGGAAATATTGATGCTTGAATAAGGTTGCTTTATACTCTGTGAAAAAGGTTAGAAATATCAATGGCTCACAATGTCAGCATTCGGCAGCTTCAGGCCTTTCGCGAGGTCATGCGCAGCGGTTCGGTGTCCGAAGCGGCCCGAATCCTTGGCCGCACGCAGCCAGCGGTCAGCGCGCTGATCGCCAATCTGGAAGCAGAATTGCAGCTGAGCCTGTTCCGCCGTCAGAAGGGCCGGATGGAACCGACGCCGGAGGCGATGTTCTTTGCCGGAGAGGCCGAGGCAATCCTGGACCGGCTGGCGGTGTCGACACGCACGATGGCCGAAATCGGCAACCTGACCAAGGGGCGCCTGAACATCGCCTGTATGCCCGCCGCGGCCAATATGCTGATGCCGCAGCTGGTGGGGGAGTTCCTGCTGGACAAGCCTGACGTACATGCCTCGCTGATGATGCGGGCGTCCTCGACGGTGACCAAGTGGATCACCTCGCAGCAATATGACATCGGGCTGGCGGAAACCCCGCCGCCCAACCCGGCGCTGCGGATGCGGGATTTCAAGCTGGAATGCCTCTGCGCCATTCCCTGCGATGATCCGATTGCCGCGCAGGATCAGATCGACGCGCGGATGCTGGACGGCAAGCCGATGGCGGCGTTGCAGGAAGGCCACCCGACGCTGGCCGCCACCCGCCGGGCCTTTGACGCGCAGAAGGCCAGCTTCGTGCACCGGTTTGAGCTGCGAACCTTTCAGCCCGCGCTTTTGCTGGTGGAAAAGGGGCTGTGCTACTGCGTCTGCGATCCGATCACCGCAGCGGAATATGAAAACCAGATGCCGGGGCCACGCCCGATCGTGTTCCGGCCGTTCAAACCTTGCGTGTCGCTGGATATTTCGATCCTGCAACCGGCGCACCGCCCGGCGTCGAAACTGGCCGAGGCCTTTGCCGCGCTGCTGGAATCCGAACTGGACGCGCTGGCGCAGCCGGGCTGAACCCCGGCTGAACCGGGCGTGTCACGCAGGCGCTGATGTGTCCTCTTGTGCGTCGAAGGCAAACGCTCCCCGCTCCACAAGATCGGCCAGCCGTTCGATGTCCTGCCCCAGCGGCCGGTCATCGGCCAGCGCCCCAGAGGTGTCGCGGATCTGCCGGTGGGCGCCGGACAGGAAGGGGCCCAGCCCGTCCGTAACCTCGCGCAGTTCCACCGCCTGACAGGCCGCCAGCAGCTCGATCGCGGTCAGGCGGTTCAGGTGATCGGTGATCCGGATCAGCGCCTTCACCGCCGCTGGCGAATGGGTTAGACAATCCTCAACCCCGTTGGCATTGACGCTGGGCCAGATCGGCACCGGCTGCGCCGCCTGCACCAGTTCCGCCCCCAGCGCTTCGGCCACCTTCATCACCGGTGCAAACCCGTTTGAGGCACTGTCGGGCCGGGCCAGAAAGTTGGGCAGACCGCTGAAGCCGGGGTTCAGCAGTTTCGACAGGCGCGCCAGCTGCGCCATCGCCAGAGGCACAAGGGCGCGGCTGAGCGTTTCCACCGTGCTGGTGATCTCGGCGGTGAAATATGCCCCGCAGGATGTGATCTCTTGGCTGTCCACAAAGGCCACCGGATTGTCGCTGGCGCTGTTGATCTCAAGCTCCAGACAGTCGCGGGCCGCGGCAAGCGCTAGGGCAACCGTGCCATGGATCTGCGCGATGTTGCGGAAGGACAGCGGATCCTGCAGGCGCCGCGCCTGCCCCGGATCAAAGAGCGCGCCACCGGCCAGCCGCAGGCGCAGCCCCTCTGCCGCTGCCAGCTGACCCGGATAGGGTTTGACCGCCAGCACATGGGGTTCCAATGGACCGGTGTTGGCGCGGAACCCCTCCATCGACAGGGCGGCGGCGGTCTGTGCGGCCTCATAGGCGCGGTGCGCGGCGGACACCGCCAGCGCCGCCATTCCCGCCGTGGCGCTGGAATGGTTGGACAGGGCCAGCCCGTCACGCGGCGCCAGCTGCAGCGGCATCAGCCCATGCGCCTGCATCATCCGGGCACTGGGCCCGATCTGCCCGCTGGCGTCGCGCATCTGACCTTCACCGATCAGCGACAGGCCAAGAGTGGCATTCAGCACCAGATCCGCCGCACCGATGGATCCCGTCTGACCCACAACCGGGGTGAGACCCGCGTTCAGACAGGCGGCAATGTGCTGCGCCACCTCGGGCCGCGCGGCGCTGTAGCCCTTGAGCAGGGTGTTCAACCGCACGATCATCCCCGCGCGCACCACCTCTGGCGCTTCCGGCGGGCCGATCGCATGACCGCGCCCGCGCAGGGTCTGGACCGAAAACTGCGCCAGCTGCTCGGCGCTCAGCACCTCGGTCGCGCGGGCGCCAAGGCCGGTGGTGACGCCATAGACTGGCACCTTGTCCCGGATGACCTGCTGGACCAGCGCGTTTGACCGGGCCATGGCCTGCAAACCTGCGGGATCCAGCACCACGGGCGTGACCTGACGCGCCGCGCGGCTCAGCGCCGCAACAGTCAGCGCAGAGCCATCCAGCCGAAGCTCTGCCATCTCAGGCGTCCCGGTAGAGCAGGTTCTGCACGATGCCCAGATCCCGCGCCTTTTCCAGAATGCGGGCGCCCAGGGCGATGTCACCGGTGGACATGCCACGGTGCCAGAACAGGATGGTTTCGTCCTCGCTTTCGCGGCCCGGCTTCAACCCGGCGGCAATCTCGCCGATCTCGGCATAGAAGCTTTCTTCGCTGATCTGCCCGGCGTCGATATGGGGCCGCAGCGCCCCCAGATGACCTGCCCGCATCTGGCCCAGATCGTCCATCACGAACTTGTCGAAGCCGTCGGTAAAGTTCAGGGGCAGGGCGCTCATGGTGCCGTAAGGCACGACAAACGCGCCCTTTTTCACCCACGAGCGGTCGAACATCGGGGTGGGTTCGTTCAGGCGGGTTGCTTCGATCATGATGTCCGCACCGTCCAGACAGCTCTGCCAGTCCTCGGTCACGATCACTTTCTTGCCCAGATCCTGTGACAGCCGCGCGCCAAAGGCATCACGGCTTTCGGGGCGGCGGGAATGCACCCGGATCTCATCAAAGTCGAACAGGTGATCCAGCAAGCGCACGTTCCAGTAAGAGGTGCCGCGCGCGCCGACATGGCCCAGCACCCTGGGGTTCTTCGGTGCCAGCCATTTTGCCCCCAGCGTGGTCAGCGCGCCGGTGCGCATGTCGGTGATGCCGGCCGCGTCGATCACCGCACGCGGCATCCCGGTGCGCGGACAGAAGAGGTTCAGCAGCGCCAGCTCGGACGGCAGGCCCTGCTTGTAGTTGTCGACGAAATCGCCAACCACCTTGACCCCGGCATAGCCCAGCGGCTCCACATAGCCGCGCAGCACGTTGAAATGCCCGTTGAACGCCGGATCGGGCGTCAGATGCATGCGTGGTTCGATCACTGTCTTGCCCTGCCCGGCGGCGATCAGCCCCTGTTCGATGGCGCCCAGGATTTCATCATTGGTCAGCGCAACCTGATCAATCTCTGGCTGGCCCAGGTATTCGATTTCAATCTTCGCCATGCGTGGTCCCCTTGGTTTTGGGTATCATGGGCTTTGGGCGCTGGCGTTACAGATCGAAAAATGTGAGCCTTGAATAAGTTTTTCTGATGCTGTGAAAGGGCCTGTCATGCGGCTGCCTCCCCTCAACTCGCTCAAGGCCTTCGAAGCAACAGTGCGCCTGGGCGGTTTCACCTCTGCCGCGGCCGAGCTGGGCGTGTCCCCGGCGGCGGTCAGCATGCAGGTCAAGAAAGCCGAGGAATTTCTGGGCAAGACCCTGTTCCGGCGCACCCACAACAGCCTGCTTCTGACGGATGCGGGGCGCTCCTATTACCCGGCCATCGCAGAGGCGCTGATGGGGATCTCTGCCGTAACCGACCAGATGCTGGAGACCGAGGCCCGGTCCCGGCTGGTGATCAGCACAATCCAGTCTTTGGCAGAAAAATGGGTGGCCCCGGCGGTGTCCCGGTTTCGCCAGCAGCATCCCGATGCCGGGATCGAGCTGCGGATCGAAGCCGATCCCGTGGATCTGCTGCGGACACGGACCGACCTGCGGATCACCTATGAAAGCCATCTGTATCCGCAACACACCTCTGTGGCGCTGTTTCAGGATACCGCCTTTCCGTTTTGCACCCGCGACTTTCACACCCGCCATGTCGCGGACGCGGGGATCGCCGCGGTTCCGGATGCGCTGTTGATCCACACGGATTGGGGGGATCACTATGCCTCTCACCCGACATGGGCGGGCTGGTTCCGCGCCACGGGCAAGGCCAAGACCCCCGACATGCGCAAGGGGCTGCGCGCAGGCGGCGCGGCCGTGGCCTTTGCGCTGGCCGCGCAGGGCACCGGCATAGCGTTGATCCCCAGGATGCTGATTGACGCCAGCCCGGACGCAACCCACCACCACTTTGACGATCTGCCGGGGTTGCCCTTGCCCTATGCCTATTACGCGATCACGCCGCGGCGGGCGGGCGGGGAGCAGACCTCCGGCCCGAAGGAGCGCATGGTGCGGGACCTGCTGCAGCAGCTGACGCCGGATACCGCGTAAGCTCAGGCCGGGGGCGCGCCCTCCAGATCACTTTGATAGCCAAAGATCGCGGGCACCCCACCGGTGTGCAGGAACAGCACGCTGTCACCGGCGTCAAAGGCGCCACTGCGCGCCAGATGCAGCGCCCCGGCCAGCGCCCGGCCCGAATAGACCGGATCGGTCAGCAGCGCTTCCTGCGTGGCGGAAAGTTCCAGCGCCTCGGCCACGCGGTCATTCATCTGGCCATATCCGGGCGCCAGACAGGTGTCGTCGACGCGGATGTCCACTGGCCTGATGGCCTGTGGCGCGCCCAGCATCGCCGCAAGTTCGCGGGCGCGGCGCAGCACCCGGTCGCGTTGCGGCCCCGCGTCGCGCCGCACGCAGATGCCATGCACCGGCACCTCCCAGCCCATCAGCCGCGCGCCCACCAGAAACCCCGCATGGGTCAGGGCGCTGCCCGAAGCAACCACCACATGATCCAGCGGCAGACCTTCGGCCTTGCTCTGTTGCAGGGTTTCGATCGCTGCGGCGACATAGCCCAACCCCCCGATCGGCGGGTGATCGATCCCCAGATGCACCACATAAGGCGCCGCACCTTCGGCCCGCAGCCGCTCGGCAATCCGGTCCAGATTGGCATCCGCCGCCGCTTCGTTTTCGCCCTCGGGGAAAGAGGTGATCTCGGCGCCCAGCATCTTCAGCAGCAGCACATTGCCTGAGGTGTTATAGGCGACGTCCTGTTTCGGGACGCGCTGTTCCAGCTGCACAACCGGGCGCAGGCCCAGCTTGCGGCACCCGGCAGCGCACAGGCGGACAAAGTTGGACTGCACCGCCCCGGTGATCAGGAGGGTATCGGCCCCGGCGCGCAGCGCCTCACCCAGATAGAACTCCAGCTGCCGGACCTTGTTGCCGCCCATCGCCAGGGGCAGGGTGTCGTCGCGTTTCACAAGCAGGTTGACCCCGACCAGAGCGCCCAGGCGCTGCATCGGCTCGATCACGGTGGGCCCGTCAGCCAGCGCCGCCCTTGGGAAGCGGCCAAGCGCGGGCAGGTCCTGCACCAGCCTGTCGAAATGCCCCGTCATCACACCCCTTCAGATAAAGCCCCGATACGGAACCCGATTGACGCATGATGCAACCATCGTGGCAAGGGTTGTCAGGTCGAACACCGGACGCGACAGCGCCGCCTGAATGCGATGCGCATAGGGGGGCAGGTCGGTGCATTCCAGCACGATTGCCCCAATGTCCGGCGCCCGCGCGATCAGCGCCTGGCCGGCGGCAATGACCTCTGCCGCGACCTTGTCCAGATCCATTTCGGTGCGGTCATTGCGCAGGATGACGCTGGTGAATTCGGGGCTGTCTTCCATGCCGCCGACTTCCACCGGAACCCCACCGGCCCCGGCGTTCTTCAGATGCGCCTCGGTCAGCGACGGGGCCGAGGCGGTCAGGATGCCCACGGGTGCGGCGGTCATGACATGCACCATCTGCACCTGCACCAGAGACGAGACAAAGACCGGGATGTTCACCGCCGCGGCGATTTCCGCCTGATAAAGCGCCAGAAACCCGCAAGAGCCGGTGATCGCCTGAACGCCCTGCGCCTCAAGCCGCTTGGCCGCCGCGATGATCTGCTCTTTCATCTCGCCATTGGGATTGCTCAGCAATTCCGGCACGGTGATCCCGTCCAGGATCTCATAGCTGGTGGTGAAGGGCAGGCTGGAGGGGTTCTTGATATGGCCGGGCGGTTTCGGGAAATAGCTTTCCAGCGAAAGAACGCCGATCGAGATGCCACAGATATTGGTGCCGCCGGGATGCAAAGTCATGGTCGTCGCTTTCAGAACCGGGTTGGGGAATAGACAGACAGGTCGATATTGGGCCGTGCCTCGGCCACCAGATCGGCCACCAGCTGTCCTGTTTTCGGGGCCTGCATCAGGCCGTAATGACTGTGCCCGAAGGCGGTGATCAGGTTGGGCAGACCTGGAATTTCACCAATCGCGGGCAAGCTGTCGGGGAAGCTGGGACGCTGACCTGACCACGTGGTGTGGGCCTCTGTGCGCAGATTGGGAGAGATCCGCTTGGCCAGAGTGATCAGGCCCGACAGGCGCTTTTCGTTGATCGGCGCGTCCAGCCCGGCAAACTCCGCCGTCCCAGCCACCCGCAGCCCGTCCTCCATGGAGGAGGCAACGAATTTGCAATCCGCATCCAGAACCGAATGATTCAGCTGGATCCCCGGATCGGTGAAGGTGACATGATATCCGCGCTCCGATTGCAGCGGCAGCTTCACCCCCAGCGGCTTCAGGATCTCAGCCGACCAGACGCCCATCGCCAGCACCAGCTTCGGGGTCGTGAACTCCCCCGCGTCGGTGCGATAGCGCCAGCCGTCTTCGGTTGGGGTGATGTGTTTCAGCGTTTCCCGGCGCAGGGTGCCGCCCAAGGCCTGAAACTTTTCGGCCAGCACCGCCCCGATCCGTCCCGGAGAACGGGCGCGGGCCTGCCCCTTGATGATCAGTGCGGATTTGAATTCGGGCGACAGGTCGGGTTCAAGCTCCAGCAACGCGCCCGCATCCAGCCGGTCCAGCTCGGCCCCGGCCTCGCGGCGGATGCGGTTGTCCAGCGTGTCCAGCTGCGCCCCATGGGGATCGCGGAAGGCGTGAACGTAATAGCTGTCCTCGATCAGGTCCTCGGCCCCGGTGCCGCGCAGATGGGCGCGAAAGCCGGTGACGCAATCGCGGTTCAGCGTTTCCATCGCCGCGGAGATCTGGCGCACCCTGTCTTCGCGGCCATTGGCCAGGAACTGCAACCCCCAGGTGGCGACCCGAGGCAGGTAGCGCACCGGGACCGAGACCGGCCCAAGCGGGTCCAGCATCCAGCCCGGCACCTTCTTCCACGTGCCGGGCATCGACTGCGGGATGATCGACCAGGGTGAGATCACCCCGGCATTGCCGTAGGAAGTGGCCTGGCCCGGCGCGTCGCGGTCGATCAGGGTGACCTCAAACCCGCGTTCGCGCAGGGACAGGGCAGAGCAGATGCCGACGATGCCGCCGCCCAGGACTGTGACTTCTGTCGTCATGATCAGGCCACCGAGGCAAGGCTGCGCCGGGCGAGCAGCTGGCTGATGATCGCGGGAGAGGCGACAAGCAGAGCCACAAGATCCGCCTGCAGGGTCGGCGCGATGAAGATCAGCCCGGCCAGCGCCATCAGCCACCTGTAGATTGTCCCCATCGGGGCCAGCCAGTACCCGACCACCGCAGCCGACAGGGAAATCACACCCAGGATGCAGCTGGTGGCGGTATAGGTGAACTCCCAAAGGTCGAACCCGGTGGACGAAACGAACAGCAGCACCGGCGCATAGACGAAGGCCATCGGCGCGACCACCTTGCCCAGTCCGAGCATGAAGGCAGAGATGCCGGTGCGGAACGGGTTGGAGTTGGCAATCGCCGCCGCCGCATAGGCAGAGGTACAGACCGGTGGCGTGATCTCGGCCACGACGCCGTAATAGAGCACAAAGAGGTGGCTGGCGATCGGCGGCACACCCAGCTGGGCGAGCGCGGGCTGCGCCACGGACACCAGCATGATGTAGAGCGCGGTGGTGGGGATGCCGGCGCCCATCAGGATGCAGGCCAGCGCGATGAAGACCAGGCTGATGAACAGAGTCAGATCCTCGACCGAGAAGAGCTCGAACCCGCCGAAGGCGAACAGCCCATGCAGGTCAGAGCCCAGCGATCCGGCCCCTTGCGTCACCATGAACCCGATGCGGAACCCGATGCCGGTGGTGTTGATGACCCCCACGACGATACCCACTGCAGCCGAAGCGGCGCCCACGGCCAGCGCATATTTGACGCCGGTTTCGAAGGTTTCCGCCATCTGCGGCAGGCGGATACGTTCCTGCGGGTTCAGCGTGGCCACCGCCGCACAGGCGATCAGCAGCGCCGACATCGACAGCTCGAACCCGCCGCCCATGTATTTCCATATGACAAAGGCGATGAAGGCGGCCGGATAGGCCAGCGTCACCGGCGTGCGCAGCCGCGCCATGCCCGTGATGATCGCCAGCGAGATGCCGCAGAAGGCGGACATGAAGGGCGTATAGCCCGAGAACAGCACGAACAGCAGCCCGATCAGCGGCAGCATGTTGGCCCAGCCATCGGCCCAGACCTCGCGGAACTTGGGCAGCATGTCCTTGCTCAGACCCTTCAGGTCCAGCTTGCGCGCCATCAGGTGCACCACGGCAAAGACGCCGGTGTAATGCAGGATCGCCGGGAAGATCGCGGCAATCACGATGGTGGTATACGAGACCTCCAGGAACTCGGCCATGATGAAGGCCGCGGCCCCCATGATCGGCGGGGTGATCTGCCCCCCGGCCGACGATGCGGCCTCGACCCCGCCCGCGAAATGGCCGGGATAGCCAAGCCGCTTCATGTTTGGGATGGTCAGCGCGCCGGTGGACACCGTGTTGGCCACGGATGAGCCGGAAATCGTGCCGAAGAAGGCGGAAGACACAACCGACACTTTGGCCGGACCACCGGTATAGCGGCCCGCCAGAATGGTGGCGTTGTCGATGAACAGCTGTCCCAGCCCGGTGCGCTGCGCGATGACGCCGAACAGAACGAAGTGGAAGACGATGGTCGAGACCACCCAGAGCGTGACGCCAAAGATGCCTTCCTGCGGGAAATACATCGACGACACGAAGGTGCGGAACTTGACACCCGGATGTTGCAGGATGCCCGGAAAGATCGGCCCGAACAGCGCATAGGCCATGAAGACACAGATGATCAGCGGCAGCACCCAGCCCAGCGTGCGGCGCGCAATGTCCAGCACCAGCACGATGATGATGCAGCCGAACACCATGTCATAGTTGTTGGGGTTGCCCATGCGGAACGTCTGTTCCTCGATCCCCAGCCAGGGGACGCCGTGCCAGGCAAACCCCAGGTAGAGCGCGGCAGACACGCCCAAAACCATCAGCAGCCAGTCAAGATGCGGGATCCCGCCCAGATGCAGCGCGCCGGTCTTCAGGTCAAAGGCCGTTTCGGTGCGCACCAGCGGAAAGAAGGCATAGACAAGGATGAACAGCCCGGCCAGATGCCAGCCCATGTGCCAGTGATCGGGCGGCAGCGAGAAACCGGCGGTCAGATAATGGTAGATGGCAAAGCTCAGCGCTACCCCGCGCAGCAGGAAACCGGTTTTCTGACCCACGGTCCGCGTCGCGGCCCCTTCGTCATATTTCTCTTCAATGGCCGCCAGCTCTTCGGCTGTCAGCGCGTGTTCATTCTCGGCCATCTTGTCCCCCGGGATCTCGCACTGGCGCTTGGAAAAGGGGCGGCAGAACGCCGCTCTACCGCCCGTTTCAGTTCAGGTCTGTCTGAGGGGTGCTCAGTCGATCATGCCGATTTCGCGGTAGAACTTCTCGGCCCCGGCATGCAGCGGCACGCCCAGAGCGGCCACACCATCCAGCGAGCTTTCGACGGTGATCTGCTTGCCCTTGGCATGACCATTGTCCAGCAGCTTGCGGGTGTTGGAGTTCCACAGCGCCTTGGTGATACCATAGATCAGCTCATCCGGCTGATCCGCCGACACGACCAGCATCGCGGACACCGCCGGGGTTTTGACCTCATAATCGACGCCTTCATAGACCCCGGCCGGGATGGAGGAGGGGATATAGGCCGGAATGATGTCGTTGATCTTCTTCAGGTCCGCGTCCGAGAAGGAATGCAGCTCCATCCCCTTGGTTGAGGCCAGCTGCACCATCGCGGCAACGGGCCAGCCCGCCGCGTAGAAGTAGCCGTCCAGCTGACCGTCGGCCAGACGCTCGGCGGATTGCGAGTTGTTCAGCTCAGCCTCATCCATGTTGTCACGGTTGACGCCCCAGGCGTCCAGCATCTGAAGCACCGCAACCTGTGTGCCGGAACCCGCCTGTGCAATGCCCACGCGCTTGCCTTCCAGATCGCCCAGATTGTCGATGGTGGCGCCTTTGGGCAGAACCACATGCAGGTCTTCGGGATAGAGGTTGGCGATGATACGCAGGTTCGGGTGCGGCTTGCCCTCGAACTTGCCTTCGCCCAGGTACATCGAGCGGGTCACATCCGCCGCCGCCAGACCGGCCTCCAGCTCGCCGTTCTGAACGGCGGCATTGTTGAAGACCGACGCGGTGGTCGACTGCGCAATCGCGATCAGCCCCGGCACGCCGCACTGGCCACCCTTGTCACAGGGACGCGCACCCGGAGGGGCCGAGATGCCATTGGCGATGGTGCCGCCAATGGGGAAGTAGGTCCCGCCCGCGCCGCCGGTCCCGATCCGGAAGAAGGTCGGATTCTGTGCCGCGACCGCGCTGGCCGACAGCAGGGTGGCAATCGCGGCCACGGTGAGTTTCTTGGTGAATTTCATTGGTAATCTCCCTGACTACGTCGTTCCCGCCATATGCTTGCACGGCGGCTATTGTTGACGGGAACATCAGAAAACAGACAAAAGATAAAAGCAAATTCGTATTTCTTGTATTTAGATAAATCTCTTTTATACTTTTTGGATGAACATCCAGCAGCTGTCCGTCTTTCGCGAAGTCATGGAAACCGGGTCGGTTTCCGCCGCCGCGCGCAATCTCAACCGCACGCAACCGGCGATCAGTTCGTCGCTGAAAGCGCTGGAGGCCAGCTTGGGCGCAGAGCTGTTTCGCCGCGAAGGCCGCCGCCTGACGCCGGTGCCCGAAGCGCATTACCTGCTGTCCGAAGCGGTCAGCATCCTGGACCGTCTGCAAACCACCAAGGCGCATTTCAAGGACATGTCGGACGGCGAAAGCGGTGAGCTGCGCGTGGCGGCGATGCCCGGCACCTCGGCCTATCTGATGCCCGAATTCCTGAGCCGCTTTGTCTCGGGCAAGCGCGATATCCGCATCACGCTGACCACCCGCAGCTCGCCTCAGATCCTGAATCTGGTTGCCGCGCAGAACTATGACATCGGGTTCTGCGACGTGAAAATCGCGGCAGATCAAGCACATCTGTGCAGCAGCGAAGGTCTGGTCGGCAATTGTGTGGTGGCCTTGCCGGCCGCGCATCGGCTGGCAAAGCGGGACGTGCTGAGCCCCGCCGATCTGTCGCAGGAACCGATGGGCACGCTGCACACCACCCATCACATCGTCGAACAGACCCAACAGGCCTTTCGCGCCGCGGGGGCCCAGCTGAACGTGCAGGTGCAGACACAGTTCTTCCTGCCGCTGCTGCGGTTCATCGAAACCGGCACCATCTGCGCCATCATCGATCCGATGAGCGCGGTGAGCTACAAGCGCATGTCGGCCTCCAGCGACGCCATCCGGTTCGTCCCGCTGGAGCCTGCGATCCCGTTTCACTATTCCATCGTCACGCCCAGTCAGCGCCCGCTCTCGGCCGTGGCGCTGGAGTTCACCGAACTCTGGTCGGACCATGTGCATGCGATCCTGAGCGACGAATCAGATCCCTGACCACCAGCCACCGGCGCGGGCGATTCGGCCCCGTCCAAACGGCCTGCCGGCCACGCCTCCTGCACTCCTTATATATATGTGTGCTTTCCCCACGCTGCTCCCGTCAGGGATGGCCCACGGACGGGCGGGCGGCCGGGCGGGCGAATCCTGCGTGCCGGCAATATCGCTTGACGCAACAAAAATGGAGGATTACTAAAAATATCCAATAAAATGACGAATAGGCGCAGTTTCGATGTTTGGTCAAAAAAAGAGCGATGATGGAACTGTTGTGGCAATGCTGGCCTCTGCGCTCAGGCGCGATATCTCCTTTGGCACGCTGCGCCCGGATCAGAAGCTCAAGATCGAAGAACTGCGGGGCCGCTATGGCGGGTCCAACCATTCGATGCGTGAAACCCTGCGCCTGCTCAGCGCCGAAGGGCTGGTCGAGGCCACGGCGCAACGCGGGTTCCGGGTGACTTCGGCAACCGAGGACGACCTGCGCGACATCGCACTAGTGCGCAAGGAGATCGAAAAGGCCGCGATCCGGCGTGCCATCGAATTCGGCGATGCCGCCTGGGAAGGCCGCGTGCTGGGGGCCCATCACGAATTGCGCCGCGCCGAAGAGGCAGTGGCCGCCTCACCCGATGATCTGGTGGCGCTAGAATGGGACGAAGCCTGTCGCGCCTTCTTTGCCACCATTCTCTATGCCTGCGGCAGCCCGCGGTTGCTGGACATGCATGAGAAATATTTCGACCAGAGCAGGCGCTTCCGGCTGGCTCAGCTGCGGGAGGGGCAGCTGAACTTCGACACCCGGAAGACCCGCCAACAGGCGCTGCTGAACGCGATCCTGGAAAAGGACGCACAGACGGCCGAAGAGCTGATCGCCGAAGAGATTGAGGCCGAGCTCTACCCATAGGACCAGACGAATTCAAACGGGAGGAAATCATGAAACGGATCAACAGACGCCATACGCTTGCGTTGCTCGGAGGGGGCGTTGCGGCCTCGGCCCTGGCGGCCCCGGCGATTGCGATGAACAAGAAGATCAAGGTCGGCGCGCTGCGCTTCACCTCGCATTCGGCCAGCTTCATCGCAGTGGAACGCGGCTATTTCGCCGACGCGGGCCTGGATGTGGAGCTGGAGTTCTTCCAGGCGGCACAGCCCATGGCCGTTGCGATTGCATCGGGGGATGTCGACTATGCGGTGACCGCGGTCTCGGGCGGGCTGATCAGCCTGGCCGACAAGGGCGCGATCAAGGTGATTGGCGGCGCGCTGAAGGAAGAGGCGGGTCTGGACGGCCAGCAGATCCTGGTCTCTGACGCGGCTTTCCAGGCTGGTGTGACCGATCCGTCGAAGCTGGACGGCCGGAACTATGCGATCACCCAGTCGGGGTCGTCCTTCCACTATGTCGGCTCCAACATCGCGGCGGCCGAGGGCCTGAAAATGTCCTACAAGCCGCTGCAGAAGGTCGGCGCGATCATCGGCGCGATGAAATCCGGTCAGGTCGACGCCTGGAACATCGTGCCCCATATCGCCAAGCCGCTGGCCGGATCGGGCGCCGTGCATATCATCGGCTCGGTCAAGGACTACCTGCCCGACTACCAGATCACCACCGCCTTCACCTCGGCCAAGAACGCCGCGAATGAGCGGGACCAGACCACCGATTTCCTGGCCGCCTTCTCCAAGGGGATCGACGACTACAATTCGACCATGATCGACCGGGCAGGCGGCGATGCCGGTGTCGATGAGATGGTCAACCTGATCCACAAATACGTCTACACGGACCGGCCCATCGAAAAGGCCGCGCCGTCGATCATCAACGGCACCATGCGCCTGAGCCCGAATGCGGCGCTCAATGTCTCCTCGATCCAGCATCAGCTGAGCTGGTTCCAGGCCGAAGGGCTGGTGAATGCCGACATCACGCTGGACACCCTGGTTGACGGGTCCTACGCGGAAATGATCAACACCTAGTGTGCGAGCGACAGGCGCGGCTTTCCAACAAGAGCCGCGCCTGTTTTCGCCGGAGACCATCATGGACATTCAAATGAAATCCGTGAGCCATACCTATGGCTCAACCGAAGTGCTGCGCGATATTTCCATTGATATCCCTACGGGAAAGATCGTCTGCCTGGTCGGGCCGTCAGGCTGCGGAAAGTCGACATTGCTGCGCTTCATCGGGGGTCTTGAACGCCCCACCGAAGGTGAGGTGCTCCAGCTGGGCGAGCCGCCGGAAGGGTCGCTGAACCCGCTGACTTATGTGTTTCAGGATTTCGCCCTGCTGCCGTGGCGGTCGGTCCGGGGCAATATTTCCCTGGTCCTGGAAGATCACGGTATCCGCGGCGAGGACGCAAACCGGATCATCCGGGACGTGTTGCAGCGCACCAAACTGTCCGATTTCGAAACCGCCCTGCCCAAACAGCTGTCGGGCGGGATGAAACAGCGGGTGGCCATTGCGCGGGCGCTGGCGGTGAACCCGGCGGTGATGCTGATGGATGAACCGCTGTCGGCGCTGGATGCGCAGACGCGTGAGCTGTTGATGGATGATCTGGTGGCGCTTTGGACGCGCCAGCCCTTCACCGCCGTCTACGTCACCCACAACCTGGCCGAGGCCGTGCGGCTGGGCCACAAGGTGGTGGTGCTGTCGCGGCGTCCCGGCCAGATCCGCGAGATTGTCGAGATCGACACCCCGCTGGCCGAGCGCGAAACCGGCGATCCGGAACTGGAAGCCGTTCAGAAGAAACTTTGGAACCTGATGCGCGACGAAGCCCGTGCCGCCGATGAGGAGTTGGTCCATGTCTGACGCAACAACAAAGGCGGCCGCGCAACGCCCGATCGCCTATCGCGGCGGCGGCTTTGCCCCCAGCCCGCGCCGCTGGGTCGGCTTCATCGTCTTTGCCGTGCTGATCCTGTTTGCCGAATGGGGCACCCGGTCGGGCTGGATTTCGGCGCTGACGCTGCCCAAACCTTCGGACGTGCTTGAAACCTTCCGCGACCTCTACAACAGCGGGCTGCTGTTTCAGCATCTGGCCCCGTCGCTGACCCGCTTTGTGATGGGCGCGCTGATCGGGGTCAGCCTGGGCGTGGTGGTCGGCATCCTGATCGGCCTGTTCTCATATGTCCGGGCCGGCATGGTCCCGGTGGTGGCGGCAATCTTCCCCATTCCGAAAATCGCGCTGCTGCCGCTCTTCGTGATCTGGTTCGGCATCGGTGAGGGCTCGAAATACGCGCTGATCGCCTTTGGCACCTTCACCCCGACGGTGGTGGCCACCTATGGCGCGGTGGACAATGTGGACCGCACCCTGATCCGCATGGGGCAGAGCTTTGGCCTGTCGTGGTGGTCCATCGTGCGCAAGATCGTGCTGCCCGGTGCCATGCCCGGCATCCTGTCGGGTCTGCGGATCAGCCTGGCGATTGCCATCATCCTGCTGGTCGCGGCGGAAATGCTGGGCGCGGAATACGGCATCGGCGCCTACATCCTTGAAGCCGGATCTCTTTATGATCTGGAGCGGCTGTTTGCCGGGGTCGTCATCCTGTCGGTGCTGGGTGTTCTGGTCAGCGCTGCGGTGGGGCTGGTGGAACGGCGCCTGCTGGGATGGCGGACGTGAGCGCCCGCTATGACGTGATCGTCGCGGGGGGTGGCACGGCCGGGGCCGCCGCCGCGGTTGCCGCCGCGCGCCTGGGCGCCCGGACCCTGTTGCTGGAGCGCAACCACTGTCTGGGCGGGGCGGCGACCATGCGCAACGTGCTGACCTGGTGCGGGCTCTACACGCTGGGCGAAGACCGCACCCGGGTGGTGCGCGGGCTGGCCGATGAGGTGCTGGACCGGCAACAGGCCCTGGGCGGGCTGGGACCGGTGATGGCCTTTCGCGGGGTGTTCGTGCCCTTCGATCCCGAAACGCTGAAGATCGCGCTGGATGAGCTGACCAGCGACGCGGGCGTGGACATCCGCTTTGGGGCCACGGTGCTGGAGGCCAGCCGGGAGGGCGACAGGCTGAACACCGTCACCATTGCCCATCACGGCGGGATCGAAACCCTGCAGGGAGCCGCCTTTGTCGATTGCACCGGCGAGGGGGATCTGGCGGCCTTCGGCGGCGCCAGCACCCGCTATGGCAACGCAGGTGGCGTCAACCTTGGCACATTGGGGTGCCGCTTTGGCGGTATTCCCGCCTCTGTCACCCTGACGGTGGACGACGTGATCGGCGCGATTGCCGCGCAGGGGTTTGAACCGGGGCAGGTGACCAAGGACCGCTGTGTCGTGGTGCGCCTGCCGGGCTCTGCCGATCTGGTGCTGTATCTGGCCTCCGAAGATTACGACCCGCGCGATCCCGCCGCGCTGTCGCGGGCCGAGATCGGCGCCCGTCGGCAGGCGTGGAACTATTTGCAGGCGGTGCGCGCGATCCCGGGATGTGGGGACGCCTATCTGGCCGCAACCGGGCCTGAAATCGGCACGCGGGAATCGCGCCACCTGAACTGTCGTCAGCAGATCACCTGGGCCGACATCGCGGCGCGGCGCTCTTTTGATGACAGTATTGCGCTGGGGGCCTGGGGATCGGAATGGCATGATCGCGGCACATATCGCAGCGACTTCGACTATCCTGCCGACAAGCAGAGCTACCAGATCCCGCTGTCCTGCCTGCACAGTGTCGATACCGACAACCTGTTCTGCGCCGGGCGGCTGGCGGATGGGGACCGCAAGGGCGGGGCGGCGATCCGGGTCATGGGCACCGCGATGGCCACAGGTCAGGCCGCGGGTACCGCGGCGGCGCTGACCGCCGACCAGCGGTTTTCCAGCCCGGCCGTGGCCGCCGAATTGCGCGCGGCCGGGGCGTTGATTTCACAGGATGATCTTTGAGGGGGGCCAGCCATGCAGTTCCATCTGAACGGGTTTCGTGTCGGGGACCCATCCACCCAGCCCGCCGCACCGGACCTGGCCAAGCGCACCCCGGATCAGGTGGATGTGCTGATCGTCGGCTGTGGGCCCGCGGGCCTGACCCTTGCGGCGCAGCTGGCCCAGTTCCCCGACATCCACACGATGATCGTGGATCAAAAGTCCGGCCCGCTGGAGGTTGGCCAGGCCGATGGCGTCGCCTGCCGCTCGATCGAGATGTTCGAGGCCTTCGGCTTTTCCGAAAAGGTGCTCAAGGAATCCTACTGGGTCAACGAAACGACCTTCTGGGGGCCGGACCCGCAGGACCCCGGCCGGATCACCAGAACCGGGCGCATTCAGGATGTCGCCGACGACCTGTCCGAGATGCCCCATGTGATCCTGAACCAGGCGCGGATCCATGATTTCTATCTTGAGGTGATGCGGGCCTCGCCGAACCGGCTGGAACCGCGATATGAGCGCGCTTTTGTCGATCTGACCGTGGATCACGCCGCAGACTACCCCGTCACCGTGACCCTGGACCACAATGGCAGCGCCGAAGTTGTCCGGGCGAAATACGTGGTGGGATGTGACGGCGCGCGCAGCGGTGTGCGCAGCGCCATCGGGGCCCAGCTGATCGGCGAGGCCGCAAACAAGGCCTGGGGCGTGATGGATGTGCTGGTCGACACCGGCTTTCCCGATATCCGCTTCAAATCGGTCGTGCGCTCGGCCGAGCAGGGCAACATCCTGATCATCCCCCGCGAAGGCGGCTACATGGTCCGGCTTTATGTTGAGATGGAGACCCTGGCCCAGGGCGAACGGGCGCGGGACCGCAACATCACCATCGAGGAGCTGATCGCGGCGGCTCAGCGGATCCTTCACCCCTATCATTTCGACGTCAAGGAGGTGGCCTGGTGGTCGGTCTATGAGATCGGGCAGCGGCTGTGCCCGGCCTTCGACAATGCAACCGAAACCCACCCCGCCACCGTCTTCATTGCCGGGGATGCCTGCCACACCCACAGCCCCAAGGCAGGGCAGGGGATGAACGTCTCGATGGGGGACGCCTTCAACCTGGGCTGGAAGCTGGCAATGGTGCTGCGCGGACAGGCACCCGCGCCCCTGCTGGCCACCTATTCGGCAGAGCGGCAGGGCGTGGCGCAGGAGCTGATCGACTTTGACCGGCACTGGGCCAAGGAGTTTTCCGAGCGCGGCGACGGCCACGCCGGACGGGATCCGCAGGCGTTCCAAGACTATTTCAAGGAACACGGTCGCTACACCGCCGGCGTGGCGGTGCGCTATGCGCCGTCGATTCTGCAATCCGGTGACGGGGCAAACCCCTTGGCAACGGGGCAACCGGTTGGCATGCGGTTTCATTCGGCCCCGGTGATCCGGCTCTGGGACGGGCGGCCGATGCAGCTAGGCCATTGCCTGAAGGCCGACGGCCGCTGGCGGGTGATCCTGTTCAACGATGCGGCGGACCCGACCGCGCCCATATCGCGGCTGTGGCAGACATGTGACTGGCTTGCGCAGGACCCGTCCTCACCCTTGTTGCGCCATACCCCGGCAGGGGCGGATCCGGATGCGGTGATTGATCTGCGGGCGGTGTTTCAGCAGCCGCACCGGTCCATCGCCGCAGAAGCCACCCATCCGCTGCTGACCCCGAGGAAGGGGCGCCATGGGCTGGCCGACACGGAAAAGATGTTCTGCCCCGATCCCGGCTTTGACATCTTCGACCGGCGCGGCCTTGACCGGCAGAGCGGCTGCGCGATCCTGTTGCGCCCCGATCAATATGTGGCCGCCGTGACGCCGCTGGATGCGCCCGAGGCGATCGCCGCGTTCTTCAAAGGGGTGTTCGCGCCCTGACCGGGGGCGCGCAGGCAGTCCAGCAAGATATCGGCAACACCGCCCACCACCTTGATCGGCTCCGGCCCCTGCTGGAAGAACCCGCAATAGGCCAGCACGTTCAAGCGGGTCGCCGCGCCGCCCCCGGCAACAACGACACCAAGCGGCAGACCCTGTGCAGCCACTGGCCAGAGACGCGGCTCACCAACACGCCCGGCCCGCACGACATTCTGGTGAACGCCACGGTGCTGCGGAAGTCGGATCAGGACCCATTGCCCTTTGTGACATGGGCCGCGGCCAGCTGGAGCCGCAGCTGCGGTTTCTGGGGCTTTGGGACTGACGCCCGCAGGCCCTACATCAGCCGCCCGGTAAAGACGTAGCCCTCGCCATGGGCGGTGGTGATGATCTTCGGATCGGACGGGTCGCGCTCCAGCTTGCTCCGCAATCGCCGGATCAGCACATCCACCGTGCGCGGGTTGGTGACATACTGCCGCTGCGTTGCCATGGACATCAGCGCATCGCGGCTGACCACACTGCCCGCTTTGGCCACCAGCAGGCTGAGCACTTCGAATTCCGCCCGTGTCAGCGGCACATTCACCCCTTCGGCGTCCACCAACCGGCGGGCCTGACGCTCGAATTCGAACCCTTCAAAGCGGATGACCCGGCGGGACAGCCGCCGCGCCTCGGTCGTGCGGTGCAACAGGTTCTTGATCCGCGCCAGCAACTCACGCCGGTTGAACGGTTTGCAGACATAATCATCCGCCCCCATCTCCAGCCCCACGATGCGGTCGACATCGTCGCTGAGCGCTGTGACCAGAATGATCCCGGCGTTGGATTTTGCCCGTTGTTCGCGGGTCATCTGAAGTCCGCTCTTGCCATCCAGGTTCACATCGATGATCAACAGGTCGAACTCTGTCGCAGCCAGAAGCGCTTCGGCCTCTTCCGCGGATTCGACTTCGAAGACGTCATACCCCTGGGCCGTCAGATAGCTGGCCAGCGTCGTGCGGGTGACGACCTCATCTTCGATGATCAGAATCTTCTCCATCGGGTGCGCGGCTCCGGATTTTTCTTCCTAGTTAACAATTTTTAACAAAAGTGCCTAGTCTGTTCATCCGATTGGTCTGACCTGTTCACATGTTCTCCCTACCAATTGAACAGGGAGCCCCGCTTCCAATCCAAAAAACTGCCGGACCAATCCGGCGATTTTCCGAACAGGGAGAAAAACATGAACGTCAAAGCTGCACTGTTGGCTTGCACAGCCGCTGTTGCCGCGACCGCCGCGGTCGCCAAGGATTCATCCGAACCGATTGTCATTCCGATTCACAACTGGTCCAGCCAGATCGTGATGTCGAATGTGGTTGGCCAGATCTTCGAAGAGATGGGCAACAACGTGGAATATGTCACCACCGACAGCCAGGCGGTCTATGAATCGGTGCGTCTGGGCGATGTCACGCTGGAGCTGGAGGTCTGGGAAGGCGCCTTTGGGGCCTCTTTCCGGGCCGCGCTGGAAAAGGGCGGTCTGCATGATGCAGGCGACCACAATGCCGTCACCCGCGAAGACTGGTGGTATCCGATGTGGACCAAGGAGGCCTGTC
>JALEGX010000139.1 GCA_022763485.1 Paracoccaceae bacterium | reverse complement strand
TTGGAAACATAGGTGCCGGGGGCCGGGCACAGCGACGGATATCCCGAATCACCGACCTCGCGCGCCGGAACCTGCTTGCCCGCGCGTTTCTTCATCCAGCTTTCCCAACGCGGCCACCAGGACCCTTCGTTGAAGTCCGCACCGTCCATCCAGGCATTGGCATCGGCCTTCAGATCCTCGTTGGTGTAATGGCCATACTTGTTCTTGCTCGGCGGGTTGACGATCCCGGCAATGTGGCCCGATTGCGAAACGATGAAGGTCTTGTTGCGCGATCCCGCTTTCTGGAACCCGCGATAACAATCCTTCCAGGCCGCAATATGGTCAGTCTCGCAGGTGATCGCCATCATCGGCACATCCACATCCTTGATGTGCAGGGTGTGCCCCATCAGCTCGAACCCGTCTTCGACGAACTCATTGCGCTGGCAGAGACCGCGCAGATACTGAACAACCATCTTTGCCGGCAGGTTCGCCCCGTCCCCGTTCCAATACAACAGGTCGAAGGCCGGAGGGGTTTCGCCCAGCATGTAGCTCTTGATGGCCGGGGTATAGACCAGATCGTTGGAGCGCAGGTACGAGAACGTCCGCGCCATGATGTAGGAACGCAGGACGCCGACCTCATTCACTTCTTCCTCGATCCCGTCAATGAAATCGTTCTGCAGGAAAGGCGTGAACTCCCCCTGATCCGAGAAATCGGTCAGCGCGGTAAAGAAGGTGGCCGATTTGATCGATTTGTCCCCGCGCTGCTTCAGCAGGGACAGGGTCAGGTTGAGTGTGGTCCCGGCGATACAATAGCCGACCGCATTGACCTGCTTGGTGCCGCAGATCTCCTTGGCTTTCTCGATGGCGGTCAAGAAACCGTCCTGGATGTAGTCCTCCATCCCGATCTCGTCATACGAGCTGTCGGGGTTCACCCAGCTGACCACGAACAGCGTGTACCCCTGTTCGGTTATCCACTTGATCATGCTGTTCTGAGCCTTCAGATCAAGAATGTAGAACTTGTTGATCCAGGGCGGGAACAGAACGATCGGAATTTCGTGGACGGTTTCGGTGACCGGCTTGTATTGGATCAGCTCGATCATGCGGTTGCGGTAGACAACGTCACCCGGGGTCGTCGCGATATTGCCACCCAGCTTGAACGCCGTCTCATCAGCAAGACGCACCACCAGTTCGCCGTTGTTGGCCTCCAGGTCGGCCACCAGGTTTTCCAGCCCGTTGATCAGGGACTGGCCTTCGGTCTCGACCGCCTTTTCCAGCGCGTCCGGGTTGGTCGCCAGGAAATTGGTCGGCGCCATCATGTTGACGATCTGCTCGGCAAAATAGCTCAGACGCTGCTTGTCCTTGGTATCCAGATCATCGATCTCGGCAACCGCCTTGGTCAGCATCTCTGCATTCGTCAGATATTGTTCCTTGATGAAATGAAAATAGGGGTTCTTGTCCCACATGGGATTAGCAAAACGCTTGTCGACCGGCTTGGAGGGGGTATCGCCGTCCGACATCGAGGCCGCAATTGCCTGCTGCGCCTCGGCAAAGTTCATCACCGTCTTGCCCCAATATTGGATCTGCTGCTCCAGCAGATGCGCCGGATCCTGCAGCGCCTTGCTCCAATACGACGTCGCTGCACGTGCAAAAAGCTCTTGATTCGGGCCATCCAAAGCCGCGTTGTGGGGAGTTTTGCTGGACATCACGCCGACAAGCCGCTTTGTCAGCTCATCGACTTTTTTCATATTTTCTGTAAGTTTTTCAATATGCTCGCCGCTCATCGCGGGCGTCTGATCATCACTTGTTGCCATCTTAAGGAATCCCCCCTAACTTTCTGCCTTGCAGAATACCCGGCCTCGATTTCATGAGCAAAGCGACGAAAGGTCCGATTTACGTGAATCTTTTGTAACGTATGTTCCGGGGCCAGGAACCAAGGAGATGCGTATGCGCTATATGATGACTTACGACCTGATGGAAACGGCCCGGAACACCAACCAGTGGCTCGGCGCCACGGCCTCGGCGTTTGCATCATACCCGATGTTCAGCGCCCTGCCCAATCCGGCGCTCAGCTGGATGGCAGCTTGGGGTGAAGTCACCGAGCGAACCTTCCAACGCATGATCGTCAAGCCGGACTGGGGTATCCGCACCTTCACCTGCGAAGACGGCAAGGACCACCTGGTCGAGATCACGCCGGTTGTGGAACGCCCCTTCGGCGACCTCGTCCATTTCCGGGTCAACGGCCGCGAAGAGCAACCTCGCAAGGTTCTGGTCGTTGCACCGATGTCCGGTCACTACGCAACGCTGCTGCGCTCGACCGTCAAAAGCCTGATCGTCAACTGCGAAGTCTACATCACCGACTGGCACAACGCCCGCGACATCCCGGTCTCTGCCGGCAAATTCGATGTTGAGGACTACACCCAGTACCTGGTTGATTTCATGAAGGAACTGGGACCGGACACCCATGTGATCGCGGTCTGCCAGCCGGCACCGCTGACGCTGGCGGCAACTGCCTATCTGGCAGAGCTGGACCCCAAGGCACAGCCCAGCACCCTGACCCTGATCGGTGGTCCGATCGACCCCGACGCCACCCCGACCGAAGTGACCGACTTCGGCCGCCGCGTGACCATGGGCCAGCTGGAAGAAACCATGATCCAGCGCGTGGGCTACAAGTACAAAGGCGTCGGCCGCATGGTCTATCCGGGCCTGTTGCAGCTGGCCTCGTTCATGTCGATGAACGCCGATCGCCACTCCAAGGCCTTCTCGGATCAGATCATGCGTGTGACCCGCGACGAGGCGTCGGATCACGACGCGCACAACCGTTTCTATGACGAATATCTTGCGGTCATGGACATGACAGCGGAATTCTACCTGTCGACGGTGGAGCGGATCTTCAAGAACCGTGAGATTGCCAAGAACGAATTCGTGGTCAACGGCCACAAGGTCGATCTGGGCAAGATCACCGATGTTGCGGTCAAGACCGTGGAAGGCGCGAATGATGACATCTCGGCCCCCGGTCAGTGCATCGCGGCGCTGGATCTGTGCACCGGTCTGCCGGACAGCATGAAGGCCAGCCATGTCGAACCCGGTGCCGGACACTATGGCATTTTTGCCGGTCGCAGCTGGCGCGACAACATCCGCCCGCTGGTCATCGACTTCATGAACTCCAACACCCGCAAGGCCCCTGCCCGCAAGGCGAGCAGCAAGCCCGCCAACAAGAACAGCGCGGCCTGAGCCACATGGCCGGACAGGGCCCCCTGAGTTTTTCCTGCTCGTGCGGGCAGCTTCAGGGGACGCTGTCCGAAGCTGCCCTGCATCATGGAACACGGGTGGATTGCTTCTGCCCCGATTGCCGGGCGGCAGAGCTTTACTTCAATCAACCGGACCCGGCCCCGGGCCCGGTGTCGCTGTTCCAGACCACCCCGGACATGATCGAACTGACCACGGGCGCGGACAAGCTGGGCCTGATGCGGCTCAGCCCGAACGGGCTGTTTCGCTGGCACTCCACCTGTTGCAACACGCCAATGTTCAACACGCTGACCACCCCCCGCTTTCCCTTCATGGGCATCCTGACGAAGCGGATGAACCCGGAGCGGTCGCTGGGCAAGGTCCAGGCCCAAGTGCACATCCCCGTGCGCGGAAAACCTGCGAAACACAAGGGGATGGGCCGCATGGCAATGGGCATCTTCCGGCGCGCGTTGCTCAGCTGGACCTCCGGACGGGCGCAAAAAACGCCCTTCTTCGATCCCAAAACCCGGAAACCGGTGGTTGAGCCGACGTTGGTGCCGAAGCCCGCAAAGGGCCGACTTTATCCCGTCGGCAGGGGCTGATCCAACCAGGACCGCAGTGCGGCGGTGACAATTTCTGGCGTTTCCAGCGACGGGATGTGCCCCGCCTCTTCAATGATCTGCAGCGTCGCGCCGGGGATCAGCTCAGCCATGAAGCTGTGCCGTTTGACCGGCGTCAGCGGGTCATGCTTGCCACAGATGATATGCGTCGGCACCCGGATCTTGCGCAGGGTGCTCTGCTGATCGCGCCGCCGTTGCAAGGCGCGGGACTGACGCACGAACAGATCCGGCCCCAACTCTTCGGCAATCTGGTGCATTTGGGCCAGCGTCTCCATCCGACGAGGTCCCGGAGCCAGCAGCTCTGCGGGCATCGCGTCACGCAGGACATCGGCAAAGCGCCCCGCCTTGGCCCCGATGATCAGCGGTTCTCGGGCCGCGGCCGCCTGTGGCGTTTCCGCCAGCGGGGTGGTGTCCATCAGACATAGGCGCGTAATACGCTCGGGCGCGCGCCGATACAGTTCCAGCGCCACAATGCCGCCCATGCTCAGCCCGGCCAGCGCGAATTTCATCGGCAACTGATCCAGCAGGCCCGAGGCGATCTCCTCGACCCGGTCACCCAGGGTTATCGGCGCTACCATCACCGCGCGTTCAACAGACAAGGCATTGATCTGTGGGGAAAACAGCCGTGCATCACACATCATGCCCGGCAACAGGACCAAAGGTTCAATCATGAGAAATTCCTGTAAATCGCCCGGATCGGACCGGGGTGCACCAACATCTTCCTAAAGGTCAGCAGCAGGCGCAAGCCCACAGAACGGAGGGAAATCAGAATATCGTTTCTGACGTTCCGGCAGGCTTTCCTCTGGCTCTGCCCCGGGCCGCAACAGGCAACCCCGCGGCTTGATATAGCTGTCAATCCGCCGGTGTGGCTGCGGACGCCAGACCAGGTTGAAGGCGCAGAGCTTGGGAAAGAACCAGATCTCGGAATAGGGAATGTGGTCATGCAGCCACCAGGCCAGATCCCGCCAGTCGCGGCCTGCCTCATATTGATCGGCAAACCACGGAATGACGATAGACGCCCCGGCGATCCGGGCCTCCCCGGTCCCCCGGTCCCAGATGTGGCATTCCAGCGGATTGTCGTTGCGGGCGCAGTTCAGCCGGTTTTCATTGCCGAAGCGGTTCAGTTCGGGCGACCGATAGCCCGAGCGCACCGCAACACGGCCAAAGGTTTCCTCGAGCGGGTCCAGCAGTTCCGTGCAGAACGCACGACCCGTTTCGATGGCCAGATCCGGATTGTCGGGGATATTCTGGATCTGATGGAAATTACCGATCTCGGAATAGAGAAACTCCCGCATGTAGAAATAGCGCGACAGCCGGACCCGGCCCAGCGTTTCAAGGCTCCACATGCTGGCAGGTTTGCGCATCATCCATACCCGTTCCAGCGAAACGCCCCATCCGGCGACAGGGGGGAAAACGGATTATGCGCAATTTCCCAGATCGCCCCGTCCGGGGCCCGGAAATAGCCGTGATATCCGCCCCAAAACACGTCCTGCGCCGGTTTCAGGATCTCGGCCCCGGCCTCATCGGCCCTGTCCAGAAGCGCCCGCACCTCATCCTTGCTGCGCAGGTTGTGGGCCAGTGTGATGGCCCCGTGCCCCAGATCCGTCTCCGGCAATCCAAGCTCTTCGGCAAGCGCCGCAATCGGGTAAAGCCCCAGGGTCTGCCCGATCAGATCGAAGGCGATGACCCCATCCGGGCTGTCCACACGCGCCCACCCCAGGGCCTCGTAGAACCCCGCGGCCTGCTCCATGTCCTTTACGCCCAGCGTGATCAGGCTGACCCGTTGCTCCATTAGCGAATTCCCTTTTCGTCCAACCACGTCAGGATCCCGGACACTGCGGTTTCAGTTTGCCCCGGTGACACGATATCGCCGACAATCACATGGGCATAACTGTCGTCATCGGGTCCCGGTTCCACCAAAAGGATATCCGACCCTGCCCCCCAGCGCGCGGCAAACGCCCGCGTCAGATCCGGGCGCACGACCTGGTCATTGTCGGAGAAGACAAAAAGGGCGGGCACCGGGATCTCTTCGAACGGCAAACTGCGCACCACCTTGACCAAGGCAGCCATCGGCAGCACCGCGACCGAGGGGTAGCGCGTGGTCCAATAGGTCTCATAGGCCGCACTTCGCGCCTCGAACGAGCGCTCCCGGCCCAGAATCGGCGGCAGCCAATAGCGTGCACCCGGCAGCGTCAGTAGAAACTCCAATGACGTGTTCAGCCCATAATTCGGTGAGACAAAGACGCTGGCCACCACATCGGCGCGCATTTCCGGATCCAGCAGCGCCGCGGTCATCAGGCTGCCCCCGGTAGAGGTGCTCAGCACGACCACCTTGTCCCCGACCGCCCGCGCCGCGGCCAAAGCCTCGGCAACATCGGTCATCCAATCCTGAACGCGGGCCTCCGCCATCGCCGCTCCGGGGCGCCCATGTCCCGTCAGACGGGTGTAGACGAGGTTTGCCTGCAAGGCCTCCGCCACATGGTCCGGGACCGGGCGCGTCTCCTCGGAGGTGGCGGAAAACCCATGGATATAGACAAGGGCGTACTCTGTGCGCGTGTTGGCATCGCCCTGCCAGACAACCCGCTTCTGCACCCCCGGCGTGATGTCGGAAAACCGGGCTTCCACCCTTTCGAAATAGGCCTGCACGTCCCCGTTCAGGTCCTGTGGGTCAAACCGCACTTTCAGGTTGACCGGCTCAACGGGTGCCAGGAAAAACACCGCCATCAGGGCGACCAAGAGGGCAAGCAGGCCCCGGCCCAGCCATTTTCCGAACCGCCTCATGCGGTGACCCCAAGCACCTCCAGAACCGCCTGTTCGATCAGGCCCAGACAGGGCCCGTCCGAAAACCGGTGGTCCGCGTCCTTCACCAGAAGCAGGCGCATGTCGTCACAGGTCGCGTGATCCAGCAGCCGCAGCGCGGTCTCGGTGCTCACCGCGGTATCCGCCGTGCCTTGCAGGCAGCGCACCGGGAACGGCAAAGGCAGATCCGCGCGCAGAACAAGGTGATCGCGCCCGTCCTCGATCAGCCGTTTGGTGATGATGTAGGGTTCCATGTAATCCGAAGGCAGCTCGATCTGCCCGTCTGTTTCCAGCGCCTCTTTCTGCGCATCACTGAACCCGGCCCAATACCCGTCCTCGGTGAAATCCGGAGCGGCGGCGATGGTGACCAGCCCTGCGATCCGCTCGGGCCGCGCCCGGGCCAGCAGCAGCGACTGCCAGCCCCCCATGGACGATCCCACCGGCACGATCGGGCCCTCTGTCAGCGCATCGATCACCGCCAGCGTGTCCTGATGCCAATCCCCGATGCAGGTTTCTTCGAAGGTATGAGAGCTTTCCCCATGGCCTGAGTAGTCAAAGCGCAGAAACGCCTGCCCCCGCGCCCGGGCCCAGGCCTCAAGGTGAACGGCCTTGGTGCCTTCCATGTCGGATTTCAGCCCGCCCAGAAAGACAATCGTCGGTCCGGCGCCCTCGCTCTTGTGATAGGCCAGACGCCGTCCCTGCGCCGTTTCCAGAACCTCTGCCTGCGCCATGCCGCGCTCCTCTCAATTCACTGCGTCTCTTGGCGCCACTGAACCGAAAGCTACGGCCGAGATCAAGCCCGTCCCCCTGCCTCAGCCTCCGACGTAGACATCATCCTTGGGACGATAAAAGACCTTCTGATTGTGCATCCGCCCCAGGAGGTCGGCAATCTGCCTGAGCGTTTCCTCACGATCGACCGGCCCTTCACCGCCTTCCGCACCCAGGCTGGCCTCCAGATCCGGCCGCGACAGCAGCGCCTTGGTCTTGTGCAAGGCCATCTCGATCAGGTCCACGTCCGCAACCGACAGATCGAAACTGGTGTTGAAATCCGGCATTCTTGTCTCCCTTCAGGTCTTGTCAGGCCGCTTGCTCAGAAGCGATCTCCCCTCGAAGCTTAGCACGGAAAACCGTCTCCGGGTGCCCAATCCCCGAAAACCGCCCGCAGCGCGATCCCGCAGGCCCCGGCCGCGCCGCGCGCTCCCATTCATCTCGCTAAAAAAACTCCGGGGGTTGTCATTGGTGCGCCATTGGTTCGAGCCCAATGACGACGAGGGGCAGCGCCCCTCGCTCCGCCCTTGACAGCCCGCAAGCTGCCTGCCAAATGAGCATCACACACATAACCCGCAACCGGGCGTTCAGTGGGCGCCAAACCGACGAGGAGCATCAGGCCGATGGCCCAGATTTCCCTTACTTTTCCCGATGGCAATGCACGATCCTTCGACGCAGGCGTAACGCCCGCGCAAGTGGCGGCTGACATCTCCACCTCGCTGGCCAAGAAGGCAATCTCGGCCACCGTGAACGGCCAGCACTGGGACCTGCAATGGCCCATCGACGCCGACGCACAGATCGCCATCCACACGATGAAGGACGAAGATCAGGCCAACGAACTGATCCGTCACGATCTGGCCCATATCATGGCCCGCGCCGTGCAGGAGATCTGGCCCGACACCAAGGTCACCATCGGCCCGGTGATCGAAAACGGCTGGTATTATGACTTCGACCGCGCCGAACCCTTCACGCCCGAAGATCTCGGCACCATCGAAAAGAAGATGAAAGAGATCATCAACAAGCGCGAGCCCGTGACCACCGAGGTCTGGGAGCGTGCGCGTGCGATCCAGCATTACACCGACAACAACGAACCCTATAAGGTCGAGCTGATCGACAGCATCCCCGGCGATGAGCCGCTGCGCATGTATTGGCACGGCGACTGGCAGGATCTGTGCCGTGGTCCGCACCTCCAGCACACCGGTCAGGTTCAGGGCGACAGCTTCAAGCTGATGTCAATTGCCGGCGCCTATTGGCGCGGGGATTCCAACCGCGCCATGTTGCAGCGCATCTATGGCGTGGCCTTCACCAGCAAGGACAAGCTGAAGGCGCATCTGACCATGCTGGAAGAAGCCGCCAAACGCGACCACCGCAAGCTGGGCAAGGAAATGAGCCTCTACCACATGCAGGAAGAGGCGCCCGGCCAGGTGTTCTGGCATCCCAACGGCTGGAAGATCTACACCACTCTGCAGGACTACATGCGCCGGATGCAGGAACGCGATGGCTATGTCGAGGTCAACACCCCGCAGGTCGTCGACCGCAAGCTGTGGGAGGCCTCGGGCCACTGGGACAAGTACCAGGAAAACATGTTCATCGTCGAAGTGGACGAAGATCATGCCCGCGAAAAGGCGATCAACGCGCTGAAGCCGATGAACTGCCCCTGCCACGTGCAGGTGTTCAATCAAGGTCTGAAATCCTATCGCGACCTGCCGCTGCGCATGGCCGAATTCGGCTCCTGCGCCCGTTATGAACCTTCGGGCGCGCTGCACGGCATCATGCGGGTGCGCGGCTTTACCCAGGACGATGGCCACATCTTCTGCGCCGAGGATCAGATCGAATCCGAAACCGCAAAGTTCATCGCCTTCCTGTCCAAGGTCTATGCCGATCTGGGCTTCCACAACTGGACCATCAAACTGTCGACACGCCCCGAAAAGCGGATCGGCAGCGACGAAAGCTGGGATTTTGTCGAGAAGGCCTTGGGCGAGGCCTGCAAGGCTGCGGGCTACGACTTCGAGATCCTGGAAGGCGAAGGCGCCTTTTATGGTCCCAAGCTGGAATTCACCCTGACCGACGCCATCGGGCGCAACTGGCAGTGCGGCACCCTGCAGGTGGACCCCAACCTGCCCGAGCGTCTGGACGCCAATTTCGTCGGGCCGGATGGATCCAAGCACCGCCCCTACATGCTGCACCGGGCCTGCCTTGGCTCGTTTGAGCGGTTCATCGGCATTCTGATCGAAGAACATGCAGGCAAGCTGCCGTTCTGGCTGGCACCGCGTCAGGTGGTTGTGGCCTCGATCACATCGGAAGCGGATGACTACGTGCACGAAGTGGTGGCCGAGCTGAAGGCCGCCGGTGTGCGGGCCGAAGCCGACATGCGCAACGAGAAGATCAACTACAAGGTCCGCGAGCATTCCGTGGGCAAGGTGCCGGTCATTCTGGCGGTTGGTCATCGTGAGGTCGAAGAGCGCACCGTGTCCGTGCGCCGGCTTGGTGAAAAGCAGACCAAAGTGGACAGTCTGGCAAATGTTACAGCCGCCCTGGCAAAGGAGGCGACGCCTCCGGACCTGTTGTAACATTTGCCCACAGAAACCTATACGAAAGGCTCGCACTCGCGAGCCTTTTTGTTACATACCTCTCATTTTGCCTTGTTTTCATAGCTTTGGAGCATGTCAAAATCTGACATCATCTGACGCGCTCGTGAGACACGGCCTCGTGAGTTCCGAAGTTCTTTGCGGTGCGTTAGGTTTTGAGTGTCACAACTGAAGACCACCCAACAACGCAAAGGAAATCAAAGATGTCCAACACCGCAAAAACCCTGGCAGTCGCAGGCGCAGTTGCAGCAGCCCTGGCAACCTCGATTTCGACCCCGGCAGCAGCCCAGTCCAAGGAAAAGTGCTACGGCGTCTCGCTGGCTGGTCAGAACGACTGTGCCGCAGGCCCCGGTACCACCTGCGCAGGCACCTCGACCGTTGACTACCAGGGCAACGCCTGGACCCTGGTTGACGCCGACACCTGCGAATCCATGGAACTGCCGGCGATGGCCGACGGCACCGCACGCAAAGGCTCGCTGACCGCTCTGGAGCGTGACCTGCCGGCATAAGCCGAAGCTCAAAACCCGGGGCGGGTGGTAAACGCCGCCCGCCCCGACCTGTTTCAAGACGCCCTGCGAGAGCTGCCATGCTGGATACGACCAATTCCCCTTCGCATCTGCCCAACGCCCCCGGTGTGGGCTACAAGCCGCAGCATTTCGCAGACATCATGGACTCGCCCGCTCCTGTGGCCTGGCTTGAGATACATGCCGAAAACTACATGGGGGACGGCGGGCGCCCGATTGCCCAACTGCGCCACCTGTCCGAACATTTTCCGATCTCCGTACACGGCGTTGGCCTGTCCATCGGCGGCGAGGGCGCTCTGGACGCCGATCATCTGACCCGGCTGAAACATCTGGTCGACTGGCTGAAACCCGCCAGCTTCTCGGAGCATCTGGCCTGGTCGACCCATGACAGCCATTTCTACAACGACCTTCTGCCCCTGCCCTATACCAACGACACGCTGGCCCGCGTGACCGACCACATCAACCAGCTGCAAGACACCATCGGCCGCAAGATGCTGCTGGAAAACCCCTCCAGCTATCTGGCCTTCAATGAAAGCACCTGGAGCGAGCCGGAGTTTCTGGCCGAGGTGGCCAAGCGCACCGGTTGCGGCCTGCTGCTGGATGTGAACAACGTCTTCGTTTCTGCAACGAACCTGGACTTTTCGCCCCAGACCTACATCGATGCCTTCGCGCTGGATCAGGTCGGTGAAATCCACCTTGGCGGCCATGATGAGGATGAAGACGACCACGGCGCGCCGCTGCTGATCGACAGCCACGGCCGCGAGGTCGTGGACCCGGTCTGGTCACTTCTGGATTACACGCTGGAACGCAGTGGTCCCAAGCCGATCCTGATCGAATGGGACACCGACGTGCCGGACTGGCCCATTCTGCGGGCCGAAGCGGACCACGCGGCCATGGCCCTGGAAAGGCTGCCCGCATGAACGTGTCCCAGTCCCTGTTCAAAACGGCCATGATGGACCCGAACCAGCCGGTGCCGGAGGGGCTGTCTGATGCGCAGGATCGCCCGGCCGGACGCCGCTTCAATGTCTATCGCAACAACGTGGCGGTTTCGCTGACCGAAGCGATGCACACCGCCTTCCCGGTGATCGCCAAACTGCTGGGCAAGCAGAATATGGACGGTCTGTCCGGTATCTTTCTGCGCGCCCATCCCCCCAGTTCGCCGTTGATGATGTTCTATGGCGAAGCCTTCCCAGAGTTCCTGGCCGGCATGAAACAGCTGGATCATCTGGGATTTTTGCCGGATGTTGCCCGGCTGGAGCTGGCAATGCGGGAATCCTATCACGCTGCCGATGCCACCCCGATCAACCCACAGGATCTGGCCGGCCTTACAATCGAAGAGCTGCTGGAATGCACGGTGGAACTTGCCCCAAGCCTGCGCGTCGTCCGCTCGCCTTGGCCGATCTATGACATCTGGCGGTTCAACACCGAAGAGAATGCCCCGAAACCCGAACCCGTCCCTCAGGACGTCCTGATAACTCGGCCCGAGTTCGATCCCGCGCCGCAACCTCTCCCCGTCGGCGGTGCCGACTGGATCGAGGCGTTGCGCCTGGGGGCCAGCTTCTCGGAGGCGCATGACTGCGCTCTGAAAGCGACCCTCGATTTTGACCTCGGCACCCCGTTGGCCCTGCTCTTGCAAAGCGGCGCCATCATCCAACTGAACACGAAAGGATGAGACCATGCATGCACTTGTTGCAATTCACGACGCCATCTTCGACTTCGTCGAAAAAATCGGCGACTGGCTCATGCCGTTGGCTGCCCGGTTTGTCTTCGCGGCCACCCTGCTTTTCTACTACTGGAACTCCGGCCTGACCAAGCTGGGCGACGGGATCTTCGGGATCTTTTCGCCCTCGATCGGCGCCTATTCGCAAATCTTTCCCCGCCAGCTGGAAGCGGTCACCTATGACGTGTCGCAGCTGGGCATCTTCCACTGGGCTGTTGTCATGGCCGGCACCTGGGCAGAATTCATCCTGCCGCTGCTGGTGCTGATCGGGCTGGGCACGCGTCTGGCGTCGCTGGGCATGATCGGTTTTGTCGTCGTGCAGTCGCTGACCGATGTGGTCGGCCATGGTGCCACCGATGCCAAGACGCTGGGTGCGTGGTTTGACCGTTTCCCGGACAGCGTGATCCTGGACCAGCGTCTGTTCTGGGTCTTCGTCCTGAGCTACCTGGTGCTCAAAGGGGCGGGCGCAGTCTCGGTTGATGCGATCCTGCGCAACCGTCGCGCCCAGATGGTTCCGGCCTAAGTCACAGCCGACACATGATCAAATTTTACAGCCCGTGCCGTATCCCGGTGCGGGCTGTTTCATTCTGTGGGAGCCCCTCAGAAATGGGATTTCTCTTCGTCCGGACGCCCGGCCGCAACGGCCAGAACACCGCCCAAAGCCGCAAAGCAGATCGGGAACATGGTGAACACGTTGAAACCGTACCCGTAGTACATACCGCCGGCAGAGAGCAGAAGAAGGATGCCGCCCCACAGCGCACGGGACCGCGCCATGCCGCCCCCGGCCAACGCCAGCATCGGCGCCAGGACCGAAACCAGCCGCAGGGTTTCCACGTCCATCACCTGTTCGGCCAGGCCCTCGACTTCACCGAACTGTTCGATCACCGCCGTGTAACCATAGCCGAAGAAGCCCACGACCATTCCGACCACACCCGCGATCAAACCCAAAACCATTGCTGCACTTCGCATGGAAACCTCCGAACCTTTCGGGTCAGATAAGGTGGCGATCAGGCCACGCCAAGGGCCTGCCGGGTTTCCGGTGTCCAGCCCAGGTAGAGCTGCCCGCCATCTTCGATCAGCGGTCGCTTCATCAGCGTCGGATGCGCCAACAGCAGCTCCAGAGGGGCTTTCTCACGCTCCTGCGGCTCCAACTGACGCCACGTCGTTGACCGCGTATTGAGAAGTTTTTCGCCAAATTCCGCCAGCGAACGCTGCAGAATCGGCTCTGGAACTCCGTCCGCCCGCACATCCACGAACTCAGCCGAAGGCAAGGATTTCAAGGCTTTGCGACAGGTGTCACAGGACTTCAGACCATAAAGCTTCATCGACGTGTCTCATTCTTTGGCACAGTTGCCCCTTCATATCCGAACTTCATATTTCTGATACCCTGTTTTCCTTGATTTTCTCCCGCACCGTGCGATCTTCTTCAGTGGGCAGCCCCTTCGTCCAGACAATCGCCACAGTGAGCACACAGCCAGGCGCCTCTGACACTTCGGGTGTGCCGATACGACTCCTGCCCAAGCGGGAGAGACTGAAAGTAAAGAGGAGACACGGGACATGCCAAACGGCACCGTGAAGTGGTTCAACACCACGAAAGGCTACGGCTTCATCGAACCCGAAGAAGGCGGCAAGGACGTTTTCGTTCACATTTCTGCGGTTGAGCGGTCCGGGATGACCGGTTTGGCCGACAACCAAAAAGTATCTTACGAGCTGCAAGAAGGCCGTGACGGCCGCATGATGGCAAGCGATTTGAAAGCGCTCTGATTTTCAGATTCCGGCGGCCTCAGACCTCCGTAGCTTATTATTTGCGTATACTCACCCGTACCCGGCCTTCCGGGTTCGGGCATTTGCGGTTTTGACCCTCGCGCCATTTTGGGATGAGCGCACCCCGCTCCGGTGCTACCCGCGTGCGGGCGCCGGACCGACCGGCATCCAGTCCTCCCCCATTGCGACGATGCAGGATTGGCCGCTGGCGTACGTGACGACCATCACCCACTCACCGCGATTGTCGGACCAGACCTCCATGATCTGTTCCCGTCCGCGCAGCCCGGTCGCAATGCGCTTGGATCCCATGCGCGTTTCCAAGCGGGTGTAAAGGTCGCCGGTTTGCGCGCAAACAACCTCGGCTATGGGGGATGCGGCCTGCGACACTCCCGCACTGACAGCCAAGCCCCCCAGGGCCGCCACTGTTATTGCTATGGTTCTGTTGATCTGCTTCATATCGAAAGTGTAGCAAATGCACATTTAATGTCTATACATTGCATGTGCATGCCACCTCCGCGCGCGCACCGCCCGCAGACCGCAAACAGCTTTCAATGCAGGTCACAACACGTGTAAGAAGAAACAAAGGCCACGTGCGTGCAGCACCTGACCGAAAACCTGGGGGACAACATTGCAGCAGTATCTCGACCAGCTTCGGCTTATCCTGGACCAAGGAGAGCCGACAAGTGACCGCACCGGAACCGGAACCTTGTCCTATTTCGGCCTGCAAGCGCGTTATCCGCTGGCGGACGGCTTCCCCCTGGTGACCACCAAGAAGCTGCACCTGAAGTCCATCATTCACGAACTGCTCTGGTTTCTCTCTGGCGATACCAACATCCGGTATCTGCAGGAAAACGGGGTTTCGATCTGGGATGAATGGGCCGACGAAAATGGGGATCTGGGCCCTGTTTACGGGCATCAATGGCGGCGCTTTCCCGCCCTCATCGCCACCGACCACACCGACACTGACGGCAACCCGCTGTATCGCGCCGATCAGGTTGATCAGATCGCGACGCTGGTCGACATGCTGAAAAACGCCCCTGACAGCCGCCGCATGATCGTTTCCGCCTGGAACCCGGGGGATGTTCCGGACATGGCTCTGCCGCCCTGCCATACCCTGTGGCAGGTCAAGGTGCTGAACGGGAAGCTGCACCTGCAGCTCTATCAACGCTCTGCCGACATGTTCCTGGGCGTGCCGTTCAACATTGCATCCTACGCGCTGCTGCAGGTCATGCTGGCCCATGTTGCGGGGTATGAGCCCGGGGATTTCGTGCACTCCATCGGGGACGCGCATATCTACAGCAATCACATGGAGCAGGTTCAGACACAGCTGGCCCGCACTCCGAAACCTCTGCCGCAGCTCCGGATCAAGCGCGAGGTCCCTTCGATCTTCGACTTCCGGTTTGACGACTTCGAGATCCTGAACTACGACCCCGATCCGATTATCAAAGCACCAGTAGCGGTTTGACCATGATTTCACTGATTGTCGCCTGCGCCCGCAACAACGCGATCGGCCGGGATAACACCATCCCGTGGCACGCCCCCGAGGACCTGAAGTTCTTTCAGCGCGAAACCCTTGGCGGCGCGGTGATCATGGGGCGCAACACCTGGGACAGCCTGCCCTTCAAGCCTTTGAAAAACCGCTTTAATATCGTTGTATCGTCGCAAGGTGTAGAGGCCGAGAACGTGGTTTCCAGCCTGGACGCGGCCATCGAACTGGCCCAGGCCGCTGGCTATCACCGGATCTATGGCATCGGCGGAAGCGGCATCTATGCGGGGCTTCTGCCACGTGCCGACCGCCTGCTGATCACCGATGTTGATCTGGACGTGCCGGATGCGGACACGTTTTTTCCCGAACTGACGGCGCAGGACTGGACCGTGTCCGGCGCGATCGAGCTGCGCACCGAGGCGCCGAAATGCCGTGTCGTGGAATATCTGCGCAAACGAGGCTGACATCTGCGCCTCCCCATTTTCGACCGCACCCAAGATGTAGCAGCGCGGGGACGCCCCACCACAACCAGATGGTAGCGAATAAGCCACGGCGCTAAATGGCTTTGTGATTAGGATTTGACTTCTGCCGACTTCTGACACAATTTCGCATCAAAACCTAAAAAAACCTGAGGTTGAGGCAGATGAAGCGGTATTGGCTAGGGGTCGCAATGTCGACCCTGTTGGCGGCGTGTGGCGGCGGGACCAATCCGTTCGCCGGCACAACGGGCGGAAGCGTGACCACCCCGACAACGACGGTCCCGGACGAGGTTGCAGGCGACGTTCTGAACGTATCCTTCGATTCGACCCAACAGACCCTGACGATCAGCGGCAGCGGGCTGGACCAGACCCCATTCCAGTCGATCTATACCCGGACCCCGGCACTCGATGTGCCCGGCTACCAGGCCTACACGGCACAGGACAGCTCGCTGGACCGGCATTTCACCGCGTTCGCGCGCGAACGTGATGGTGTGTATGCGGTCGCTGCCTTTTCGGGACCGCAGTTCAATTATGTCATCGGCGGCACGCACTATGGCCGTGCGGCGAACGAAACCTATGATCCCCCCGAAGCCACCCCAACCACCGGCCTTGTCAGCTATGCCGGCACCTATGCCGGCCTGCTGAACCGCTCTGGGGATGGCGGCAACCTCAAGCCCGTGACCCCGGGCACCTCGCCCAGCATCATTCCGGCCCAGGCCGCGGAAATCACCGGCGCGATCTATCTGAACGCCGATTTCGCCGACAACGTGATCAATGGCACCGTCTACAACCGGGTTGTCGTGGATGAAAACGTATCGATCGCGGATCTGGATCTGGAACTGACCAGCATCGCCACGGACGGCACGTTCCATGGCAATGTGACCCAGCCTCCGGCACAGAAGCGTGGTGAATACGCGGGTATCTTTGGTGGCACCGACGCATCAGCAGTGGCAGGAACTCTGAAAGCATCGCAGCACATTCATCAGCCCGGTTATGACAACGAGCTGGAATACGGCGTATTCGTGCTTTCGAAATGTGGAACTGCCAATGCCGATCCGGTCTGTAACCAGCCGGTTCCCTAAGGCGGCTCTGGCTGCCCTGATCCTGCAAACCGCAGCCCCCTCCCCTCTGGCACAGGCGCAAACAACCACGCCGCCCGAACAGCTTCAGCTCAGCCTGCCCAAGGCCCGCGCCATGGCGATCGAAGCCGTGCGTCAGGGTGAGCCGCGGCTGGCGCTGGGGCTTGCGCGGGGGTTGCAGCAGGCGGCCCCTCGCGATCCGATGCTGCATTTCATCGAAGCAGCGGCGCTGGAGCAGATCAACCAGCTGGACCTTGGCCGACAGGCCGCGGCCCGGGCCTACCGGTTTTCCAAGAACCCCGCGGACAAGTTCCGCAGCTCGCAATATGCCGCAAAGCTGTCCTTTGCGGCCGACAGCCCGACCCTGGCCCAGATCTGGCTGCGCCGCAGTGCCAACCACGCCCCCGATGCCAAGGCCGAAGAGCAGATTGCACGGGACTACCGTGTGCTGCGGCAGAAAAATCCCTTTGCCTTCCGCTTCCGCAGCTCCGTCACACCCTCCAGCAATGTGAACGGGGGAACCGACGCGGCGCTGGAACTGATTGACGGGGTGCCCACCGGGGGGGTGTTTTCCCCGCGCGCGCAGGCCCTGTCCGGCGTGCAGGCAACGCTGGACTTCGCTGCCACCTATCGGCTGGCCAGTTCCAAAACCCGCGCAACCACGCTTGGCGGACGTCTTTACAGTCAATCGGTCAGCCTGTCGTCCAGCGCCCGGGCCAACGCCCCCGGCACAAAGGGCGAGGAGTTCAACACCGTCTATGGCGAGGTATCGCTGCGCCACAGCTTTGCCGTGGGACCGGCCGAGAAACGCGGCAGCGCCTATGGGGATGTTGCCCTGGGCAGCGCCTATTTCGGTGGATCAAAGAACTATGATCTGGTGCGTGCAACCGGCAGCCGGTCCTGGCGGCTGGGCTCCGGCACGGTATTTGAAGTGAACGCCAGCGCCGAAGATCGCTTTGATTCCCGCTACCTGGTGAACGACGCCCGTGTCTATGGCGTGGGGGCCAGCGTCTCACGCCCGCTGGCCAACGGCGATCAGGTCAATCTTGCTGTCAGCCTGCGCGACACCCGGGCCAAACATGGCAACGGCAATTTTCAATCCGCGACCCTGCGGGCCTATTACGGGATCGGCAAGGCCTTGGGCCCGACTCGCTGGAGCCTTGGCCTGACCTACGGGATTGCGGATTATGAAAGCTATCAGGTTGGCCTCTTCCGGGTGCCGGGCGGGCGCGAGGATGCCTCGGTCTATGGGGACATCAACGTCAGCTTCGACAATGTCGGCTATGCGGGCTTTGTGCCGACCTTGCGGCTGCGCGCCGGGCAGAAATCGTCAAACGTGAACAGATTTGACACCAGCGAGGTGTCACTTTCGCTGGGCTTCAAATCCAAATTCTGAAATCCTGCGCCCAAAATGCATCTGCAACTGGGAGACCACCAATGGCCCTGACCTATCTGCACACCATGGTTCGCGTGAAGGATCTGGACAAATCAATGGAATTCTATCGGCTTCTGGGACTTAAAGAGACCCGCCGCTATGAAAGCGAACAGGGGCGCTTCACGCTGGTCTTCATGTCCCCTCCGGGTCAGGAAGAAGCCCCGATTGAGCTGACCTACAACTGGGATGGGGATGATGAACTGCCCAGCGACAGCCGCCATTTTGGTCACCTGGCCTATGGCGTCGACAACATCTATGAGGCCTGCGCGCATCTGATGGAGAACGGGGTGACGATCAACCGTCCGCCGCGCGATGGCCGCATGGCCTTTGTCCGCTCCCCTGACAATATCTCGGTCGAACTGCTGCAGAATGGCGAAGCGCTGGCCCCCGCCGAACCCTGGACCAGCATGGAAAACACGGGCCACTGGTAAAGGCGCGCTGCGCTGTTCGCTGTCCCGGATCGACCCCGGGGCAGCCCCCGATCAGTAGATATAGCGGATCTGATCCGTCCAATACCGCTCAACCCGCTTCAGGGACGCGGTAATGTCATCGATCCCCTGACGATCGATCACCGCCTTGCCCTCCAGCCCTTCGGCATGGCGCGAAAACAGCCCGGCAACGATGTTGCGGATCTGCCGTCCCTTCTGGGTCAGGCGCACCCGGACCGATCGCCGGTCAATTTCGCAGCGCTGGTGGTGCATGTATCCCATTTCCACCAGCTTCTTCAGGTTGTAGCTGACGTTGCTGCCCTGATAATAGCCCCGGCTTTTCAGCTCCCCCGCAGTGACTTCGTTGTCACCGATGTTGAACAGCAGCAGCGCCTGCACCGCGTTGATTTCCAGAACGCCGACACGTTCGAATTCGTCCTTGATCACGTCCAGCAACAAGCGATGGAGCCGCTCCACCAGTGCCAGGGCTTCAAGGTAACCGGTCATGAACTCATTGCGCGATGACCGGACCATTGGCCTTTCGATACTCATCTGTTTCTCCGACTCGAACTGCTGACGTCAGAGAATGAGACCAATTCCCGAAGAATCGGTTAAATGATGAAAGACCTATTTCTGGAAGGTCAGCGCCACCTTTGCCACCAGATCCGCCAGCGGTTCGGGCGCATCCACCTGCCCGGTGACCCATTGGTACAGGTCCTGGTCGTTTTCCCGCAGCAGCGCGTCATACTGGTCAAGCTCAGCCTCCGACATCGCAGGCAGGTGTTCGGCCGCATAGGCGCTCAGGATCAGGTCCATTTCCTTGATCCCACGCCGCATCGAGCGCATCTGCATCCGCTTGAGCCGGTTTTCTCGGGTCTCGGTCACTTCTGATCCCCTTTCAGAATGGTGCGCAGACGTTTTTCCAGTTTGGCGGCCCGCTCGACATTGGCCTGCATCTCCATGCGCAGCTGCCGAAGCTCCACCACGATGCCGTTCAGATCGCGCTCGTAGGGGTCATTTTCATCCAGCAGGTCCGCGCCGCCTTCACCTTCACCGGTCAACAGCCACATGATCGAGACATTGAGCAGACCAGCCATCATCGACAGCTTGTTGGCGCGCGGTTCGGAAAGGTCCTGCTCCCAGGAGGCAACGGTTGCCTTCTTGACGCCCAGACGGCGCGCCAGCTGCACCTGTGTCATCCCGGCCGCTTCGCGGGCACCTGCCACGCGATCCCCGAACGTGGCCGCTTCGGGGCCAAACCAATCCTCTTCTTCTGTCGACATCCGTCATCTCCGTCCTGTCGCGGCATCCCTGCTTGAACGCCGTTTGCGCGCACCCTATGACAGACCCACCCAACATACAAACCGAGGTCCCGCATGAGTTTCCTGTCTGCGACATTGTCCCGCGTCAAACCTTCCCCGACAATCGCCATGACAGCAAAAGCTGCCGAGTTGCGGGCCGCAGGCCGTGACGTCATTGGCCTGAGCGCGGGTGAACCCGATTTCGACACCCCCCAGAACATCAAGGATGCCGCCGTGGCAGCGATTGCCGCGGGCAAGACGAAATACACCGCGCCCGACGGCATTCCCGAGCTGAAGCAGGCCGTTTGTGACAAGATGGAACGCGATCACGGGCTGGCGTATGTGCCCGCTCAGGTGTCCGTTGGCACCGGCGGCAAACAGACGCTCTATAACGCGCTGATGGCGACGCTGAACGATGGTGACGAGGTGATCATCCCGGCGCCCTATTGGGTCAGCTACCCGGATATGGTGCTGCTGGCCGGGGGCACGCCGGTCATCGCGGAAACCTCGATCCAGACCAATTTCAAACTGACCGCGGACCAATTGGAAGCGGCAATCACTGACAAAACCAAATGGCTGATATTCAACTCCCCCAGCAACCCCACCGGCGCCGGGTACAGCTGGGATGAGCTGAAAGAGCTGACCGACGTCCTGATGCGCCACCCGCATGTTTGGGTGATGACCGACGACATGTACGAACATCTGGCCTACGACGGCTTCGAATTCTGCACCCCCGCACAGGTGGAACCGGCACTCTATGACCGGACCCTGACCTGCAACGGTGTTTCCAAGGCCTATGCCATGACCGGCTGGCGGATCGGCTATGCCGCGGGCCCGGTCGAGCTGATCGCCGCCATGCGCAAGGTGCAGTCGCAATCGACTTCGAACCCCTGCTCGGTCAGCCAGTGGGCCGCGGTTGAAGCCCTGAACGGCACCCAGGATTTCCTGGCGCCCAATGCTGAAACCTTCAAGCGCCGCCGGGATCTGGTGGTCTCCATGCTGAATGAGGTCGAAGGGATCTCCTGCCCGACGCCGGAAGGTGCGTTTTATGTTTATCCGTCCATCGCGGGACTGATCGGCAAGACCACTCCGAAAGGCACCGTGATCGACACGGATGAGGCCTTTGCTGTGGCGCTTCTGGAAGAAGCGGATGTCGCGGTGGTGTTCGGGGCCGCCTTCGGGCTTTCACCGAACTTCCGTGTCAGCTACGCTACATCGGACGAGGCGTTGAAAGAGGCCTGCACGCGCATTCAGACTTTCTGTGCGTCGCTGACATAAGAGGACGATCATGGGCGCCGAACTGCCGGACTATTACTTTCGTGTACGCGACAACGGGGCCTTCGTGTTCCGCGTGGATACTGAAAACCGGCAGCGCCGGATCGAGATGGAACAGATCGCGGTCGTCAACATTCGCAACGGCGAGATCAAGCCGCATGGCGACCGCAGATTGACCGAACAGGACCTGGCCGAGATCAAGGGATGGATGGCGGATCGCACCGCACTGCTGGCACAGCGCGATATCGATGACATCCACCGTGCGGTCGACTATCTGAACACCACCACCCATTGGGTACAGTCCAAGGCCAGCGACGCGCAGCTGGAGCAGATCACCGATGCCCTGTTGCTGGCCATGCATGATCTTCGCTCGGTGCTGGTGCGCAAGAAGGCGGATCGCCTGATCAGGGCTCAGCAGGCATCAGAGAGCTGAAACCCGTCCGGCAGCGGTCAGACCGGGACCCTGTGCAAACCGCGGCGCCAGAAGCGCAACATCAGCAGGACCGCGGCGCAGCCCAGCCCAAGCACCAGCCCGGCCCAGACGCCGATGCCCTTCCAGTCCAGCACGAACCCCATGACATAGGAACACGGGATCCCGAGCCCCCAATAGCTGAACACACCGATCAGCATGGGCGCGGTGGAATCCTGCACCCCTCGCAGCAGACCAAGTGCAATCGCCTGCAACCCGTCGACCAGCTGGAACAGCGCCGCCATCGCCAGCAGGCCGATGCCGACCTCCAGGATCAGGGGTTTCTGCGGGTCCGCGGAATCCATGAAGGCAGACATCAGCAGTTCCGGCACCAGCAGGAACCCCGCGATCGCCACGCAGGACATGATCAGCGACATGCAGGTGACGACAACCGCGCCCCGCGCCAGATGTGCCTTGTCCTTGCGGCCATAGGCGTTGCCGGCCCGGATTGTGGCCGCGTTGGACAGTCCCAGGTGCAACATGAAGGTCAGACCGGCAAGCGAGACCGCAATCCCATGCGCCGCCAGCGACACCGTGCCAATCCAGCCCATCATCATCGCCGAGGCGGCAAACAGGCTCGTCTCGCTCAGGTTGGTCAGGCCAATGGGCAGCCCCAGCCGCAGCACCCGGCCGAACATCTCGGGATCGGGACGCCAGAAATTGCGCAGCAGCTCATGCTCCGGCAGAACCTTCAGCGCATAAAGCAGAACCGCCGCGAGCGAGACCAGCTGGGTGATGACAGAAGCGATGGCCGCACCGGCAATGCCCAGCTCGGGCGCGCCCCAGTTGCCGAAGATCAGCGCATAGTTCACCACGGCGTTCACCAGAGCCCCCAGAAGGGTGATCCACAACACGATCTGTGTCCGCTCCAGCGCCGCCAGATAGGATTTGATCGCCATCACCAGAAGCGCCGGAAAGATGCCCCAGCCCGCAATCCGCAGGTAGTCCCCGGCCATCGCCGCAGTGTCGGCCTTCTGCCCGAGGCCCAGCAGGATCGGCTCTGCCCACCACAGAAGCGGCATCGCCAGGATCGAGAACAGGATGGACAGCCACAGCCCCATTCGGGTGGCGCGGCGGATCTGCCGCTCTTCCCCTGCCCCGGCAGCGGCGGCAACCAGCGGCATCACGGCAAAGCCGAATCCCGATCCCAGTAGAAACAGCGAAAAGAAATAACTGCCCGCCAGCGTGACCGCGGCCAGCGCCTCGGCACCGTACCATCCCAACATGATCGTATCGGTCAGCCCGATGGCAAACTGCGCCACATGCCCGCCGATCAGCGGCAGGCCCAGGATCAGAATGGCCCGGACGTGGCCAAGGGCGCCAAGCGGCGCGGGACTATGCGAAAGAGTATTCATGTCCCAAGGCTTAGGAGCGCTTTTCCCCCGGCGCAAGTCCGGAACCCAAAAGCAATACAATCGGGATCCTGACCCCTTTTGTCCCCCAAAAGAATGGGGGCACGGTTTCCCGCGCCCCCTCTGCGTTCCCTTCGAAAGATCTTCAGTCCTTCTTCTTGCGGGTCTCAGGATGCAGTGCCGTGCCCAGGATGTGTTCGGACCGGTGAATGACATGATGGGCCTGCCCGACAATCAGCGGATCGGGCGCCGAGGCAATCGAATGATCCTTGTCCGGGTACTCCAGCGTCGACAGGAAGTGCCGCATGCAGTTCAGGCGCGCGCGCTTCTTGTCATTGGATTTGATCACCGTCCAAGGCGCATCCGCGGTGTCGGTGTAGAAGAACATCGCCTCTTTCGCCTCGGTGTAATCATCCCATTTGTCCAGGCTCGCCTTGTCGATCGGGCTCAGTTTCCACTGTTTCAGCGGGTCGGTCTCACGGCTCTTGAAGCGACGCAGCTGCTCTTCACGGGTGACCGAGAACCAATATTTGTAGAAGCGGATGCCCGAGCGGACCAGCATACGTTCCAGATCCGGGGTCTGGCGCATGAATTCCAGATACTCGCCCGGTTCGCAGAAGCCCATGACCCGCTCAACACCTGCCCGGTTGTACCACGAGCGGTCATAGAGCACGATTTCACCGCTGGTCGGCAGATGGTCGATATAGCGCTGGAAATACCACTGGCCGCGCTCTTCGTCGGTGGGTTTGTTCAGCGCGACCACACGGGCAGACCGCGGGTTCAGGTGTTCGGTAAACCGCTTGATCGTGCCGCCCTTGCCCGCGGCATCGCGGCCTTCAAACAGCATCACGAACTTCTGGCCGGTTTCCTGTGCCCAGTGCTGCACCTTCAGCAGCTCAGCCTGCAGCGCGGCTTTCTCCTGCTCATACACTCGGCGCGCCATCTTGCGCTTATAGGGGTATTTGCCGGATTCGAACGCCGCTTGCACAGCCTCGGGCTTCGGGCTCGCGCGCAGGGGCGCGGCCTCGGCCGCTTGCGGCTTGGCATCGACACCCGCAGGTGCAGCAGGCGCCTTGGCGGGCGATGCAGGCGCAGTTTTGGCCTTCAGCTCAACCGTGTTCGAAGTGGTTCCGTTGGCAATTGTGTCCGTCTTGGTGGCGGGCGCGTTCGTCATTCCAATCTCCTGAAGTTTACTTGTGACCTCCTCTATCAAGCCCCCCGCCATCACGCCTTGATCGGTGTCAAAAAAATGTCATGCGCGGTCAGGTTTTGCGATGACGCAACGAAAAGATCCCCTGCGCTGCGGACAATGGCACTCTGTCCGCAACCAGACGGGACCAAGGACGGAAACGACATGATGCAGACGCAAACACTGATGCTCGACGGGCACCCTTTCTTCCTGCGCAGCTGGGGCGATCCGGATCTGCCACCACTGCTGCTGCTACATGGTTTCCCGGAATTCGGCGGCGCGTGGGAAGACCTGGCGCCACTTCTGGCGCAGCGCTTCCACTGCATCGCCCCGGACCAGCGCGGCTACGGACAAAGCTGGTCGCCCGAGGGGGTGGAGAACTACACGGGTTCCAAGCTGATCGCGGATATGGCAGCCCTGATCAGCCACCTGGACCGGGGTCCAATCACCGTCATGGGCCACGACTGGGGCGCCGCGGTTGCCTATGGGCTGGCGATGTTCCGGTCTGACCTGGTGTCAGAGCTGATCATTGCCAATGGCGTCCACCCGATCCCCTTCCAGCGCGAACTGGCGCGTGGCGAAGAGCAATCGGCCGCCTCCCAATACATCGACTTCCTGCGACGCCCTGGATCCGAAGACATCCTGGCCGCAGACGGCTTCAGCAAGCTGCACGATCTGTTTTCGGCCAACATGGATCTCAGCTGGTTGTCCGGTGACAAGCTGCGGGCCTATCAGGACGCCTGGCAGGGCCCCGATCGCCTGCGCACGATGATCCACTGGTATCGCGCCTCACCGCTGGCCGTTGCCAAACCCGGAGAGCCGATCACCGATCTGCCCCCCATGCCGGCCGACCGGATGCAGGTCACCTGCCCTCATCTGCTGATCTGGGGAGATGGCGACACCGCCCTGCGCCCCGAGACAACACAAGGTCTGGAAGCTTTGGCCCCCCGGCTGACCCGCCGCGCGATACCGGGCGCCGATCACTGGCTGCTTCACACCCGCGCGCAGGCCGCCGCCCGGATCATCCTGGACTGGACCTCTGACAGCAGGACGTGAGGGCCTCAGGCGCCTGACATTTCCGGGCGGCGGCCTCTGCCCGCTGCTCCTCCTGCTGGATCAAACGGTCCCCCCGGAGAAATTTTTCCAAGCCTCGATTTTCGGCCTTGTCTCTCGGGAGACCGCCACATATACGGGTCAGCGGAGACGTGGCCGAGTGGTCGAAGGCGCTCCCCTGCTAAGGGAGTAGGCGGGAAACCGTCTCGAGGGTTCGAATCCCTTCGTCTCC
>JALEGX010000138.1 GCA_022763485.1 Paracoccaceae bacterium | reverse complement strand
CCTTCCGCCAGCTCCTCAAGCTCTGCAATCATCTGCTCGGGCCCGCACGCGTAAACACGCGTGCCAGCCGGGATCTGCCGGAAACGCTCGGACAGATCAACGCGCCCACCCTCCGAGGACACATGCACCCAAAAACCCTCACCATGTGAACCAGCAATTCGATCCAGAAACAACAAATCACGACGTGAGCGGACACAATAATGGAGCTCATATGGCTGCCCAGACGCACGAAGGGCATCCGCCATCGTTACAATTGGCGTAATCCCAACTCCCCCAGCAATAAGTATGACACCACCAGCACTCTCTTCCAAACTAAAGTGATTCCGTGCGGCTGCGATGTGTAGGGGTGTTCCTACAGTTAGTTTCTCATGAAAATACTTGCTCCCACCCCGCCCCGCGTCTTCGCGCTGGATGGCGATTTCGTATGTGCTGCTGTCAGCAGGATCACCGCAGAGGGAGTATTTTCGGCGCACATCACCAAGCTTGATGTCAATGTGGCTGCCCGGTGTCCAGCTGGGCAATGCACGACCTTTGGGATCCTTCAGGATGTAACGGCGGATCCGAGGTGTTTCTTGAATAACCTCCGAAACAACGACCTGTCGCAAGATCTCATCTTTGACGGGTGCTCCGATCGGGAAATGGATCGACGTCATTAGAATATTCGGGTCTTTACGCTCAGGGTTCTTCTCAGGATCCCATTCAACCAACAGGCTGGATGGTCCCCGGAAAGAAATATTGGGGAGATTGTCAAAGCTTTGCCCGGCCATAAGGCGCATGTGGGGGAGGCGGCGCGTGAATTCTTCCAGGAATATCCGCATCTCCATACGGCCAATGTTCTTGCCCATACATTGATGGGCTCCATACCCGAAGGTCATGTGCTCCACAGCATTGTCCCGGTAGATGTCGACCTGATCGGGGTTTGCCCAATGTCGGGGGTCCTTGTTGGCGCTGGCCTGGACCAACAGCAACTTGCCGCCTTCGGGAATGGTCACGCCACCGACCGAGGTTTCCCGTGTCGCGACCCGGCGCCAGGCGATAATGGAGCCGGCGACACGCAGGCATTCCTCAACCGCACTTGGGATCAATTTGGGGTTTTCACACAGTTGGTCCCAGGCCTCCCGATCGCTGAGCAATGTCCAGAAGGCATTTGCTGTGGCGTTGGAGGTGGTTTCATGTGCCGCGGCAAGGATGGCCATCATCATTGAGCGCAAATAGCTCTCGGTCACGATTTCGGGGTGTTTGAAATGCTGACGGACGGATTCATACATCCAACCCTCGCCAGTTGGATCAGCGATCATCCGGTCCAGGATCTGGTTCGCAGTTTGCCAAAAACGGCCGACGTTTTCTGCGATCTCAAGCTGCTGCTCCGGGGTGGGCCGCCCCCAGGTGTTCAGAGTATGGGCCACTGCGAATTCGCGCAGTTGTGCGGCATCGTCATCCGGGACGCCCAGGAAATGCAGGGCGATGGTCAGCGGAATTTCATAGAAGATGTCCGCAACAAGATCTGCCTGACCTTTGTCAATGAAACGGTCCATGTATTCCCGCGTCAGGCGGCGAACGGCTGGTTCATGTTTGGCCAGGTTGTCAGGCAGGAAATCATCCAGCAGCAACCTTCGGCGCTGCATGTGCTGGGGTTCGTCTTCATTCACCATCGTCCGGTCCAGCGCGTAATTGTATTTGCGCAGGACGTTCTGGGCCTCTTGCGAAGGGGGCGTCAGTTTCTCCAACGCATTAGCCGGTGAGAACAGAACAGGATCCCGAAAGACCGCCTTCACATCGTCGTAGCGGGTTACGATCCAATAACCCAGGGTCGGGTTGTAGAAGACTGGTTCTTCTTCCCGCGCCCAGCGGAGCGCCTCAGCCGGGTCCTGCTGATACGCCGCATCAAACGGGTCGAAATCTGCGGCCCGTTGAGAGATTGGGCAACCGGTGGGGGACAGCTGCGCGGCATTCGAACGGGTGACGTCAGTTTCCATCTTGGATTCCGTGGGCAATTTACTATTATCGCACAAAAAGTACGTTATATGAAAATCATGAGGATCAGGCGCAAGGCTGTCAAGTACGGCCGCTGCGTGAAATCGGGCCATGGCGACACTGCAAACACTGGATAGAGGGTTAAAAGCGCTCCGGCAGATCGCCGTTTCAGCGGATGGTCTGCGGGTCAATGACATCGCAGATTTCCTGTCGGTCGATCGGGCGATTGCATATCGGCTGGTCGCGACGCTGGAAGCAAACGGGATGGTCCAGAAGGCACCGGACGGACGGATCGTACTGGGGGCTGCTATCATGGATTTCGAAGGTCGATTTGCCGGTCACGTGCGTGCCGTGGCGCAACCTTGTTTGCAACGACTTGCAGCGCTGACGGGGGCAACCGCATTCCTGGCTCTTGCTGAGCAGGATGAATGTGTGGCCGTTTCGGTGGCGGAGCCACAGGATATGTTACTGCGAGTCTCTTACCGCGTCGGCAGCAGGCATCCGCTCAACCTGGGCGCTGCGGGGATCGCCATTCTGGCCGGTCGCCCTTTCGCCGCGGGGGAAGACGAACAAGTCACCAAAGCTAGGGCAAGCGGGTATTGCGTAACACGCGGGGCGCTCCAACCGGGCGCGGTTGGGGTTGCCTGCCCAATCCCGAGCCAGCCGCAGGGGAGGACACAACTGGATGCTTGCGTCGGTGTGGTTGCCATGCAGAACTTGGATGTGGACAACGCGTTGCCGCACGTTCTACAGGCCGCAGCAGACCTGTCTGCGCAGTTGCTGCGATAGCCAGCAGCGAAACCGGTCAATCCGCGAACAGATGCGGGGTTTGCGCCAGCCCAAGCGCCTGATCAAACGGCAGGGTCAGGAATTCTGACAGCTTACCGGCGTTTTCTTCACTGCTGTCGACTTCGTGAATTCGGTAGTGCCGGTTGAACCCGGCATCCCGGATCAGATCCGCCTCATGCACGATGTCATTCCGGATTGTCGGAAGAAGCCGCTCCAGCGTGCCTTTGGGGGTGCGCTCCCCGGCCAGCCCAACACGGAGCGCGTGGCCGGTCAGATACTCATCGCTGAACTGACATTCGATCTGCAGCAAGCGGGTCAGTGACCGGTCTGAAAAGAAATCATGCAGCAGGTCCATGTTGGACGGATCCATACACACGATCAGCCGGTCCGTGTCGTAGTATTCAAACAGCATCCGCATCAGGGCGCGGCGGTGACGCGTCCGTTTTTCCAGCGTTCCCTGAATGCCCCCCAGATCCGGCATCGGTGTGCCTTCTTCGTTGAACAGGTACTCAATGCAGGGAATGTTCGTCACATGGCGGATCTGCTCCAGCAGACGTTTGGCCACGTGCCACTTCTTGCAGACAACGATCAGCAGCTCCCGCTCGCGGCCCAGCGTGCTTTCGGTTTCCCAGAACCGCATAGAGAAGCGTCGGCCGATGCGCCCCTTACCTGACAGGAATTTATACAGGCTGCGCCCTTCGTTGGAGATCTGAAAACGCACGTCATGCGCCGCATAGAGCTTACCAAGGCGGGCTTTCAGCTCGGTTGCTTCCGGGCTGATCTTGCGGGCGAACAGGAAGTCCTGGCTGAGCAGCAGATCATAGTGGTCATTGTAGAAAACCACCGGCATCCCGTAGTCGGTGAACATCAGAAAGGTCAGCGTGCGGGTCTGAATCTCGTTTTCAGGCACCAGGTGGCGGACCAGGGTCTGAAAGAACGTTTCATCCGGGATCCAGGTGGTGCGGAAGAAGCGCATCACGTCCTTGCGGGCACGAGTGAAATCCAGGATCCATTCGATGGTGCGCCGGCGCAGGCACCACCATTGGCTGCCAATCTGTACCTGGATGTCATGCGGGATGTCGCGGGTCAGGCCAAACTTCTTCTGGAACTCATAGGCCCAGTAGAACCGCTTTTTCTGGGTCCGTTCGTTGAAGAAATGGCGATAGATCAGCCGCTCTTCCTTCATCCCTGTCTTGATCCAGTCGCTTTCGAAATAATCGAAGCTTTCGATGAAGTCGCAGTCGTAGTCGTCCAGGAACCGATGTGCGTAGTCGGCGGTCTTGATCGCCATGCAATCGCCGGACAGCATGTAGAAATGCGTGGCGCGGGGGAACTCCTCGGCCGCGGCTTCCACGGCATAGAGCGTCGCCTGCACCAGCGACCATTCCCCCCAGCCGCATTTGATGCGCTTGCGGGCAAAAGTGACGTTGGGATTGTCGGACAGCGCCTCGCGGATCATGGCAAAGGCTTCGGGCTTGGCTCGCGCATCGAAGTGAATCGACATGTAGTCGCCTGCCGCAGTCAGACGTTCCGCCTGCTTGATAATGGCCTCGGGGTCCTTGTGGCAGAGCAATATATAGGCGATTTTTGCCATACCGGAAACGACGTGCCCCTGTTTCTTGTGATTGTTTACCTTGATAAAGGTTGAGAGTGACTGAATAAACCAGATAATTTCAGCATGACACAAAGATGATTGCCCCTCTGTGAACAGAGGAGAAGCAACGCCGCAAGGAGAATGAGCAGATGGGATTTCCGGGCACATGGATGACCGAGAGTGAGAGCGTCGTTTATCGGGTGGTGCCCAAATGCGCTTGCTCGACGATTGGCCAGATCATGTATTACTCGGATCACGGCACTTTTTTTGACGGCGATATTCACGACGCGCAGGATGGTCTGCACAAATGGGCGCTGGAGCACAGCCAGGGACCGATTACCCGCAACGTGCAGGGCCACAGGTCCTATGCGTTCACCTGCGTGCGCAATCCCTACACGCGGATTCTGAGCTCCTTCTTTGACAAGATCTGCGGTATCCAACGCAACGGGCGCCGCTATCGGGGCAACCTGGTGCCCAAGCTGACCTATGAATACGGGATCGAAGTCGGGGGCGAAGACGGAAAACAGGAGTTCGACCAGATCCGCAGCTTCCGCCGTTTCCTGCTGTTTGCCCGCGATACCATTCGCTGGCGCCGCCCGATGGAACCGGACATTCACTGGTCCGCCATGTCCGGGCATGTGTCCACCTTCATTTGGAACGGCGGACAATACGACAAGATTTTCTGGACCGAACAGTTCAACGACGGGATGCAGGAGGTGCTGGACAACATCGACACCGCACATGCAGTCGATCTGGCCAACATTCCGCGCTTCAACGAAAGCGAAGGGCATGGACCCAAGCGGGCGCATCCGGTCGAAGACTATTTTGACGACCTGTCCATGCACCTGGTCTATGAGATCTACAAACAGGATTTCGAGCTTTTCAAATACGACTTTGAAAACCCCGGAAACAAAATGCCGATCGGTGAGATTGACCTGGATGAGGTCCACGCCAAGCTCGGAGAATAAGGACAGGCCATAAATGGCTTTTCAGGACAATTTACGCGGCTCCCTCCTGATGGTCGGGGCGATGGGTGCCTTTGCGCTGGAGGACATGTTCCTGAAGTCGGCGGCGTCCGAGTTGCCAGTGGGGCAGATCCTGATCCTGTTCGGGGCAGGGGGCATGGCGATTTTCCTGCTGCTGTCGCTGCGTCGGGGGGAACGCCTGTTTCACCCCGGCATCGCGTCGCGGGCGTTGATCGTGCGGTCCATCTGCGAAGTGGTCGGCCGGCTGTGTTTCACCCTGGCCATCGTGCTGACGCCGCTGTCTTCGGCGTCGGCGATCCTGCAGGCCACACCGCTTGTCGTCACTGTGGGGGCGGTGGTGTTCTTCGGCGAGCGTGTGGGATGGCGCCGGTGGCTGGCGATCCTCATTGGCTTTGCCGGGGTAACGCTGATCCTGCGACCGGGGTTGAGCGGTTTTGAACCCGCGTCCCTGTTCGCGGTGGCCGGAACACTGGGCTTTGCCGGGCGGGATCTGGCCACACGTGCCGCGCCGCCGGGTATGTCGAACCTGCAACTTGGGACCTATGGCTTTGCAATGCTGATCGTGGCGGGGGCCATCGCGCTCAGCTACACCGGGGGGGCGAAACTGCCAAGCGGCGCGGCCTGGGCGTCGCTGGGGGCGGCAACACTGATCGGGGTGCTGGCCTATAACGCACTGACAGGGGCAATGCGGGTGGGCGACGTGTCGGTCGTGGCCCCCTTCCGCTACACGCGGCTGGTCTTTGCGCTGTTTCTGGGCATCACCGTGTTTGGCGAACGTCCCGACATCTGGATGCTGGTGGGCAGCGCGATCGTGATTGGCAGCGGCACCTTTACCATGCTGCGCAGCAAGCCCCGGACATGAAAGAACCGCCCGAAGGCGGTTCCTGTTCTTCGCTGACTGTCCTCGACCGGATCAGAGCTCGACCGGCTGGACCATCCCCACGATCTCATAGGTCTGGCGCAGGATCGGCGCGGTGATGGCGCGGGCGCGCTCTGCTCCGCGGGTCAGGATCTTGTCGATCTCGGCCTGATCGTTCATCAGGCGCGCCATCTCGGTCGAGATCGGGGCCAGCTTTTCAACCGCCAGTTCGGCCAGCATCGGCTTGAACTCCGAGAACTGCTTGCCGCCCACATCTGCCAGCACCTGATCGACGCTTTGCTCGGCCAGAGCCGCGTAGATGTTGATCAGGTTGCGCGCTTCGGGGCGCTCCTCCAGGCCCTTGACCTCGGACGGAAGCCCTTCGGGATCGGTCTTGGCCTTGCGGATCTTCTTGGCGATGGCATCCGCATCGTCGGTCATGTTGATGCGCGAGGCGTCAGAGGCATCGGACTTCGACATCTTCTTGGAGCCGTCCCGAAGGGACATCACCCGGGTGGCCGCGCCTTCGATGACCGGCTCGGTTTCCGGGAAGAAGTTGACGCCATAGTCATGGTTGAACTTGATCGCGATGTCGCGGGTCAGCTCCAGATGCTGTTTCTGATCTTCGCCCACCGGCACATGGGTGGCGTGATAGACCAGAATGTCCGCCGCCATCAGCGCCGGATAGGCAAACAGCCCCAGCGAGGCGTTCTGCTGGTTCTTGCCCGCCTTGTCCTTCCACTGGGTCATGCGCTGCATCCAGCCCATGCGGGCGATGCAGTTGAAGATCCAGGCCAGCTGCGCATGTTCTGGCACCTGGCTCTGGTTGATCAGGATGGAGCTTTCCGGGTCCAGCCCGGCGGCAATGAAGCCAGCGCACAGTTCACGGGTGGATTGCTGCAGGTCCTTGGGGTCCTGCCAGACGGTGATCGCATGCAGGTCGACCATGCAATAGATGGTCTCCATGTCCTTGGCCTGCCAATCGACGAACCGCTTCAGGGCGCCCAGGTAGTTGCCCAGGTGCAGATTGCCCGAGGGCTGGATGCCCGAGAACACGCGCGGGGTGAAGGCGGTTTCGCTCATGCGGAGAACTCCCGTCTGGAAAAATGGACCCCAGTCGCTTACCCATGACGCAAAGCGCCGTCAACATGACAACCCTATCCGGCGCGGGAAAGGCACCTGCTATGAACAGCACACCCCATTCGGCACCGGTCAATCCCCTGCCTCCGGCGGTCATTGCCCTTGTTCTGGTGATCATCGCGGTCGAAGCGGTGTTTTCGCTGGGCGCGCGGGGAATCATCGGCGGACCGGGGGCGATCGGCTGGCGGCTGGATGCGATCCAATCCTATGCCTTTTCGACAGAGATCTTCTGGTGGATGTGGGAAGGCGGGCGCTGGGTGCCCGAACACCTGATCCGCTTTGTCAGCTATGTGTTCGTGCACGGCTCTTTCACCCATGCGCTGTTTGTCTGTGTCTTCGTGCTGGCAATGGGCAAGATGGTAGGGGAAGTGATGGGCGATCTGGCTATGGTGCTGATCTTCCTGGCCTCGGGGGCTGGTGGGGCCCTGGGCTATGCGCTGCTGGTCAATACGCCGGTGCCGTTGATCGGTGGGTTTCCGGCGGTCTATGGGCTGATTGGCGGCTTCACCTTCATTCTCTGGCGCTCTCTGGCGCTTGTCGGTGCGCAGCAGAGTCGGGCCTTTTCCCTGATCGCCTTCCTGATGGGGGCGCAATTGCTGTTCGGGCTGCTGTTTGGTGGGCAGAAGGACTGGATTGCCGATCTCTGCGGCTTTGCCACCGGGTTCGGCTTGAGCTTCTTCCTGGCGCCCGGCGGCTGGGCGCGAATCCGTGGCAAGATCCGCCACGACTGATACAGAACTGTCGCCGGTGCGGCTCCCGCCCCTTAGCAGGGCATCGAAGATGCCCTGCTAAGCGTTGGGCCGGGCGCCGCGCGTCCCGCGCGGCGCGGCAGCGCCTTACCCCTGCTTTTTCAGCGGGCAGGTGTTCAGGCCGATCAGCCGATAGAGCGGGCAATGGCCAGCCAGACCGGTTGCCAGCGGCACGATGCCGACCAGACCCCACATGGTTTTTGGGCCGACGAAGATCAGGGACAGCAGAACCAGACCGAGGATGATACGCAGGGCGCGGTCGACGGTGCCTTCGTTACGGAGCATGGGAAAATCCTTTCGCAATACATGTTCGTTGAATCGCATATGACACGTTTTGCACGTGCTTGTCGGTGACAGTGTCACATTCCGTCCAGGGCAATCTGCTCCAGTTTGCGTCTCTCCAGAATTTCCACCTTGCCACGTGACAGTGCGACGATTCCCAGTTGCGAAAACTCGCGCAGGCGTCGGGTGACGAAGGCCCGTCCCGAGGCGGTTTCCACCGCCAGCGCATCATGGGTGATGGCGATCATGCTGTCGTCACCTGCAAGGCGTAGCAGCACCCGCGCCAACCGGGCGTCAAAGCCGGTCAGAGCCACGTCCTCGACCAGCTGCTCGAAATCGCCAAAGCGACGCGCGACGGCGCCCAGCACCTCGTTTCGGAAAGTGTCATCCGACGTCAACGCCTGTCGGAACTCGGCATGAGGCAGCAGCTCTGCCGTGATTTCGGTCTCGGCCACGCCTTCGGCAGAATAGTTCCGCCCCTCGGTCAGGCAGGCGAAGGTCTGCAGGCACAGATCTCCGGGGCCAACCCGATAGAGCACTACCTCGCGCCCATTGGCTGCGGTCAGCGAAACCTTGATCCGGCCCGACGCGACACGCAGAAAGCCTGGGCATTCCTGGCCCGGGCTGAACAGGATGGTGCCCGCAGGGATGGAGAGGTGTTTCATCGCGCGCCTCCACGCCGCAGGGATTGCCGGAACTCTCGCAGGTTGAACGCACCAATGAGCTGGCCCACCACGAAATAGGTGCTGGCCCCGGCAAGGATCAGCGCGGTCAGGGCAAGATAGCGCCAGCCGGGGAGCTGGAACAGCCAAGCGCCATAGCTGCCGCAGATCCAGAGCAGTCCGCCCATCACGCCCGAGGCGATGGCGATCCGCCAGGCCCGCCGCCGGAAGCGTTCGTCAAAGCGGGCGACCTCACCCATTCTGCGGGTGCCAAGGTGCAACAAGGCAACCATCGCCCATCCGGCCACAGATGCGGCCACGGCCGGGGCCAGCCAACCGATGACGGGATGCAGGCCGACCGCGATGCCAGCATTGATGATCATGGCCCAGACGGCATAGCGAAACGGTGTGCGGGTGTCTTCGCGGGCGAAATACAGGGGCTGAAGCAGCTTTTGCAGCACAAAGGCTGGCAAGCCCAGGCCATAGATGGCCACGGCAAGGGCGATGGCCTGCACATCGCTGGCTCCGGTGGCTCCGCGTTCGTAGAGCACCGACACCAGCGGGATCGGCATCGTCAGGAACGCAACGGCCGAGGGCAGGGTCAGCAACAGGGAGAACTCCCCCGCACGCGAATAGGCGTCGCGCGCGCCTATGTCATCTCCGGCGCTGAGCCTGCGGGACAGATCCGGCAACAGGACAATCCCGACAGCAATGCCCACCACGCCCAGCGGCAGCTGGTACAGCCGGTCCGCGACGAACAGCCAGCTGACGGCGTTTTCGGTCTGTGACGCCACCAGCTGGCCGACGACGAGGTTGATCTGCATGACGCCCGAGGCCAGGGCCGCAGGGACGGCCACCCGCACAAGGCGCGACATTTCTGGGCTCCACCTTGGGTGGCCGGGGCGGATTTTGATGCCGCTGCGTTCTACCGAGATCCAGACCAGCATCAGCTGGGCGATGCCTGCGACAGGGATTGTCCAGATCAACCAGTCAATCACGGACTGTCCCAACACCGCACCGGCGATCATCGCGCTACAGGCGAAGATGTTGAGCAGGACGGGCGCGGCGGCGGCAACGGCAAACTTGCCCGTCGCGTTCAGGATTCCGGAAAACAACGCCGCCAGAGACATGAACAGGATGTAGGGAAAGACGATGCGCCCGAAACCCACCGTCAGGTCAAACCGGGGGTCGCCGTAATAGCCTTCGGCCGTGAGCCAGACCAGCGCGGGCATGAAGATCATGGCGACCGCCACCAGTGCCAGAACCGTCAGGGCCAGCAGATTGAAGGCTTGCTGGGCGAAGCCTTCGGCGTTGTCTTCGGCCTCCAGCTTTTTCGAAAACATCGGCACGAAGGCCGCGTTGAACGCGCCTTCGGCAAAGAAGCGGCGGAACATGTTGGGCAGCCGGAAAGCCGCCACAAACGCATCCATCAAAGGGCCCGGTCCGATATAGGCGGTGATCAGGATTTCCCTGACAAAGCCCAAGATCCTGCTGGCCAAAGTCCAGAAGCCAACGGTCAGAAACCCGGCCATCAGGCGGATGGGTTTCATGAATGGGCCCTTTCGCTGCCCTTCTGGATCGCTTCACGCAGTCGCTTCTCCAACGCGTTGCGTTTGCTGTCCGAATAGAACTTCAGCCCGAACATGTCCTTGACGTAAAAGCTGTCGACGACCTGTTCGCCATAGGTCGCGATAACCGCGGATGCGATATAGACGTTGTTGTTTGCCAGCGTCCGGGTCAGGTCATGCAGCAGGCCGGGGCGGTCCCGGGTGTCGACCTCGATGATGGTGTAGATTTCGGACCCTTCGTTGTCGAAGGTGATCGTGGTCGGTACGCGGAAGGCGCGCTCGCGTTTCTTGATCTTGTCGCGATCCCGGATGGCTTCGGCCGTGACGACTTCACCTTTCAGGGTCTTGTGGATCATCTGGCTGAGCCGGTTCAGCTTGCTGGCTTCATAGGGGGCGCCATCGGCATCCTGTACCCAGAACGCCGCGGTGGCATAGCCGTCTTTCGAGGTATAGGTCCGCGCATCAACCACATTGGCTCCGACCAGCGCCAGCGCGCCGGACAGGCGGGAAAAGATCCCGGGATGGTCCGCAAGGGCAAAGCAGATGCGCGTTGCGTCCCGATCGGTGTCCGGGTGCAGGTCGATCCGGATCTCATCGTCCCCGATGTCCTTCAGGAGGCGGGCAAAGACTACATGCGCGGAACCGGGCATCCCCTGCCAATAGGGGTCATAGTGCCGCTTGGTTTCGTGTTTGAGGTCCTTGCTGTCCCAATCCGCAAGCGTTTCGCGCAGCGCCCGTTTGGCGCCGGAGCGGCGGTTGTCGCGGTTGAGCGCCTCCATACCCTCCAGCAGGGCGGTGCGGGTCTGCTCATGCAGGTTGCGCAGCAGCGTTGCTTTCCAGTTGTTCCAGGTGTCCGGGCCGACCCCGCGAATATCACAGACCGTCAGCACGGTCAGCAGGTCCAGCCGCTTGACCGTCTGAACGGCCTTGGCAAAGTCGCGGATGGTGCGCGCGTCCGAGATGTCGCGCTTCTGGGCCATGTCGGACATCAGAAGGTGATAGCGGACCAGCCATTCCACATCTTCGCATTCGGATTTGGTCAGGCCCAGACGGGGGGCAACCTTGCGGGCAATCTTGGCGCCCAGGATCGAATGGTCGATTTCCCGACCTTTGCCGATGTCATGCAGCAGCATGGCGACCATCAGCACCCGACGGTTCACCCCGCGTTTCAGAATGTCCGAGCTGAGCGGCAGTTCCTCCTCCAGCTCGGAGCGTTCGATCCGCGCAAAGTTCGAGATCACCTGGATGGTGTGCTCATCGACCGTGTAGGAATGATACATGTTGAACTGCATCATCGCCACGATCGGTTCGAATTCGGGAATGAAGGCTGACAGAACGCCCAGTTCATTCATGCGCCTGAGCGCCCGTTCCGGGTTTCCGTGCTTCAGCAGCAGATCCAGAAAGATGCGCTGCGCTTCCTTGTTGTTTCGGAAGTCGTCATCGATCAGGGCCAGGTTTGCGGTGACCAGACGCATGGCGTCCGGGTGGATCAGCATCCCGGTGCGCAGACCCTCTTCGAACAGCCGCAGCATATTCAGCGTGTCGGACAGGAAGTCCTTCGGATCCGCCACGTCCAGCCGGTTGTGAACGACCTTGTAGCCCGGTTTCGTCCGGGGACGTCTGCGGAAAATCCGCTCCAGAAGCGGCGCGCTTTTCTGGTGCGACGCTTCCAACTTGGTGATGAAGATGCGAGTCAGCTCGCCAACGGTGGTCGCGTGCCGGAAATAGTCCTGCATGAAGATCTCGACCGCGCGGCGTCCGCCCTTGTCGACATACCCCATGCGGTCTGCCACCTCGACCTGCATGTCAAAGGACAGCTGCTCGGTCGCGCGGCGGGTGATCAGGTGCAGATGCGATCGTACGGCCCAGATGAAATTCTCTGCGGCGCTGAACAGGTCGAACTCTTCCGGGCGAAACAATCCCAGCTCGACCAGTTCGGCGGTGTCCTGCACCTCATACAGGTACTTGGCGATCCAGAACATGGATTGAAGGTCGCGCAAGCCGCCTTTGCCCTCTTTCACGTTCGGTTCGACCATGTAGCGCTGCCCCTGTTTCAGGTGGCGCGCTTCACGCTCGGATAGTTTCGCGTCGATGAACTCTTTGCTGCTGCCCTTGAACAGGTCGGCCTTCAGGCGTGTGTCCAGTTCTTCCGCCAATGGCGCATGACCGGCCAAGAACCGGTGCTCCAGCATGGCGGTGCGGATAGTGAAATCCTCTTCGCCCAGCCGCAGGCAATCCTTGATGGTACGGGAAGCGTGACCGATCTTGAGCCGCAGGTCCCAGAGGATGTAGAGCATCGACTCGATGACGCTCTCTGCCCAGGCGGTGATCTTGTAGGGGGTCAGAAACAGCAGATCGACGTCAGAGGCGGGCGCCATCTCACCGCGTCCATACCCGCCTACCGCCATAACCGCGATGCGTTCGCCCTGCGTCGGGTTTGCCAGTGGGTGCAGATAGCTGATGGCCACGTGCAACGCGGTCGTGACCAGACCGTCGGTCAGATAGGTATAGGACCGGGTCAGTGGACGTGCCGAAAACGGCGCATCGGCAAAAGCGTCCGCAATCACCTTGCGCCCATCTGTATTGGCCTGGCGCAGGATCTTGACCACCGCAGCGCGCAGCGCCGTGTTGTCAGCGCAGTCTTCGCGCACCTCGGCAATTCGATCCCGTATGGCAACGGGATCGAAAATCAGATGCGGTTCGCAGATCAGAGGGGCCGCGGGCGGGCGCGGAAAGGCGGTGTCAGAATCCACCACCGATGAAGCTTGAGGGAGCTGGGTCAATGATGACCACCTGTTTGTCTTGAATTGTTGCAACGGCAAGGCCGCGTTCATTGGTTCCGTCCGGACGCAGACGGAAGATACCGCCGACGCCTTGGAAACCAGCCGATTGTGTCAGCGCGCCACCGGTCAGGGCATCCGATTTGCCAGCGCCAACCAGCGCGCCAATCGCGGCGATGCCGTCATATGCTAGCCCGCCGATCGGGTGCGGGGCCGCGCCATATGCACCCTGATAGCGGTCGCGGAACCGCTGGGCCATGACCGGGTCGGGCATGGCGAACCAACCGCCCTGCACACCCGGCAGCGACAGCGTCTGGGTCGGGATGTCCCAGCGGGTGAGACCGATGAACTGGGTCTGGGTCGGATCGACACCGGCTTCGGGCAGCAGCTGGCTCAGCAGCGGCAGCGCGCCCGCGGTGGTCGAGGTGAAGAAGATCGAGCTGGATCCGGTCTGTTCGGTCTGGCTGCGGATCGTGGGAACGGCGTTGATCACGCCCTGCTGTGACAGCTCATAGGGGACGACGCCGGTCACGCGGGCGCTGGTCTGACCGGCGGCCTGCTGGATTGCGTTGCGGCCCAGCTGGCCCGCCACGTCATTGCCGTGCACGACCAGCATGTCGCCACGGCCATTGCGCGCCGCGTAAGAGGCCAGACGGCGGGCGGTATTGTCAAAGGTCGGGCCCAGGATGAACAGGTTGCCACCGGCAATCGTGGCATTGTTGGAGAAGCTGAGCACGTTCACGTTGCGGCTGGCAACGGCCAGACCGGCCGCGTTCGCGGCTTCGCCATACACCGGGCCAAGGATGATCCGCGCACCGTCATTGACGGCCTGGGTCGCCGAGGCTGCGGCGGTTGTCGGGCTGCCCGCGGTATCATAGACGCGCAGGTCGATCTGCACGTTTTGCAGATCTGCGATGGCCAGACGCGCGGCATTTTCCAGGCTTTGGGCCAGGACGGCATCGCTGGCCTGCCCGGAACCGCGCGGCACCAGAAGGGCGACAGGCACAGGTTTGGAGGTGTTGATGCTCGGCCCACCCGACGATCCAAGCGGAATCGGCTCGCAAGCAGTAAGGATCGCGGCGGCGGCAACCGAAATAGCGGCCAGTGCCACCTTGCGGGCGGGTTTGAAAACAGCAAACATAATGAACCTGACTCTCCCTGATCCGGATCCAACGGGATCCGTGTTCTTATCGAGTTCGGATAATAAACGACGACAAAGGCGGGTCCAGCGTTGAATTACCAAAAGGTCAGATTGTCACCGGGGCTCTACTTTGTGGCGACCCCCATCGGCACGGCGCGGGACATCACCCTGCGCGCTTTGGATGTGCTTGCATCCGCGGACGTGATCGCGGCCGAAGATACCCGGAGCCTGCGCAAGTTATTGGAAATACACGGGGTTCCATTGGATGGGCGTGCGGTGCTGTCTTATCATGACCACAGTGGGGCCGGGGCGCGGAGCAAGCTTCTGGGCCTTCTGGCGGACGGGCGATCCGTCGCTTATGCCAGCGAAGCGGGTATGCCCCTGATCGCAGATCCGGGGTTTGACCTCAGCCGCGAGGCCGCGCGGGCCGGACATATGGTAACCTGTGCGCCGGGGGCTTCGGCGGCGCTGGGCGCGCTGACCCTGGGCGGTCTGCCAACGGATGCGTTCTTCTTTGCCGGGTTCCTGCCCAACAGCACCGGTGCCCGGCGGAAGCGACTGGAAGAGTTGATGACCATTCCGGGCACGCTGATCTTCTATGAATCTCCCAAGCGGGTCGCGGCCAGCCTGCGCGATATGGCGGAGGTCCTTGGGGATCGGTCCGCGGCGCTGTGCCGGGAACTAACCAAGAAGTTCGAAGAGGTCCGGCGTGGAACGCTGGCCGGGCTGGCCGAGGATCTGGACCAAAACCCGGTCAAGGGTGAGATTGTGATCCTGATTGACCGTCCCGGTTCAGAAACTGTTAGCGAACAGGATGTAGAATCGGCGATCAGGGCCGCGCTCAAGGAACATCGGGTCAAAGACGCGGCGGAACTGGTGTCGAAAATGCACGGGCTGCCCAGGCGCAAGGTCTATCAGCTGGCGCTGCAGCTGTCGCAAGAGGAAGATGAATGACCAACGCCACACGCCTTGCCGGTCAGCGCGCCTACCATTCGGGCGCCGCGGCCGAGCAGAGCGTCGCGCGGCTCTACGTTCAACGAGGATACAAGGTGGCTGAACACCGCTGGCGCTCCTCCGCTGGGGAGATCGATCTGATTGTCACCGGCCCCGATGGCGTGGTTTTCGTGGAGGTCAAAGCCGCCCGAACCCATGATCGCGCGGCTGAACGCCTTTCCCCTCGGCAGGCTGAGCGGATCTTGGCGGGGGCGTCTGAATACCTCTCCTGTCTGCCGACGGGCCAGCTGACGGATGTCCGGTTTGACGTGGCTTTGGCAGACGGTGCGGGGCAGATCGAAATCCTGGAAAATGCGTTTGGTCAGGCCTGACCCATTGAACCTGTGTTCATGCTGGGCCATGTATCGGTCAAAGCTTTCAGGGGTAGCGCATGAAAATCGCCTTTCAGATGGACCCGATCCTGTCCGTCGACATCAACGCAGACAGCAGTTTCCGTCTTGCCGAAGAAGCACAGGCCCGCGGGCACGAGCTGTTCTATTACGGGCCGGATCAGCTGGCCTATCAGGAAGGTCGGATCACGGCGCGTGGCCATGACATGACGGTTCAGCGCGTCGCGGATGCACCTGCTGTGCTGGGGCCCGAGCGTGAGGTGGATCTGGCCGATTTCGATGTGGTCTGGCTGCGGCAGGATCCGCCCTTTGACATGCACTACATCACCTCGACCCATCTGCTGGACCGGCTGAAAGGTCAGGCGCTTGTGGTGAATGACCCGTTCTGGGTGCGCAACTATCCGGAAAAACTGCTGGTTTTGGACTTTCCGGACCTGACCCCGCCAACCACCATTGCGCGGGACCTGAAGACCATCAAGGCGTTCAAGGAAAAGCACGGTGACATCATCCTGAAGCCGCTTTACGGCAACGGCGGTGCGGGCGTTTTCCGTCTGGATGCGAACGACCGCAACCTCAGCTCTCTGCATGAGCTGTTCACCGGCTTCAGCCGTGAACCGCTGATCGTGCAGAAGTTCCTGCCCGACGTCAGCAATGGCGACAAGCGGGTGATCCTGGTGGACGGCGAACCGGTTGGCGCAATCAACCGGGTGCCGGCAGCGGGCGAAACCCGCTCGAACATGCATGTCGGCGGCCGGCCTGAAAAGATCGGTCTGACCGAACGTGACCGTGAGATTTGCGCCGCCATCGGGCCGCTGTTGCGTGAAAAGGGGCAGATCTTTGTCGGGATTGATGTGATCGGCGACTATCTGACCGAAATCAACGTGACATCGCCCACCGGCATTCAGGAGCTGGAACGCTTCGACGGTGTCAACATCGCTGAAAAGGTCTGGCAGGCGATCGAAAGCAAGGTCTGAAACCGGGCAGGGGCACTAGGCCCCGCCTGACAGGCGAAAGCTCAGCGCTTCGGCCACATGCGGGCGCATGACCTGATCGCTGGTCTCCAGATCGGCGATGGTCCGCGCGACGCGCAGGATCCGGTGAAAACTGCGGGCCGACAGGGTGAAACGCTCGGCCGCTTTCAGCAACAGTTCGCGCCCCTCCGGATCAGGGGCGGCGACCTCATTCAGCAGGCCACTGTCGATATCTGCATTTTGGCGGATGTTCGGATGCGCCTGAAATCGCGTCTCCTGTCGCTCTCGGGCGGCGGCCACGCGCTGGGCGATGAGGGTCGAGGGCTCCCCGGTCGGCGGCAGATCAAGGTCCGAAAAGGCGACCGGTGGTACCTCGATCCGCAGGTCGATCCGGTCCATCAGAGGGCCTGAAACCCGGCCAAGATAATCCTCCCCACAGGTTGGCGCACGCGAGCAGGCGCGCGACGGATCGGTCAGATGCCCGCACCGGCAGGGGTTCGCCGCCGCGATCAGCATGAAACGGCAGGGGTAGGTCACATGGGCATTGGCGCGTGAGATATGTACCTCGCCGGTTTCGATGGGTTGCCTGAGCGTTTCCAGCACCGGGCGGTTGAACTCGGGCAGTTCATCCAGAAACAGCACTCCGTTATGGGCCAGGCTGATCTCTCCGGGGCTGGCCTTGCGGCCACCGCCGACGATCGCCGCCATCGAGGCGGTGTGATGCGGGGATCTGAAGGGCCGTGTGCGGTCAATCCCACCTTCGCCAAGCGCGCCACACAGCGATTGGATCATCGAAGTTTCCAGCGCCTCCAACGGGGTCAGCTCGGGCAGGATTGAGGGCAGGCGGCTGGCCAGCATCGATTTGCCGGACCCGGGTGGCCCGACCATCAGCATGTGATGACGGCCCGCCGCCGCAATCTCCAGCGCGCGTTTTGCACGTTCCTGCCCTTTGACATCCCGCAGGCAGAGCGTTGTCCGCTCCTCCCTGATCTCACCGGGTTCAGAGGGCGGGATCGGCAGCTGCCCGGTGAAATGACGGACCACGTCAGCCAGGGATGACGCGCCAATCACTTGCGCCGCATCGACCCAGGCCGCCTCGGCCCCGGATCCTTGCGGGCACAGCAGCGTCCGTTCCTCTTCCGCGGCGGTCAGGGCGGCGGGCAGGGCCCCCATCACCGGCACAATGCTGCCGTCCAGTGACAACTCCCCCAGCGCAATGGTGTTTTCCGCGGCGTCCTTCGGAATGATCTCCAACGCGGCCAAAAGGGCCAGCGCAATGGGCAGATCAAAATGGCTGCCTTCTTTCGGCAGGTCGGCCGGGGACAGGTTGATGGTGATCCGCTTGGAAGGCAGCGCGATGGCCATGGACGAAAAGGCCGAGCGCACCCTGTCGCGGGCTTCTGACACCGCTTTGTCCGGGAGCCCCACGACCGAAAAGGCCGGGAGCCCCGGAGAGACCGCACATTGTACCTCGACCGGACACGCTTCGACCCCCTGAAAGGCGACGGTATAGGCCCGTGCGGTCATCGCGGCTTCCTTCTGGTTTCAACCCGAAGATGGTAGCCCGACAAACGGTTTAGATTTGGTTAACCAACACTTGTTCCAAGGGCCGCCGCTACAGCGGCCAGTCGGATTTTTTCAGTGGTTGCGCATAGGGTTCCGGGTCATAAGACACGGTCAGTGCCTCGCGCCGCCACTCTTGCACTGCAGGCTCAGAGAGCAGCTTGTGGCAATAGCTCAGCGCCGCGTCCGAGACGGGCAAGCCATAGCCTACGATCCGGGCAGCGACCGGGGTGTAAAAGACCTCTGCCAGGGAATAGTCGCCAAACAGCCAGCCGGTTTCGGACCCGGAAACGGCGCGGGCGTGGCGCCACAGGGTTTCGATCCGATCCAGATCGGCGCGCACAGCGTCGGAGACGGGGAAGTCCTGCCAGACATGGGACAGCTGCATCGCACATTCGCCGCGCAAGGCTGAGAACCCAGCCGCCATTTCGCTGCACAGCCAGCGGGCGGTGGCGCGTTGCGCAGGATCCTTGGGCCAGAGACCCGCATCGGGGTTCTGCTCGGCCAGGGTTTCGGCCATGGCGATGCTTTCCGCCACAACCGTGCCGTCCGGGGTTTGAATGCAGGGGACCAGTCGGGCAGGGGCCAGATGGGCCATATCCGCAGCCATGGTGCCGGAATAGAGGCCCACCATATGGGTGTTGCAATCGATCCCGAATTTCGAGAACATGAGCCAGCCCCGCAGGGACCAGCTGGAATAGAGGCGATCGCCGATATAAAGTTCATAGGTCATAAGGGCAGCTTACCCCAAATATCACCTATCAGAGAAATTCATATTTGCACTGATATCCATCACGGATTGTGATTGATCAGTGGCGCCTTCCAGTCAGGTCGTGTTTGAATTTCGGTCACGGACAAGTTGTCGATTTTGTGAGAAAAGGCTTCTTCCGCGGTCAATTGTTCTGCCCTCTGGATCTGTGTCAGGATCATGCCGAAATGGCCCACGACAATCAGGTCCCGGCCTGCGTGTTGTTGCATCAGGTGGTCGATGGCGCGGTCAACGCGCGCGGTCACCTCGTTCCAGCTTTCGCCGCCGGGGGGGCGGACATCGCCGGGGGTTTCCCAATAGGCGCGGATGCGTTCGGGGTCTTCTGCGTCGATGTCGGCCCAGGTGCGCAGTTCCCACGCGCCGAAGTGGATTTCCCGCAGATCTGGGTGGTGGTCCAGCCGCGTCCTGTCCCCCTGAATGGCATCGGCCGTATGGACCGCGCGCTGCAGATCGGAGGATACAACCAAGGCCTCTGCCGGCAGGAAATCATGCAGGCGGGCCAAAGCCGCAGTATCCGACAGATCCGCGGGCAGGTCTGACCAGCCGACCATGGATTTTGCGTGGGTCGGGCCATGACGGACAAGGAACAAACGGCTCATGACAGGCTCCCTTTCAGAACCAGTGGCAGACCCACGGTGACCTGCACCACCGTGTCCGCCTGTTTGGCGATTGCAATGTTCAGGCGGCCCTGGGCTTCGCGGAACTGGCGGGCCAGTTTGTTCTCGGGCACGATACCCAGCCCGGTTTCATTGGACACGATCACCACATCCGCCTGACACCGGGCCACCGCATTCAGGAAGGCGTCCTGCTCGGTGCTCAGGTCATGGTCGGCCAGCAGATGGTTGGTCAGCCACATCGTGGCACAGTCCAGCAGGCAGATCTGGTCGGCGGTGAGCGCGTCCAGAACCGGCGCGACCTCAAAAGGTGCTTCTTTTGTGATCCAACCTTCGCCCCGTTGCGTAACATGTTTGACGACTTTGGCTTGCATCTCGTCGTCAAACACTTGTGAAGTCGCGAGGTAAACTCTTTGTTTTCCAGAGCTTACGCAGAAATTTTCGGCGAATTCCGACTTGCCGGAGGCCGCGCCTCCGATAATGAAGGTGACTCTGGATCTCAAGATCTTTACCCTTTTCGTAACTGCCGCACTCAACGGTGGGTACTCGCATATGCACGGTCCGGGCAAGCACGCTTTGCCCCTCTTTCCACAGATAAGTCCCTGTGCCCCGCGATCAAAAAGACCAGACAAAAAAATAGCGGTGTAGCCCAAATCAGGGTCAGGAAAGCTGTCGCAAGGACCCGTGCGCGACGCGGCGATCAGATTCTGCAGGGGGAAAACCATGCCACTTGACGGACCAAACGACAATTTCCTGCCCAGACGGGCGATGAAGGCGGAACTGCTGGACGCAGAGACCGAGCTACAGCTGGCCTATGCCTGGCGTGACCATCGGGACGAAGCCGCGCTGCATCGGCTGGTCACCGCGTACATGCGGTTGGCCATTTCCATGGCCGCCCGTTTCAAACGCTACGGCGCGCCGATGAACGACCTTATCCAAGAGGCTGGCTTGGGCCTGATGAAGGCGGCCGACAAATTTGATCCTGATCGAGGGGTCAGGTTCTCTACCTACGCTGTCTGGTGGATCAAGGCGTCGATCCAAGACTACGTGATGCGGAACTGGTCCATGGTTCGGACCGGATCCACCTCCAGCCAGAAATCGCTGTTTTTCAACATGCGCCGGGTCCAGGCCCAGCTTGAGCGCGAAGCACAGACCGAAGGGGTGGAACTGGACCGCCATCAGCTGCGCGAGCAGATCGCCAATGAACTGGGCGTGCCGCTGCGTGACGTCGAGATGATGGAAGGTCGCCTGTCCGGCGCTGATTTCTCATTGAACGCCGTGCAATCGGCCGACGAAGATGGCCGGGAATGGATCGACACGCTTGAAGATGAAAGCGCGCAGGCGGCTGAAACCATCGAAATCCAGCATGATTCCCGCCGTTTGCAGGACTGGCTGATCTCAGCCATGCAGGCGCTGAACGATCGTGAGCGCTATATCGTTCAGGAGCGCAAACTGAAGCGTGAACCGCGGACGCTCGAAAGCCTTGGAAATGAGCTTGGCCTGTCGAAAGAGCGCATTCGGCAGCTGGAAGCCGCCGCATTCGTGAAGATGCGCAAGAGCCTTGAAAAGGAGGCGCCTGAGGTTCAGAACTTCCTCCTATGAGTGGAATGAAATTCTGTAGCTTCGTGGCTTCCGGGCTGGTCGCCTTTTCCCTGATGGCCGGGGGTGGGTCTGCTGGGCAAGCGCACACCCCGCCGCAGGCCATGGCACAGGCCGACGTGGTTCTGCTGGGTGAAATCCATGACAATCCTGCCCATCATCAGGCGCAGGCCGGACTGGTCGCTGCATTGCAGCCGAAAGCCGTCATCTGGGAAATGCTGACCCCGCAACAGGCGGAGCGTCTGGCTGATGGCCTGCCGCAGGATGAGGATGCGCTGCGGACATTGCTGAACTGGGATCAGACAGGTTGGCCCGATTTTTCCATGTATGCTCCGATCTTCATGGCGGCCCCCGATGCCTTGCACCTTGGGGCACAGGTGGCGCGTTCTGATGCGCGGGCGGCCATGTCTTCTGGCGCGGCTGCGTTTTTTGGACCTGACGCTGCACATTACGGGCTGGATCAGCCGTTGGAGCCTGAACAGCAAGCACAGCGTCAGGCGGATCAGCTGCGGGCCCATTGCGATGCGCTGCCCGAAGAGATGCTGCCACTGATGGTGGATTTTCAACGCTTGCGTGACGCAAATCTGGCGCGTGCTGCGATGCAGGCGTTCGAGCAGACCGGCGGGCCGGTGGCGATCGTGACCGGCAACGGTCATGCGCGCAAGGACCGCGGCGTTCCCGTGTACTTGCTGCATCGCCAGCCCGATCTGTCGCTGTTTGCCCTTGGCCAGTCCGAAGACGGGGCTATTTCGGGTGAATTCGATGCTGTTTGGGATGCCCCCGCAGTGGAGCGGCCGGATCCCTGTCTGGCATTCTCCTCCAAATCCTGAGCGTGACCTGCTGATCGTCCGGGGGAGGTGCTTTTCACCTCCGGGGTCCGGTTGTATGGTCGGCATAAATTCTGGCGAAGGACACGCGTATGTTGGCGGAAAAACACATTCTTCTGATCATCGGCGGGGGCATAGCGGCCTATAAATCGCTGGAGCTGATCCGCAGGCTGCAGGATCGCGGTGCCCGCGTGACGCCGGTTCTGACCCGTGCGGGGGAAGAGTTTGTGACCCCTTTGTCGGTGTCGGCCCTGGCGGGTGCGCCAGTGCATCGGGACCTGTTTGACCTGACATCCGAGGCAGAGATGGGTCACATCCAACTTTCCCGCAGCGCTGACCTGTTGGTGGTTGCCCCTGCGACCGCCGACCTGATGGCGAAGATGGCGCAGGGACATGCAAATGATCTGGCCTCTACCCTGCTCTTGGCCACCGATACGCCGGTTCTTTTGGCGCCGGCGATGAATGTCCGCATGTGGGACCACCCCGCCACACAGCGCAACCTGGCGCAACTGCGCGCGGACGGGATTGCCTGTGTCGGACCCAATGAGGGCAATATGGCCTGTGGTGAATTCGGGCCCGGGCGGATGGCCGAACCCGATGAGATCGTGGCCCGGATTGAGGCGCATTTCGCCAAAGGCCCGCTGAACGGGAAACGGGTGCTGGTCACTTCTGGTCCCACGCATGAGCCGATCGACCCGGTCAGATACATTGCCAATCGGTCATCAGGCGCGCAGGGGGCGGCGGTGGCTGCCGCGCTGCGGGATCTGGGGGCAGAGGTGATTTTCATCACAGGGCCCGCAAGCGTTGCGCCGCCGGACGGGGTGCAGGTGGTTCCGGTGGAAACCGCAAAAGAGATGTCTGATGCGGTTGATGCGGCCTTGCCGGTTGATGCAGGAATCTTTGCCGCGGCGGTGGCGGATTGGCGGGTGGCCAGCGCGTCCGACAAGAAGCTGAAGAAGTCCCGCGACGGGCTGCCGGTTCTGGAGTTTGCCGAAAACCCCGACATCCTGAAGCGCGTGTCCCATATGACCGAAAACCGGCCGCCGTTGGTGGTGGGCTTTGCGGCCGAAACCGATACGGTGATCGAACATGCCACGGCCAAGCGTCTGCGCAAGGGATGCGACTGGATTGTCGCCAATGATGTATCGCCCGCCACGGGGATCATGGGCGGGTCGGAAAACGCCGTGATCCTGATCTCTGACGAGGGTGCAGAGGAATGGCCCCGGATGGGCAAGGACGCCGTCGCCCGCCGTCTGGCAGAGCGTATGGCACAGGCGCTGGGCGCGCAGAATTGAAAAAGAGGCAGGCGATGATCAAGGTTTCCGTCACGCGGGATGAAGAGGCGGATGCGTCCGTCCCGCTCCCGACCTATGAAACCGCAGGGGCGGCGGGTGCAGATCTGCGCGCCAATTTCCCCGATCGGGCGGACAGAACGCTGGCCCCGGGCGAGCGTATGCTGGTGCCAACCGGGCTGCGGCTGGAGATCCCTGCCGGGTATGAGATCCAGATCCGGCCGCGATCCGGACTGGCGCTGAAACATGGCATCACCCTGCCCAACACGCCGGGCACGATCGACAGCGACTATCGCGGTCCGTTGGGGGTGATCTTGCTGAACGCCGGGACCGAGGTATTTGCCGTCCGGCACGGGGACCGGATTGCGCAGATGGTGCTGGCCCCGGTCGTACAGGCCGATTTCGTGCAGGTTGCCGCCCTGACGGAAACGGACCGCGGGGACGGTGGCTTCGGCTCCACCGGTCAAAGCTGATGATACTGGTTCTTGGCATCGCGGGCCTGATCTGGTGGGGAGGGCGGCTGTTCGGTCTCCCTGCTGCCGTGCGGCAACTGCTTCTGGGGTTTCTTTACCTCGCCGTATTGTCCATCCAGCTCACGTTGCCTGCGGGCAGCCCCCTGCGTGAGGCCACTGGTGGATCTGCGGCGCTCTGGCTGCTACTGGGTGGGGCGGCGATCCTGATAGGCCTCTATGCCTTCGTGCTTCGCAAGCTCAAATCGCGCGTTCAGCCAGTGGAGGATGCGATGCCCGACAAACCTGGAACTTTTACCGAAACCGAGCTGAACCGATATGCCCGGCATATCGTTCTGCGAGAAGTGGGCGGCCCTGGTCAGAAACGGCTGAAACAGGCCAAGGTGCTTGTCATCGGGGCGGGCGGACTGGGGGCGCCGGTGCTGCAATATCTGGCGGCGGCCGGGGTTGGAACCATTGGTGTGGTCGATGACGACGTGGTGGAAAACGCCAACCTGCAACGGCAGGTCATTCACCGCGATCAGGACATCGGTGTGCCCAAGGTGTTTTCGGCGCAAAAGGCGATGGAAGCGCAAAACCCCAATGTGGTTGTGCGCCCGTTTCATCGGCGGCTGGAGGCCGAGATCGCGTCCGAGCTTTTTGCCGAGTTCGACCTGATCCTTGACGGCACTGACAATTTCGACACCAGATATCTGGTCAATCGCACGGCTGTCGCGCTGGGCAAGCCGCTGATTTCCGGCGCCCTGTCCCAATGGGAAGGGCAGCTTAGTGTCTTTGATCCCAAGACAGACGGGCCGTGTTACCAATGCATCTTTCCCGAGGCCCCGGCGCCGGGACTTGCGCCGTCCTGCTCCGAGGCTGGGGTGATCGGCCCCTTGCCCGGTGTTGTGGGTACGATGATGGCGGTCGAGGCGGTCAAGCTGATCACCGGGGCCGGTTCCGTGCTGCGCGGTGAGATGCTGATCTACGATGGTCTTTATGGTGAAACCCGCAAGATCCGCCTGTCCAAGCGGTCCGATTGCCCGGTTTGCGGTGGGGCCCACTGACCCCACACCCTGTATGACGGACCGGGGTTACAGCACCCGGTCCAGATCCGCGATCAGGTCTTCGGCATCTTCCAGGCCGACCGATAGGCGGAAAATGCCGTCGCCGGCATAGCTGCGATAGTTCTCTTCCTGCGCGGCTGTCAGCCGGAAGGAGCTGCCCATCAAGCCGGCAGTTTCCATCCAGAAAATCAACGAGCGGTGGTGCCCAAGCGAGACCGCATAGTGGATGACCCGCAGCTTTTCGATCATGTCCTGGGCAATCGCCGCGCCGGCGGCTGCATCGCCCACCTGAAAGCTGATCATCCCTGACATGTTGGACATCTGCGCCTGGGCCAGTTCGGCCTGAGGGTGGGAGGGCAGGCCCGGATACATCACCCGCACGACGTTGGGATGGGCCTCCAGCCATTCGGCAACCGCCTGTGCCCCGGCGGCATGGGCCTTCATCCGCAGTGGCAGGGTGGCCATACCGCGTCCGATCAGCCAGGCGTTGAAGGGCGACAGGATCCCGCCGTGATGAATGGCCGCTTCCAGGCGTATCTTGCTGATCAGTTCGGCCCGACCCGCAACAGCGCCGCCGACCGCGTCCCCGTGCCCGCCTATGTATTTCGTGATCGAATGCATCACCAGGTCGATCCCCAGCGCGACGGTGTCCATGCCAAGCGGAGAGGCAAAAGTGGCATCGCAGGAATGCAGGGCTCCGTTGTCATGGGCCAGTCGCGAAATCGCCGCCAGATCAGTCAGACGCAGGATCGGATTCACCGGGCTTTCGGAATGGATCAGCCGGGTGTTTGGCCGGATCGCATCCGCCACCGCCGCCAGATCCGACAGGTTCACGGTGCTGACGTCGATCCCCAGCCTTGGCAATGTGTCACGGGCCAGTTCGGCCACGCCGGCATAGGACACGTCAGAGACGATGACGTGATCCCCCGCCGACAGGAAGGTCAGAAAAATCGCCGTCGCAGCGGCCATGCCCGACGCGGTGCACAAACAGGCCTCTGTCCCTTGCAGGGCCGCGATCTTCGCCTCCAGCGAGGCGACGTTGGGATTGGTCCAGCGGGCATACAGATAAGGGCTGTCCGGTGTCAGGTCATGGGCGGAGAAACCAGCCACATCATCGGTCACGAAAGTGGAGGACATATGCAGCGGTGGGGCTGATGCGCCGGTGGCCGGATCAGGACCTTCCCCCGCATGAATCGCCGTGGTCTGGATCCCTTGAAACACGTTGCCCTTGGTCATGGCGCCCTCCCTGTTTTCTGTCTGTACACTGGTGTCATTTATTCGCTCACGCAAGCCTGATTGCACCTCCCCGAAGAAGCACTAAACTCTGCTTCAAAGGAGACGCCGTGCATGACAAACCCGTTGTTGAATGACTGGGACACGCCTTTTGGCCTGGCCCCGTTTGACCAGATTTCCGATGAAGATTTTGAACCCGCTCTGGAGGAGGCGCTGGCCGCTCATGCGCGGGATATTGAAGCGATTGCCAACAATCCCGACCCTGCCAGCTTTCACAATGTGATCGGAGCACTGGAAACGCCGTCGCGGGCTCTGGATCAGGTCTTGTCTGTGTTCTTTACGGTTGCGGGCGCGGACAGCAATCCCAAGCGCGAAGCACTGCAACGGGAGTTTTCGCCCAAGCTGGCGGCGCATTTTTCGCAGATCACCGCCAACAAGGCGTTGTTTGCCCGGGTTCGGGCGGTCTGGGAGCAGCGCGATCAGTTGGAGCTGACGCCCGAGCAGGCCCGGGTGCTGATGCTGACCCACCGCAATTTCGTGCGGGGCGGCGCGGCGCTGGAAGGGGATGAAGACGCCCGCATGCAGGAGATCAAGTCGCGCTTGGCGGTGCTGGGCACCGACTTCACCCAGAACCTGCTGGCGGATGAGCGCAACTGGTACATGGAGCTGGATGAGGACGGTCTGGAAGGGCTGCCGGATTTCGTGGTCGACGCGGCCCGCGCTGCCGGAGAAGAGAAGGGCGCGAAAGGGCCGGTGATCACCCTGGCGCGATCGCTGATCACCCCGTTTCTGCAGTTTTCGCCCCGGCGTGACCTGCGTGAGATCGCCTTTCAGGCCTGGGCCCGCCGTGGCGCAAATGGGGGGGAGACGGACAACCGGGACATCGCCCGGGAGATCCTGCACCTGCGTGAAGAGCGTGCCAAACTGCTGGGCTATGACACTTTCGCGGCCTACAAGCTGGAAACCGAGATGGCCAAGACGCCAGATGCCGTGCGCAAGTTGCTGATGGATGTCTGGGAGCCGGCCAAGACACGGGCCGAAGAAGACGCAGCCGTGCTGACGCGCCTGATGCAGGAGGATGGCGTGAACGGGGATCTGCAGCCTTGGGATTGGCGCTACTACGCTGAGAAGCGGCGCAAGGCAGAGCATGATCTGGATGAGGCCGAGCTGAAGCCTTACCTGCAGCTTGACCGGATGATCGAGGCGTCCTTTGCCTGTGCCAACCGGTTGTTCGGGCTGGAATTCACGCCGTTGGATCAGCCGCTCTACCACCCCGATTGCCGTGCCTGGAATGTCACGCGCGGAGGGGAGCACATCGCGGTGTTCATCGGCGATTACTTTGCCCGCGGATCGAAACGGTCAGGTGCCTGGTGTTCGGCCATGCGCCAGCAGGCGCGTTTCCCCGAGGTTCAGACGCCGGTTGTGATCAACGTCTGCAACTTTGCCAAGGGCGATCCGGCATTGCTGTCCTATGACGATGCGCGCACGCTGTTCCACGAATTCGGCCATGCGCTGCACCAGATGCTGTCGAATGTCACCTATGAGAGCATCTCGGGCACGTCTGTTGCGCGCGACTTCGTGGAACTGCCCAGCCAGCTTTATGAACACTGGCTGGAAGTGCCCGAGGTTCTGGCGGAGTTTGCCACCCACGTGGAAACCGGGGACCCGATGCCGGGCGACATGCTGAAAAAGGTCCTGGGGGCCGCGACCTTCGACATGGGGTTCCAGACCGTGGAATATGTGGCGTCGGCCCTGGTCGATCTGGCCTTCCACGATGGAGCCGCGCCAAGCGATCCGATGGCCACTCAGTCCGAGGTGCTGGCGCAGATCGGCATGCCTTCGGCGATCACCATGCGACACGCGACACCGCATTTTGCCCATGTCTTTGCCGGGGATGGCTATAGCTCTGGCTACTACAGCTACATGTGGTCCGAAGTGATGGATGCAGATGCGTTTGCCGCGTTCGAAGAGGCCGGAAGCGCCTTTGACGCGGAAAAGGCAGAAGCGCTTGAAAGCTTCATCCTGTCTACTGGTGGGTCACAGGACCCGGCAGAGCTGTATACCGCGTTCCGGGGTCGTCTGCCGGGGGTGGAAGCGCTGTTGAAAGGGCGCGGACTGGCGGCGTATGGGTGCGCCTTTAATGAAGAACATGGGCCGGAAGGGGGGTTCACCCTTCCGGCCCGTTCTGGTTCAATACCCAAGCGCGCGGTTGACCAGATGCAGGAGTGGCTCACCACTCTCCCCCCGGCGGATGTTTTCACAGATCACCTGCGCCGCCGTTTCAGGCCGTGTCTCTGATGCGATATGCGGGGTCACGGTGACCTTGGGGTGCGCCCAATAAGGGTGCTCTTGCGGCAAGGGTTCCGTGCGGAAGACATCAAGCGTTGCATGGGCGATGTGATCGGCGTCAAGCGCGGCCAGCAGGGATTCGTCATCGATCAGCGGGCCACGGCCCGGGTTGATGAGATGTGCGCCCTTGGGCAGCCAGCCCAGCGAGGTTTCGTTCAGGATGTTCTCTGTTGCGGGGGTATCGGGCAGCAGCAAGACCAGGATCTCTGCCCTGGCCAGCGCGTCTTGCAGACCTGCGTCCCCATGATGGCAGGTGACGCCGGGAAGATCCCGGGCGGTGCGGCTCCAGCCTGAAACCTGAAAGCCCAGGTCCGCCAGCGTCCGCGCCGCGGCCTGCCCCAGTGCGCCCAGGCCCAGGATGGTGACATGGCGTTGCTGTGCCAGCGGTGGGGCAACCGGTGTCCACGCGTGTTCCGGGTTCACGATATGGGCGTCCATGCCCAGGTGATAGCGCAGCACATGGCCCACCACCCATTCCGTCATCCCCTGCGTCAGCCCATGGTCCACCATACGCGCCAGCGGTACCGTCAGGGTCGCATTGCCCGCGATCTGTTCCACCCCGGCCCACAGGCTGAGCACTGCTTTCAGGCGGGTGTAGGGCGCGAAGTCCTGCAGGGCAGAGTTGGGGGCGTAGACGACATAGTCGACGTCGTCTGGGGCGAAGTCGCGGCCCAGCCGAACGTCCAGCCCGGCGGCGCTCAACCCGTCGCTGAGCAGGGGCTGATACACCGGCCAGAGGGCGTCGCGAGCGGAAAACAGCACGTTGATGGTCATGACTTGTCCGTTTTTTCGTTAGCGGGGGCGGTGGATATGGGCGCTCTGCACAAGGCCGAAAGCCGCCAGCAAAACCAGCATGGCGGACCCGCCATAAGACACAAGCGGCAGCGGCACGCCCACCACCGGGGCCAGCCCCATGACCATCGACATGTTGACGGCAAAGAACAGGAAGAAGGTCAGCGCCACGCCCTGCGTGACAAGCGAAGAGAACCGGTCCTTGGTCGCCAGCGCGGTCACGACGCAGAAGAGGATGATCAGGATATAGAGCCCCAGCAGCGAGAAGCCGCCGATAAAACCGAACTCCTCGGCCAGCGTGGTGAAGATGAAGTCGGTGTGCTTTTCCGGCAGGAAGTTCAGGCGGGATTGTGTGCCCTGCATGAAGCCGCGCCCGGTCCAGCCTCCGGACCCCAGCGCGATCTTGGATTGGGTGATGTGATAACCCGCCCCCAGCGGGTCGGACGCCGGATCCAGAAAGGTGTCAATCCGGCGGTACTGATAGTTCTTCAGCAGCTGCCAATCGGTGCCCCGGCTTTGGAAGACCGCCGTCACCAGACCCACACCGGCCGCAATCACCGCAGCAAAATAGCCCCAGTGAACGCCGGCCAGAAACATCAGCCCGCCGCCGGCCGTGATCAACAGGATCGACGTCCCAAGGTCGGGCTGGCGCAGCACAAGGAATGTGGGCAAGAGGATCAGGAATACCGGGAACAGCACCCACACCGGGCGCGAGGTCTTTTCCCCCGGAAGCCAGTCATAATAGGCGGCCAGCAGCATGATCAGGGTAATCTTCATCAGCTCGGAAGGTTGCAACCGCATGAAGCCGAGGTCGATCCAGCGCTGCGCGCCCATGCCGACCGTGCCAACGAATTCCACCGCCACAAGCAACGCAAGAGCGCCGATATAGGCCAGCACGGCCATGTTTCGCCAGAACCAGATGGGCACCATGGCCACCAGGAACATCACGGTCATGCCCAGAGCAAAGCGCTTGATCTGTGGTTCCACCCATGGCGTGAAGGATCCCCCGGCCACGGAATAGAGCATCAGAAACCCGACACTGGCAACGGACACCAGCAGCAGGACCAAGGGCCAGTTCAGATACAGGATCTTGCGCAAGCCCGACGGCGTGTATTTGGCCTGATACTCAAGATAGCTCATGCCTGATCGCTCGCATCGGAATTGGCCCGCAGGCGTTCGCGTTTCAGCCGTTCCTGCTGTGCCTTGATCCGGCTGCGGTCCTTCTTGGGATAGGCCGCAAGCGGCGGGGTATCGCCGTAGAGCGCCTGCAACATCACATCGCGTGCGATCGGTGCGGCGGCCTTGGATCCGCCTCCGCCATGTTCCACCACAACCGCAACGGCATATTTCGGTTTGTCATAGGGGGCGAAGCAGACATAGAGCGCGTGGTCGCGACGTTCCCAGGGCAGGTCTTCGTTGCGGATAACGCCCGCGGCGCGTTCGGCGGCGGTGATGTTGCGGACCTGGCTGGTGCCGGTCTTGCCCGCCATCCGAAAGGTGTCTTCGATGATGCGCGATCCATAGGCGGTCCCGCGGCGGTCATTGCTGACCGCGTACATAGCACGCCGGACATTGCGCAGGTTGTTTTCGTTCAGACCCATCGGTTCGCCCGCGCCATCGGGCTGTTCGATCCCGTTGATCGATTTGACAAGGCGTGGCGTAACCGCCCGCCCGGTGGCCAGGCGTGCGGTCATGACTGCAAGTTGCAGCGGCGAGGCCAGCATGTAGCCCTGGCCGATGGAGGCGTTTGCGGTATCCCCGACCAGCCAGTCCTGATCATGAACCTGCTGTTTCCAGTCCCGGTTCGGGGCCAGGCCCCGCGCCACGGCTGACATCGGCAGATCATGTTTGATGCCCAGTCCGAACTGCTTTGCCATGTCCGAAATCTTGTCGATGCCAACCTTCAGAGCAAGATCGTAATAGTAGACGTCACAGCTCTGTTTCAGCGAGTTCAGCAGGTCGACATGTCCATGCCCGGCGCGTTTCCAACAGTGGAACTTGCGGCCCGATACCTCCAGATGGCCGGGGCACCAGACGGTTTCTTCGGTGCCGACAATGCCCGCTTCCAGAGCGGCCAGCGCGGTGATCATCTTGAAAGTCGAGCCGGGCGGATAGGTGCCCTGTACCGACTTGTTGGCCAGCGGACGATAAGGGTCTTCCGTCAGCGCCCGGTAATCCTTGACCGAGATGCCCCGCACAAACAGGTTGGGATCGAAGCTGGGGGCCGAGACAACTGCCCGCAAATCGCCGGTTTCGCAATCAATCACAACCGCGCTGGCGCTTTCGCGTCCAAGCCGCGCCTGCACATAGCCTTGCAGATCGCTGTCGACGGTCAGCTGTGTATCCGCGCCGGTTTCCCCTTCGCGGCGGTCCAGTTCGCGCATGACGCGGCCGGTGGCGTTCACCTCCACGCGTTTGGCGCCGGCCTTGCCGCGCAGCTGATCCTCGTTCTTGGCTTCCAGCCCGACCTTGCCGATCTGGAACCGCGGGATCCTGAGGATCGGTTCAGGGTCTTCGATCTGGTTCAAATCGTAGTCGCTGACAGGTCCGACATATCCAACCACATGGGCAAAGTCGTCGCGCTGCGGATAGACCCGTGTCAGGCCAACCTCGGGCGTGATGCCGGGCAGCGCAGGCGCGTTCACGGCCACTTTGGAAATCTCATGCCAGCCGATCTGATCGGCCAGCGTCACAGGCAGGAAGGGCGGGCTGCGTCGCATTTCGGCGCGCGCGCGTTCCAGGTCCTCGGGGTCCAGTTCTAGCAGGGTTTGCAGCTTGGCGATCACCGCGTCCACGTCACCGGCGTCCTCGCGGACGATGGAGATGCGGTAGGAGGGGGTGTTCTGGGCCAGTACAATGCCGTTCCGGTCAAAAATCTCGCCTCGTGCCGGTGGGATCAGGCGGATGTTGATCCGGTTTTCTTCCGCAAGCAGGCGGAACTGATCGGCCTGATCCACTTGCAAATAGCGCATCCGCATCGCCAACCCGCCCGCAAACAGCACCTGCGCCCCGCCCAGCAGTAGAGCGCGGCGGCTGAACGTGCGATGGGTGGCTTCCAGGTCTTTGGCGCTCCGTTTCATCGCGGGACCCCCATGGCATCAAGGTCCGAGGGGGCCAGGCGTCGGACCCCAAGCAGGTTCTGGCTGACCAGGGCAACCAGAGGATAGGCGAACACTGTCATGATCATCTGAATAAGGATAAGCCCAAGGGCGGCCTGTTGAACCCCTGTCGCCCCCAACACCAGACGGTTGGCAATGGTGATCACGGTGATCGTGGCGGCGGCAGTCACCCATTCCCCCATAAAGCTCAAGTCACGGCTATGCCCAGACTGGCGGCGCATATATTCATTTCCGATTACCACCAGCAGGGCCAGCAGTCCGGGGGGGCGGTGAAACAGCAGATCCCCCAGCAGCATGATCCCCGCAACCGACGCAACCGGGACAAAATCGGGGCGCCGGACACTCCACGAGAACACCAGACACAACAACAGGTCCGGCGGCGCCCAGCGTCGCGGCAGCGTGTCCAGCGGCAGGAGGTGGAAAAAGATGATCAGCAGGCAAATTCCAAGAAAGGCCATTCGCATGCCCCAGATCCGGGAAGGCGCGGTGCTAGCCATTGGAGGCTCCGATCGTCGCTTCGGGCCGGAGGGGCGGGACCTGGGAATTGGCGGGCGGGGCGACGATGTTGCCCGGATCTTCGATGGCTTCGATCCCGTGGTGACGCAGAACGCGCAGGAATTCCAGCCGTTCGTAATCAGCGGACAGGCGCACGCGCAGGCGGCCGGAAGGGTCTGCTGCGACCTGTCCGATCAGCAGACCAGCCGGAAAGACATCCCCGTCACCTGAGCTGATTACCCGGTCCCCCGGGCGAACCAGATCGGCATTTTCAAGGAAGTCGATTACGGGGGCGGATGTATTGTCCCCGGCGATCAGCGCGGTCTGGCCCGAAGGTTGGATCAGGGCAGGCACCGAGCTTGCCGCGTCGGTCAGCAGGATGACCCGCGCGGTGTTGTCACCGGTTCCGGAAATCCGACCGACCAGACCGATCCCGTCCATCGCGGCCCAGCCATCGCGCACACCGTCACGTGCGCCCACGTTCAGCAGCACGGACTGGCGGAAGGGCGATCCGCTGTCCGCCATCACCACGCCGGTGATATAGGTCAGGCGCGGGTCCAGCCGAACCTTGTTCAGATCCAGCAGCCGGGCGTTTTCCTGTTCCAGCTGAAGCGCGGCTTCTTTCCAGGCCTGCATCTGGCGCAGTTCGGACCGCAGCTCACGGTTCTGTTCAGCCAGACGGCGATAGGATTGGAAATCGCGAACCAGGTTGATGGTGCCCGTCACCGGGACCATGGCCCAATCCATGCTGGGCACGACCTTGTCGATCACCTGTGCGCGAAAGCGCTCGACCCGCGGGCTGTCGATCCGCCACACAACAAAGATGGCAGCCAGCAACAGGCAGAGCACCCCGATCAGCAGGCGTCGGAGCGGGGTCCCATAGTCTTCACGCTGTGAGCGGTCTCTGGCCAAAGTGATCCTTCCGGGGTGGTCAGGTGGCCCAAAGGGTGCGCGCCTTAGCTGTCGTAGTCAATCGCGTGACGCAGCTGTTTCTCGTATTCCAGTGCCTTGCCAGTGCCCAGGGCCACGCAGTTCAGGCTTTCATCGGCAATCGAAACGGCCAGCCCGGTCTGTTCGCGCAGGGCCAGATCCAGATCCCCCAGCAGCGCACCGCCACCGGTCAGCATGACACCGCGATCCACGATGTCAGCCGCCAGATCAGGCGGAGTGGTTTCCAGCGCGGTCATCACCGCTTCACAGATCTGTTGGACCGGTTCGGCCAGTGCCTCGGCCACCTGGGCCTGGCTGATCTCGATTTCCTTCGGAACGCCGTTCAGCAGGTCGCGGCCGCGGATCTGCATCGACTGGCCACGCCCGTCGTCGGGCATGCGCGCGGTGCCGATGGAGGTCTTGATGCGTTCAGCGGTGGATTCACCCACCAGCAGGTTCTGCTGGCGGCGCAGGTAAGAGATGATGGCCTCGTCCATGCGGTCGCCGCCCACACGAACAGAGCGCGCATAGACGATGTCGCCCAGCGACAGAACCGCAACTTCGGTGGTGCCGCCGCCGATGTCGACAACCATGCTGCCGGTCGGGTCGGTGATCGGCATGCCGGCCCCGATGGCCGCGGCAATGGGTTCTGCAATCAGACCGGCGCGACGCGCCCCCGCCGAAAGAACCGACTGGCGGATCGCCCGTTTTTCAACCGGTGTCGCGCCATGGGGCACGCAGACGATGATCTTCGGCTTCGAGAAGGTCGACCGCTTGTGAACTTTGCGAATGAAATGCTTGATCATTTCTTCGGCGGTGTCGAAGTCGGCAATCACGCCTTCGCGCATGGGGCGGATTGCTTCGATGGATCCGGGCGTCCGGCCCAGCATCATCTTTGCGTCTTCGCCGACGGCCAACACTTTCTTGACGCCATCCTTGACGTGATAGGCAACCACGGACGGCTCCGACAAGATTACGCCACGCCCTTTGACATAGACCAGCGTATTCGCAGTGCCCAGGTCGATGGCCATGTCAGACGTAAATAGTCCGCCCAGATTTCCCAGCATAGATTTCAGATCCCAGAAGAAATGTCATTTGGGACCGCGATTCTGGATGGAATGCGGCCCGCAGGTCTTATAGGCGGCGCTCACGTGTTGGGAAAGGCCCAAGCAGGAGTTAATCAGCGTATATCCGCCGGATTCCGAAAAGGGTGCTGGACAATGGCCAACACGCATACTTGCCAAGCAGGCACGGTATCGGCCATGAGCTTGAGTTAACGCAGAGAACCGGGGATCCCAGCGATGCTGAGCTATCAACACATCTATCACGCGGGAAACCTGGCGGATGTGCAGAAACACGCGCTGATGAGCGTTCTTCTGGACTACATGACGCGCAAACCCAAGCCGTTGACCTATCTGGAAACCCATTCGGGGCGCGGGGTCTATCATCTGGATACCGAAGAGGCGCAGAAAACGGCCGAGGCGCGGGCCGGGATCCTGTCGGTGAATGATTGGTTTGCCGCCGACCACCCCTATGCGCGGGCCATTGCGCAGACCCGCGATGACTTGGGCGCGGATGCCTATCCCGGGTCCCCGGCGCTGGCGGCGGCGTTGTTGCGTCCGCAGGATAGGATGCACCTGGCAGAGCTGCATCCGCAGGAACATCAGGCGCTGGACAGTGCCTTGGGGCTGCGGGCGCGCGTCTATCGTCAGGATGGGTTCGAAATGGCGCAATCGATCTGCCCGCCAGAGCCGCGCCGGGGGGTGCTGTTGATTGATCCCAGTTACGAAGTGAAATCCGACTACGACAAGCTGCCCGGGCTGATCGGTCAGCTGCATCGCAAGTGGAACGTGGGCGTGATCGCGCTGTGGTATCCGATCCTGACCAACGGGGCGCAGGCGCCAATGATCAAGAAGTTGCGCGCCGCAGGCTTCCCCAAAGTACTGAGCCACGAGGTGTCCTTCCCTCCGGTGCGCGAAGGGCACCGCATGGTCGGGTCGGGCATGTTCATCATCAATGCTCCGTTCGGATTGGAGCAAGAGGCCAAGCGCCTGACGCAGTGCTTTGCCAAGCTGAAGGGCGTGCCATAACGCCCTTCAGTTGTGTCTTGCGGGGTCAGCCGTCGAAGTGCTGATCAACGATGCGTTGCACCATCGGCGCAAAGTGCCAGTAATCCGGCGTCTCCATGTCCGCCCGCTTGCCGGCCTCATCCAGATAGCGCACCGCGATGATCTCCTTGAGGTTCGGGTTTGCTTCGAATTCTGCCACCTCATCGGCATTCATCGGCCCGCCCTGCAGGTTCAGCGAATGGATCGACGCTTCGCTCAGCCGTTTGAAATACTCGGGCTTGGTGGCGCAGAGGTAGCGTTTCGCCGCCACGTGGTAGCGCACGCAATCGGTGACGACGGAGGGGAAGAACTCCTCCAGCACCTTGGCACCGGCCTCTTCGTGATAGCGGTCTTCGGTGTCGTCCATGGTGAAGGTGCCGAATTCGCTGGTGAAGTGACCGATGTCGTGCAGCAGGGCTGAAACGATGATGATTTCGTCCTGGCCGTTCTGTTCGGCGATGGTCGCGCCCTGCAGCATGTGTTCGGCCATGGTGACCGGCTCGCCCAGATACTCCTCACCGCCGCGACGGTCGAAGATGTCGCCCAGGAAAGCGACGATATTGTCCCGTGTCAGGGTCGAATAATCAGGCGCGCTCATTCTGCGGCCTCCCGCACGTCCGACAACACCGCAAGGGTGGACAGCAGCCCGTCCTTGTCAGCGTAGCAGCCCTGCAACCAGCGCGATCCTGCGCCGGAATAGCCCTTGCGCGCGTGCAGCACGCGGGTGTTATCAACGATAAAGCTCTCACCCGGCTCCAGTTTGAACGCCACGCCCATTTCCGGATCGTCGATATAGTCGCCCAGCTGACGGTAGGCGGCGTAATAGGCTTCCATCTTGTCGAACGGCACATCGACAAAGGGCGCCGAGGAGCGGTTGTTGAACCGGATGCCGATCAGCTGGCCATCGGGCGACAGTTCGATCATCGGGCGGCGCGAGCGCAGGCAGACACCATCGGATCCCTTGTATTCGAACCGCGCCGGATATCCGGCCAGCAGCGCGAAGCCTTCGGGGTTGTCGTCGCGCAGCCGCTCGGCCGCGCGGAAGCCATCAACCACGATGCTGTCGCCGCCTTCGGCCGAGTTTTCAAGGCAATAGAGGATCTGCAGCGACGGCACCGGATCGCGATAAGGGTTGTCGGTATGGGCTTGCAGCCCTAGCCCGGTATAGGCGAGGTTGGTGGGGTTCACCTCGGTCCGCACTTCAAAATAGCGGCCATAATTGGTTTCGCGCACATAGCCGAACATATCGGCCACATCGGTCAGCGCGCCTTCCGTGGTGGGGCCGTTGGTGAGCTTGGCAAAGCCCAGCCGGGCCACGGCGGCCAGCCAGTCACGTTTGGATGCGCCGCCCTGCTGCACATCGGCCCAGTCAAAGCTTGGTGCCTCCTGGCTGCTGTCCCAGGTGGTGACCGTGTCATCCATCCAGCCCAGATCGCTGCGCTGGTCGCGGTCATAGGCATTCTGCGCCAGCCAGGCACAGGGATAGCTGACGGTCTTGCCTTCGGGCTGGAAGGTGACTGTCACGCTGTCGCCGTCCATGGCCGCAGCGGAGAGGCTGACGCCTTCGGGAATGTCGCCGATGGTGATCAGCCGCTGCCCGTTGCCCGGCGCGCGGGTGTCGGGGTCCAGCGCATTGTCGCGCAGCCAGACGGCGTGAAAGCGGTAGGTCGCGCCGTCATGGTCCAGTGTCAGGACATTGCCGGTGGCATCAAGGGTAACGGAACTGGGCATTGCTGGGTCTCCGATTGGCCTGGTTCGTTCTGCTTGCGGATCTAGCCATGAATTGCCATTAAAAGAACTAATTCTTTTGCATGTTAAGGCCCGGAAAATCTAATGCCTCAACCAAAGAAACAGACCGGACTGCCTCCGCTGGACTGGCTGCGCGTCTTCGAAGCCGCTGGGCGACATGGCAATTTCACCGCCGCCGCGGATGAGCTGGGCGCGACCCAGGCCGCCATCAGTCAGCGCATCCGCAACCTGGAAAGCTGGCTGGGACGGCAACTTTTTTCCCGTGGCGCGCGCGGGGTCACGCTGACGGTGGACGGCGAAAGCTATCTGCCGCTGGTGCAGGACACATTGCGGACGCTGGAGCAGGGGACGGCGGACCTGTTTGGCAAAAGCCCGGGAGAGATCCGGCTGGCGGCGCTGTCTTCGCATCTGGACACCCTGGTGCTGCCGCGCCTGACCCCGTTTCTGGAGGCGCATCCGGGGCTGCGGTTTGTCACCGATTCCGTGCCGTTGCGGTCGGCCTTTGCCGAAGAACCAGCGGCGTTGCAGTTGCGGTATGGGCGTGGGGACTGGGCCGGACGCAAGGCGCATCTGCTGCATACCGAGGTGCTGCAACCCATGATGCCGGTGGGGTTGGATGCCGTAGCATGGCAGTCCGCCCCGGCGATTGAGCTGCGCGGTGAACGCCCCGGCTGGCAAGATTGGGCGCGGGCGGCATGCATGGAAGCCCCCGAGCCCGGAGGGCTGAGCGTCGATTCCATGGGCCACGCGTTGCGTGCGGCGCGGCTGGGGCAGGGGGTGGTGCTGGGATCGAAGGTGTTGGCGCGTTCAATGCTGGCAACCGGGCAGCTGGCTCTGGTCGACGCGCCTGAACTTACCTGCACGGACGGCTATTGGCTGACCTGGCCCGACAGCTTCACCGCCTCGCGCCGTCGGCGCAGGCTGGTCGAGGACCTGATCGAGGCCCTCGGCCAGCCCTGAGGCTTATTTGTCCCGGTTGTGCAGGATGCGGCCGATGGTGTTCATCATCAGCTGTGCTGCCAGGATCGAAGTGGTGCCGGTGGTGTCGTAATCCGGAGCAACCTCGACCAGATCCATGCCGACAATGTCACCGCGTTTGGTCAGCCCGTCGATCAGCTCCAGCACTTCGTAGTACTGGAACCCGCCGTGGCTGGGTGTTCCGGTGCCCGGAGCGATGGACGGATCGAAGGCGTCGATATCAACGGTCAGGTAATAGCGCTTGCCCGCCGGGATCCGCTCCAGCATTGCCTCGGTCCCCATCTTGCGCACATGGCGCACCGACTGGATGTCCGAGCCCATGGCGCGGGCGTCTTCGTACCCGTCGCGCGCGGTGGACGACACGTTGCGGATGCCGATCTGGGTCAGTCCGGTGACATAGTCCTTTTCAGCCGCACGGCGCATCGGGTTGCCGTGGCCATAGCGCACGCCGTGGCGTTCATCGACGAAATCCAGATGCGCGTCGATCTGCACCACGTGGATTGGTTCCTGATCGTCGAAGGCGTTGATGCAGGGGATATTGACCGAGTGGTCGCCCCCCATCACCACCGGGATGGCACCGGATTTCAGGATCTTGCGCACGCCGTGCTCGATGTTGGCATGGCTTTTCATGGTGTCGGTATGCACGATGTCCGCATCACCGATGTCGACAATTGTCACCTTGGAGGGGTCCAGATAGGTGACGTCATCCTCAAAATCATAAGCGCCGGCATGGCCGAAGGAGAACAGGGTCGATGCTTCGCGGATCCCGCGCGGTCCCATGCGCGCGCCCGACCGCCACTGACAGCCGAAATCGAACGGCGCGCCCAGCACGGCGACATCGGCCTCGATAGTGTCCCAGTCCTGGACATAGGGGTATTTGCCGAAGGTGCAGATCCCCACAAAAGGCAGATTCAGCCGCCCGCTTTCATAACCATGCGCCATTGTGCGCCCTCCCTTGTGTTCTTGCGGCCAGTAAGGGGACTTCCCCGACCGCTGTCCAGAGGGCGGGACACAGATTTTATCGAAGCCACGAATAGGCAAAGCTTCAGGGTTGCACTGCGTCCGGATAGGCGGCGGCAAAGGCCGGGTGGTCAGCGCAGGCCGCTTCGACGGCCAACAGGCGCGGCAGATCGGCGATTTCCACCTCCCACCGGCGGGCGTTGTAGATCTGCGGCATCAGGCAGATATCTGCCAGACCGGGGGTGTCGCCGGTGCAAAACGGGGTTTGCCTCCACTGACCCAACAGGGCCTCAAACGCTTGCAGGCCTGGGCGGATGAAGTGTTTCATCCAGTCGCCGGGCATCCCCTCAGCCCCGCTGCTGAGACCGGTGGCATGGCGCGCGACCTGCAGGTTGCAGACCGGGTGGATGTCCACGGCGATGGAATGGGCCAGCGCCTGAACCTGTGCGCGTTCTGCCGGGTCGGCAGGCAGCAGCCCCAGGTTACGGGTCTGATCAAGATAATCGAGGATCGCCAACGACTGGGTCAGGCGCAGACCGTCGATCTCCAGCACAGGAACAAACCCCTGCGGGTTGCGGGCCAGATGCGCCTCCGAGCGCTGCTCGCCTTTGGTCAAGTCGATCGAGATCGCCTGATAGTCGATGCCGGCCAGGTTCAGCGCTATGCGCAGCCGATAGCTCGCCGAAGAGCGCCAGTAGTCGTAAAGGATCGTTTTGGTCATTCTCTTGCCCCTGTCAGAAAAAGACCGGCCCCAGAGAAAGGCCGGTCTGTCATGCATATCTGAAAACGCTTGCCATGCTAAGCAGTTCAGACCTCTTTGTTCAGCTCTTTGGCGTGCAGCCAATCGGCGTGTTTGGGGGCTTTCTTGGTCACCGACCATTCGTTCAGCATGTCCCATTTCACCTCATCCATGCGCTTCAGCATGGCTTCTTCTTCCGGATCCGGGCAGGCCAGTTCCACACGGTGGCCGTTGGGATCAAAGAAGTAGATCGAATGGAAGATCGAGTGATCGGTCACGCCGAGCACGTCAACGCCGTTGGCTTCCAGATGCTCCTTGAACTCGATCAGCGTGGCGCGGTCCTTCACCTTGAAGGCGATGTGCTGCACCCAGATCGGGGTGTTCGGGTCGCGGCCCATTTCCGGTTTGGTGGGCAGTTCGAAGAAGGCCAGAACGTTACCGTCACCCGCATCCAGGAACAGGTGCATATAGGGGTCGGGTTCGTGGGTCGACGGCACATGGTCCTCGGCAATCGCCAGGATGAAATCCATGTTCAGCATCTTGCCGTACCATTCAACGGTTTCCTTGGCGTCCTTGCAGCGATAGGCAACGTGATGAATTTTTTCAATTTTCATAGGTGTCAGTCCTTTTTCAATGCAGCGGCGGCAAGGGCTTGCGACAGGACCTCGCGGTCCCCGATGTGGTTGGCAAGCACCAGCACCAGACGCGCGTTCAGCGCGTCGCTATCGGATTTTTCCAGCCCTTCATGAACCGACAGCAGTTCAGCATAGAAGTCGTCAGGACCGGGGATGTTCGGGGTCAGGGTCAGGTCGGCCATTGGCTTATTCCTTTCCGGTCGCGCGGCGGATGGCAGCGCGGAATTGGTTTTCGTCAAAGGACGGGCGACGTGCGGCAACATGCTGGTCCGGACGGATCAGATAGACGCCACTGTCATTGTCCCCAAGGTACCGCTGCTTCAGCGCCAGGGTCGGATCATCCTTGACCGACAGAGCCAGGCGGGTGACTTCGATGCCGTCTTCCTCGATCACGTCGGGGGCGTCGGCGTCGATGGTCAGCAGGGTGAACTTGCCACCCAGTTTCGGCAGCAGATACCCATCGCCCAGCGGCACGTCCGGGCAGGGAGAGCCGGGGCGCGTGCGGGCCGGACCATCCAGCGCATCGGCCGAGTTCAGCGGCGAACCATCATAGGTGCAGGGCATCGACAGACGGCCCGAGTTCACCAGCGGACGGGCAAACTCATAGTGTTCGCTCAGGTCCAGTACCGCGTCACGCAGGACACGGGACATGTCCGACTTGGGGGTGATGAAATCGGTCGAGCGCGAAGAGTTCAGGATGTTTTCATCCGCGCCATGGACCCGTTCCACATCATAGCTGTCCAACAGGCTTTCCGGCGCCTTGCCGTCCATCACCAGCTTCAGCTTCCAGCACAGGTTGTCGGTGTCCTGAAGGCCCGAGTTCGCACCGCGGGCGCCAAAGGGCGACACCTGATGGGCGCTGTCACCGGCAAAGATCACCCGACCGTGGCGGAACTGCTCCATCCGGCGACACTGGAAGGTATAGATCGAAACCCACTCCAGCTCGAACTTGACGTCCTCGCCCAGCATGGCTTTCAGACGCGGGATCACATTTTCAGGGCGTTTTTCGCGTTCCTTGTCAATGTCCCAGCCCAGCTGCAGGTCGATGCGCCAGACGCCATCGGGCTGTTTGTGCAGCAGCGCGGACTGGCCCTTGTTGAACGGTGGGTCGAACCAGAACCAGCGTTCGGTCGGGAAGTCGGCCTCCATGATCACATCCGCAATCAGGAAGTTGTCTTCGAACACGCGGCCGATGAAATCCTTGCCCATCATCGAGCGGATCGGGGACCCGGCGCCGTCACAGGCGATCAGCCAGTCGGCTTCGACGGTGTAGGACCCTTCGGGGGTGTCCACCTCGACCTTGACGTGATCGTCGTGGGTGCCGACCGCTTCGACCTTGTTGCGGCCGCGGATTTCGATGGGCGCGCCCTGCTCCTGCAGCTCGCGCACCCGGTTCACCATGTATTCTTCGAAATAATACTGCTGAAGATTGATGAAGGCCGGGCGCTGGTGGCCCTCTTCGGGCAGCAGGTTGAAGTCATAGACCTGGCGCTCGTCAAAGAACACCTTGCCGATGTTCCATTCGACACCCTTGTCGACCATCGGCTGGCCACAGCCCAGGCGGTCCAGGATCTCTAGCGGGCGTTTGGCGTAGCAGACCGCGCGCGAGCCGAAGCTGACCTTGTCGTTGTCGTCCAGCACCAGCACCTCGATGCCTTGTTGGGCCAGGTCGATGGCGGCACCCAGACCGATGGGGCCTGCACCTACAACGATTACCTTGTGGCGCGCCGGGGTCGACGCGTCCTGATCCGCATGGCGTTCATACGGATACAGGGGAACTTCGAAAATCTTGTTCATCGGTTCTCCTCCCGATTTGGGGGCCGAAATGGGGCCCTGAGTGGGCGTGCGCGGCAGGCGCACCTTTCTCGTGTCCCGGCGCGGGGCCGCGCCGGGCGGATGAGGTCATGGTCTCATCGTTTGTTTCAGGGCGACACGATCTGGATCAAAGTCGCCCGGTGCAGGATTTAGCCCTGCAGAGCTTCCCACATGTCCAGATCGCGCTGGGCGGTCCAGATGCGGGGGTGTGCGATGCCGCGCGCTTCGTCATAGGCGCGGGCAACGTTGAAGGGCAGGCAGTGCTCGTAGATCGCGTAGTCTGCGAACTTGGGGTCGCATTCCGCACGCACTGCGTCCCAGGCCTCTTTCAGCGAGCCACCGCGTGCGGCGATGCGCTGAACCGGGCGATAGGTGCTTTCGACGAAATCGCGGGTGTTCTCGATGGCCTTGTTGACCATCTCCTTGCCCACCAGCGCGTCGCCGCGACCGGGTGCAATCGCGTCCACGTCATAGGCCTTGATATTGTCCAGGGTCTGGCCCCAGTCGGCGAAATGCCCGTCGCCACAATAGCAGGCCGAGTGGTATTCGACGATGTCGCCGGTGAACATCACGTTCTGGTCGGGGACGTGGATCACCGCGTCCCCGGCGGTATGGGCGCGGCCGATCTGTTTGATGTCGACCCGGCGTTTGCCCAGGAAGACGGTCATCTGATCGGTGAAGGTGGTGGTGGGATAGGTCAGGCCGGGGATCGACTCGTGGCCTTCGAACAGGCGCGGGAAGCGCTGGAATTCACTGTCCCAGTCTTCCTGGCCGCGTTCCAGCACCATGTTGTAGGCGGCGTTGGACATGATCACTTGCTGAGCGTTGAAGGCCGAGGCCCCGAGAACGCGCACCGCGTGATAGTGGGTCAGCACCACATGGGTGATCGGCTTGTCGGTGACCGAGCGCACGCATTCGATCACCTTGTTGGCCAGACGCGGGGTGGCCTGTGCCTCGACGATCATCACGCTGTCGTCGCCGATGATGACGCCCGAGTTCGGGTCGCCTTCGGCGGTGAACGCATAGAGCCCTTCGCCAATTTCATCGAAGGTGATCTTCTTTTCCGTCATGTCCCCTTGGGACGCGAATGCTTTTGCCATTTCGTATTCCTTTGAACGCTGCGCCAGAGGCCCGGTGGGACGCCTCCGGCGGGAGTATTTTGAACGAGAAGAAGACCCTCAGATTTCGGGCCAGTTGACGGCGGGCAGGATTTTACCGGTGCAGTCGCCAAAGCCGATGGTGAAACCATCGCCGCGGGCGTTGCCGCGCAGGGTCAGCGTGTCACCGTCTTCGATGAAGCCCCGGGTTTCACCGGTGTCCAGCGTGAAGGGTTCGCGCCCGGCCCAGCTGAGTTCCATCAGAGATCCGTATTCCTCGCGCACAGGGCCGGAGATGGTGCCTGAGCCCAGCAGGTCGCCGGTGTTCATCTCGCACCCGCCGATGGCGTGGTGGCAGAGCTGTTCAGCGGCCGAGTAATACATGCGGTTGTAGTTGGTCTTGGCGATCACGGAGGCGGTCTCGGCGCCTTCGGGCTGCATCAGCACCTCCAGCTCGATGTCATAGAGGCCGTCCTTGGATCCGTTCAGGTAGGGCAGCAGTTCCTTGTCGCGGGCCGGGGTGGGCGCGCGGAAGCTTTCCAGTGCAGCGGCGGTCACGATCCAGGGGCTGATCGAGGTGCCGAACGCCTTGCCCTGGAACGGGCCCAGCGGCTGGTATTCCCAGCCCTGGATGTCGCGCGCCGACCAGTCGTTCAGCAGCACATAGCCAAAGATCATCGCATCCGCCTGATCGACGGTGATCGGCTGACCGAAGTCGGACCCGGTGCCGACAATGGCGCCCATTTCCAGCTCGATATCGAGCCGTTTGGACGGCCCGAAGGACGGCATGTCGGCATCCGGGGCCTTGGTTTGGCCATTGGGGCGGTGGATCGGGGTGCCCGAGACGACAACCGAGGAGGCGCGCCCATTGTAGCCGATCGGAATGTGCAGCCAGTTGGCCGGCAGATCGGGCGAGCCGCGCAGGATCGCGCCCATGTTCTGGGCGTGCTGCTTGCCGGCGTAGAAGTCGGTGTATTCGCTGACAGCAAAGGGCATGTGCAGTTCGGCATCTGCTGCGGCAACCAGCAGAGCCTCAACCTTGGACTGCTCGGCCGCGCCTTCGGCCAGCAGCGCGGTCAGACGCTCGCGCAGGGCGGTCCAGACGGCGGGGCCCTGTTCCATCAGGTCGTTCCAGAACGGCATTTCAAAGAGCGGTTCATCGCCCAGATCGATCAGCCCTTCGGCTTCGGCACTGGTGACGTCCAGGATCATGTCGCCGATCGCCACGCCACAGCGCGGATCGTCGTCGCCAACCGAGAAGACGCCATAGGGCAGGTTGTTCAGCGGGAACGGGTGGTTGGCGTCATTGGCCGAAGCCACCCAGGATTTGAGAAGAGGCACGATGGCTTTCCTTTTGATTTATGTGTTCACGCGGATGGATTTCAAACTCAGCATGACCGCTGCTCCGATCATGAAGCCCCCACCGATCCGGTCAAGCCAAAGACGGGCTTTGCCTTTGAGCCGTTGGGCCAGCCAGCTGGCGCTGCCGCCATAGGCGGTCAGGAAAAGGCCGTCCATGACCAGATAGGTGAGCGACAGCAGGATGAACTGCGGCCAGAACGCCAGAGCCGGATCGATGAATTGCGGAAACAGGGCCGCGAAAAACACCACGGCTTTGGGGTTGGCGGCGGATGTGACGAACCCTTGCAGCCACAGCGCCTTGCGGCTGGCCAAAGGGGCTGTCAGGTCTTGCGTCGCGGGTTTCGCTTTCAGGATCATGCGAACGCCCAGATAAAGCAGATAGGCGACGCCCAGCCATTTGATTACCGTCAGCGCATGGGCAGACGCGGCGATGACCGCCGCCAAGCCCAGACCCGCCGCCAGCATTTGCAGCAGGTTCGCGGTCAGATCGCCTGCCGCCGTGTACATACCGCGTCCCAGCCCGTTTGCGGCCGAGTTCGACAGCATCAGCAATTGGCTGGGACCCGGCGTGCTCATCAGCAGCAGGACGGTTCCGACATAGGTGATCCAGGTTTCCGGGCTCATGTCAGGCTCACTTCAGTCCGGGCGTGCCATCGAATTTCTTTTCGATGTCGGCCCAGCAGTCAATGTAGTCATCCTGCAGCGGGGCTTCGTTGGCTGCAAATGCGGTCAGATGCTGCGGGAAGCGGGTTTCGAACATGAAGGACATGGTATTTTCCAGCTTCTCCGGACCCAGGTTCGAATTCGATGCGCCCTCGAACGCGTTCTTGTCCGGACCATGCGGCAGCATCATGTTGTGCAGGCTCATGCCGCCGGGGACAAAGCCCTGAGGTTTGGCGTCATACTGGCCGTAGATGTTGCCCATCAGTTCGGACATGATGTTCTTGTGATACCACGGCGGGCGGAAGGTGTTTTCGGCGACCATCCAGCGGTCGCGGAACAGGACAAAGTCGATGTTGGCGGTGCCCGGCACGCCCGACGGCGCGGTCAGCACGGTAAAGATCGACGGGTCGGGGTGGTCGAACAGGATCGCGCCAACCGGGCAATAGGCCTTGAGGTCGTATTTCACCGGCGCGTAGTTGCCGTGCCAGGCGACCACATCCAGGGGCGAATGGCCGATTTCCGTGGTGTGGAACTGGCCGCACCATTTGACGGTGACGGTGGACGGGACCTCCCGGTCCTCAAACGCCGCAACCGGTGCCTTGAAGTCGCGCGGGTTGGCCATACAGTTGGCGCCAATCGGACCGCGACCCGGCATTTCGAACTTCTGCCCGTAGTTTTCGCAGACAAAGCCACGTGCCGGGCCTTCCAGAACTTCGACACGGTACACCAGACCACGCGGGATGATGGCGATCTCCTGCGGTTCCAGGTCGATGATACCCAGTTCCGTGGCAAAGCGCAGGCGGCCCTCTTGCGGCACCACCAACAGTTCACTGTCGGCGGAGAAGAAATAGTCGTCCACCATGGATTCCGTCACCAAGTATACATGGCTTGCCATGCCGACCTGCGTGTTCACATCGCCGGCGGTCGTCATGGTGCGCATGCCGGTCAGCCAGGTTAGGTTTTCGTCCGAATGGGCAACGGGGTCCCAGCGGTACTGGCCCAGGCTGATCACGTCGGGATCAACACAAGGGGCAGATTTCCAATAGGGCAGATCGATCTTCGTATAGCGGTGCGAATGTTTGACCGACGGGCGGATGCGATAGCACCAGGTCCGCTCGGGCGGATCGGCGGTAAAGGCGGTGCCGCTCAGCTGTTCGCCATACAGACCATAGTTGCACTTCTGTGGGCTGTTCATGCCCTGGGGCAGGGCACCGGGCAGCGCCTCGGTCTCAAAATCATTGCCGAAACCGGGCATATAGCCGGCATGAGGACCTTCCAGGGACGGGGCCTGGACCATCTGGTGCGGCTCAACGGGTCGGTTCATCGCGCGTTCCTTTCATTTCCTGCTTGTGTCGATAATAGTTGGTTTTGTAACTAACAAGGGAGAGGAGGCCGACATGTCGCAAAAAGATGATTTCGAATTGCAGGATTTTCTGCCCTTTCTTCTGAACCAGGCGGCCGAGGAAAGTTCGCTGGCTTTTCAGAGGGTTTACAAGGATCGCTATGGCATGCTGCGGACGGAATGGCGGGTGCTGTTTCACCTTGGCACCTATGGTTGCATGACCGCAAAAGAGATCGGTGAGCGGGCAACGATTCACAAAACCAAGATCAGTCGCGCGGTTCAGAAACTGTCTGAAAAGCGATTCGTCACCCGCCGCAGGGATGAGCGTGACCGCCGATCCGAGCACCTGGAGCTCACCCCTGCGGGGGAGGCGGCATACAAGGATCTGCGGGCAGTTGCCGAAGACTACGATCAGAAACTGTCGGCCCAGTTCACCTTGGGGGAGGTCGCGCTCTTGCGAATGATGCTGCGACGTCTGGCTAGAATGGACTAGGGTGAACGCGGGTCTTCGGATAACAAAAAAGATGCCCATATGCTCTACGGATCCCATTGGGTGAATAGGAACTGACATGGTAGCCGAACCAAGCTTTTTGCCCGCCCCGACCGAGGCCGCCCGCACGCTGAGCGCGTGGCTGGTGGATCAGGGGCTGCAGGGCGCCAGCCGCAAAGAGCTGTTGACGGGCTATTGTGAGCGGCTTGTGGAAATGGGGCTGCCGCTCTGGCGTTTGCATCTGACACAGCGTGCGTTGCATCCCAAGTTCGGCGGTTTCGGGGTCAACTGGACGCGCGAAGGCGGGGCCTCGCAGGAAGAATATGAACACCGGGACAGCCCCCGCGAAGCCTGGTTACGCAGTCCGTTCTACTACTATCTGGCCAATGATTTGGATGAGTTCCGGGCCCGGCTGGACACTGGCGAAAACCATGACGAATTTCCCCTGCTGGGGGAGTTGAGAGCGCGCGGCGGAACCGACTATTTTGCCACCGGCTTGCCATTCGAGCGTTTGAACGAAGGTGTCGCCGGCCCGAATGAGGCGCCGGAGGGGGTCATGGTCTCCTGGACGTCGGATCGTCCGGGCGGCTTTGCCGAAGAAGAGCTTCAACTCATCCGATCAGTCATGCCCTATCTGGGGCTGGCGCTGAAATCTTCGTCCAACCGTCAAATGGCCAGCGATCTGTTGCGCGTCTATCTGGGACGGGATGCGGGCCAAAGGGTGCTCAAGGGCGAAATCCAGCGCGGCTCCTCCCGCGAAATCGACGCGGTGATCTGCTATTTCGATCTCAAGGGGTTCACCAGCCTGGCCGAGCAGATCCCTGGACCCGCCCTGATCGAGATGCTGAACGACTATTTCGCGCATGTGGTGGCCACGATCCAATCGCATGGTGGCAATATCCTCAAGTTCATGGGGGATGGGGTGCTCAGCATGTTCGATCTGGGCAGCATTGATATGGATGCTGCCGCGGCGCTCAATGCGGCAAGCGAGTTGCAGCAAAAGCTGCGGGTGCTGAATGCAGAACGTGACGCCGCGGGGCTGCCCACGGCGGGGTTCACGCTGGCGTTGCACGCAGGGGAAATCCTGTATGGCAATATCGGTGCAGAGAACCGGCTGGATTTCACCGTGATCGGGCCGACGGTCAACCTGACATCGCGCATATCGGGGATGCACCGATCGGTGGGGCAGAGCATCATCGTGTCGGAACATGTGCAGCGTGCAGCCCATCCCTCACCACATGATCTGGTGTCATTGGGCCGCTATATGCTGAGGGGGATTTCCACCCCCATCGAGCTGTTCACCATCTATCAGAACTGACCGGTTCCTGCTGGTTGTGCCGGGGACCGGTGCAGGGGCTCAGATGCTGATTTCGACGTCAGGCAGGTTCAGCGCCTTCATCATGTCGCGCAGCTCCTGCCGCGCGGCGATGTTTGAGATGTTCAGTTGCTTGACGCCGACTTCCTTGAGGTCCAGCAGCGTCAGGCCGCGCGGGAACAATTCGCGGAAGATGACCCGCTCGGAGAAGCCGGGCGCCACGCGAAAGCCGATCCGTTTGGCCAGCAGGTTGATGGCGCGTTCCATCTTTTCCTTGTTGACCATGCGCTGCGTGCCGACCCGGTTGCGCACCACGATCCAGTCAATGGGCTTCAACCCGGCCTGCGCCCGCAGCTGGCGCGCGTTCCACACCATTTCGGAGTAGACCGACGGGCCAAGGATGCGTTCGCCCTTCTGGTCGATATGGGCAAGCAGATCGAAGTCGACGAAGCTGTCGTTCAGCGGGGTGATCAGCGTGTCCGCCAGCGAATGCGCAACCTGGCTCAGCCGGGTATGCGAACCGGGACAGTCGATCAGGATGAAGTCATTGTCCGGCTCAAGCGTTGCCACCGCCGCAGACAAACGATGGTCATAGATGTTTTCGCCGGGTTTCAGTGTTTCGGGATCGATTTCAGGCAGCTCGTGGCTTTCGACCAGGGGCAGCTCAAGCTCGTTTTCCTCGGTGAACTTGCGGCGGTTTTCAAGGTAGCGGCCCATGGAGCGCTGGCGCAGGTCCAGATCCAGCACGCTGACCTTGTGGCCGAGGCGGGCCAAGGTTGTTGCCACATGCATGGACACGGTGGATTTGCCTGCACCACCCTTTTCGTTTCCGACGACAATAATATGCGCCATTCGCCCCAGGCCCCTTATTCGACGTGATCAAACACGATTTGGTTGGCGTAACTATATGTTGTGTGACGTTCCAAGGGAAGCGGTCAGCACATTTAAACCGGATATGGTTACGCCAACGGCCTTACTTCTTGCGGTCGGGCTTGCCGGGTCGTCCTTTTGCCGGCTTGCGCATGGGCTTTGTGTCGCCGCCCTTTGCCAGCTTCGCGGCCGCGGCGCGGGCCTTGTTTTTCTTGCTGTTGGGCTTGCCCTTGGGCGGCGGCGGGCCTTTGGGTTTCTGCCGGTCACCTTCGGTGTGCCCTGCGTTCGGGCGGTCTTTACGCTTGGCGGGCTCCGCCGAGAATTTGGGCTTGTCTGCGTTGCGCTTGTCGAAAGGCTTGCGCGGCCCATCCTTGAAGTCGCGTTTGGGCGCCTTGCGGTCCGAACGCTCGGGTCTCTCGGAACGCTCGGGCCTCTCAGAACGTTCGGGCCGTTCGGCGCGTTCGGGGCGTCCCGCGCGCTCAGGCGCAGACGGGCCAGGCTTGTGCCGGGGCTTTTCGAAGGGTTTGTTCGACGGGCGCTTGAACGGGCGGGTCGACAGATCCGGGGCCTTGTCCAGCTGCGTCAGCTGCGCGCCGGGTTCGATCTCCATCTTGTTGCCAATCGCGGCCACAAAACCGGCCACGGCGGACTCGCGAATTTCGACGAAGGTTTCGCGATCCTGGACACGGATAGCGCCGATGTCGTCGCGGGTTACGTCGCCGGCCTTGCAGAGCATCGGCAGATAGCGGCGCGGTTCTGCGCCCGCATCGCGTCCACCAGAGATCGAGAACCAGACACTGGGCCCGAAGGGTGCGCGTTCCTTGCGCGGTGCCGGGGCGTCCACGGGGTTCAGCTCTTCGGGGGCGGAATGGTTCTGGCGATAAAGGCGCAGGTAGGCGGCGGCAACCTGGGTCGGAGAGAAACGCTCGATCAGCGTCTCCAGCAGTGCGGCCTCAGCTTCTTCCGCCGCTTCATGCCAGATCGGATCTTCGAGCATACGGGCGGCGTCTTCGGCGCGGACCTCATCCGCAGAGGGCGCACCACCGATTTCGGCGCGCAGCTTTGCCCATTTCAACAGGCGCATGGCCTTGGACCGGGCCTTGGGCGGAACGATCAGCGCGCTGACGCCCTTGCGCCCGGCGCGACCGGTGCGGCCAGAACGGTGCAACAGCGTTTCGTGGTTGTTGGGTAGTTCCGCATGTACAACCAGATCCAGACCGGGCAGGTCGATACCACGCGCGGCAACGTCTGTTGCCACACAGATCCGGGCCCGACCGTCGCGCATCGCCTGCAGCGCGTGGCTGCGCTCGGACTGGCTCAGCTCACCGGACAGGGCCACGACGGAAAAGCCGCGGTTGGACAGGCGGGTGGTCAGGCGGTTCACCATCGCCCGCGTGTTGGCAAAGACGATGGCGTTTGGCGCCTCATAAAAGCGCAACACGTTGATGATTGCGTTTTCGGTGTCCTGCGGCGCGACGTTCATCAGGCGATATTCGATATCGCCGTGCTGCTGGGCTTCACCCGTGGTGGTGACGCGCTGCGCGTCTTTCTGATAGCTCTTTGCCAGCGCGGCGATGCCATTCGGCACCGTGGCCGAAAACATCAGGGTGCGGCGGTCCACCGGGGCTTCGCCCAGGATGAATTCCAGGTCTTCGCGGAAGCCCAGATCCAGCATTTCGTCTGCTTCGTCCAGAACAACACCACGCACCTGCGACAGGTCGATGCTTTCGCGGCGGATGTGGTCGCACAGACGACCCGGGGTCGCGACGACGATATGCGCGCCACGCGCAAGCGCCCGGCGTTCATCGCGCATGTCCATGCCGCCCACGCAGGAGGCCAGCACGACGTTGGCTTTTGCATAGAGCCAGGCCAGCTCACGTTTGACCTGCAGGGCCAATTCCCGTGTCGGGGCAATGATCAGGGCCAGCGGCGCGGCGGCGGCTTCGAACTCTTCGCCGTCCAGCAGCGTCGGTGCCAGCGCCAGGCCGAAGCCCACCGTCTTGCCGGATCCGGTTTGCGCAGAGACCAGCAGGTCCTGCTCTGCCAGCTCAGGGTTGGTCACCGCTTGCTGGACAGGTGTCAGGGTTTCATAACCGCGCTCCTGGAGCGCATCGGCAAGGGCTTGTTTCACGGAAAGAGCGGCTTTCTCGCGCGGAGGGGCGCGGATTCTGGAACATCAAAAAAGGCTGCCCCGGAATAAGGCAGCCTTTGAGGTTTGTTCGATGGCTTGGTCGGCTTAGAAGCCCAGGCCTTCGTATTTCTTCTTGAACTTGGATACGCGTCCACCGGCATCCATCAGGCGCGAGGTGCCGCCGGTCCATGCGGGGTGCACGGTCGGGTCAACGTCCAGGGCCAGCGTGTCGCCTTCTTTGCCCCAGGTCGAACGCATCTTGATGATGGTGCCATCGGTCATTTTGACGTCGATGAAGTGGTATTCGGGATGGGTGTCTTTTTTCATGATACCACTCCTCAGGCTTTTTTGGGCTTGTAGTGGGTGTCTTCTGCAATCCGTGCGGATTTGCCACGACGCGAGCGCAGGTAGTACAGCTTGGCACGACGCACGCGGCCACGGCGCACGACGGTGATGCTGTCGATGTTGGTCGAATACAGCGGGAACACACGCTCCACGCCTTCGCCGAACGAAATCTTGCGAACGGTGAACGAACCGGCAATGCCTTCGCCGTTCTTACGGCTGATGCAGACACCTTCGTAGTTCTGCACACGGCTGCGCGAGCCTTCGGTCACCTTGAAGCCGACACGGATGGTGTCACCGGCTTTGAAGTCGGGGATGTCTTTCCCCAGGGCGGCAATCTGTTCCGCCTCCAGCTGTGCGATAAGATCCATCGCAACTCTCCTAAGATTAGCTCGTGGTTTGCTCCACGAAGGTTTTGGTCGTCCTCAGAGCTCTTGGTCTTCACCGGGTCCGCCGCAGCGCCCGCCAGAGATCAGGTCGTTCGTTCCTTGGGTCTGATCGCCGCTCTTGGTGATCCGTCCGAAGAAGGGCGGTTCAATTGGTGAAGCAACGACCAAAGCGTCCGCAACCGGCAGACCGATTCCAGACCTGCCGTGAGGTATGCGAATTCACCGAAGGGATCAAGGGAAAAGAACGGCCCGGACGGCCTTTCAGAACCGCGACTTGTGATCGTTACCCCAGCTTGCCAAGTGTATTCAACCTCTGCGTGTTGCAGCGCCGAATGAATGAGACCGATTTCATGCGCTGCCCTGCTGGCGTCACCCCAGCAGCAGCTACAGCCCCCTTTTGAAGCAGCGGGACGGGGGCCTGGGATTTCAGCGTCTGGATCTGTGCCGGAAACTGACTGTGGCACGCCTGACCGGCGACCCGCGCAAGCTGATGTCCGGGGCCATCCCGTAGAGCAGGGGCAAATGTGATGCCCCTGACGCCTTCACCTGCGTCCGGTCGCTTTACGGGTGCTGAACGGAAACCCTGGTGGTCAGTGTTTGACCACCAAACCCTGTCCGGTCGGCAATTCAAGGATGGTATGGCCGCGGTCCTGCATGAATTTGTCTTCGGCCACCATCTGCGCCTTGTATCCGGTCCAGCCATAGTCATCGAAAACGATCATGCCACCGGGAACAACCTTGTCGAACAGCGCGTTGAGCGCAGCGATTTCGGACGCTGCCGAATTCATGTCGATATGCAGCAGTGCGATCTTCTCCGGGCAGGTCTGGGCGAAGCTGTCCGGGACGATGCCACGCACGACGTGCACGTTGTCATAGGTTTCAAACCGCTTAACCACGGTGTTGTAGATATTGTCCGGGTCGTCCGCGATCGCCTCTTCATAAGGGCGGTTGTTGCGGTGCTCAGAGTTGTACGCTTCCGGGATGCCCGCGTAGGTGTCGTATAGGTACAGCTCGCGATCCTGTGCGTTGAAGTCCAGGTAATCGGTAAGCACGCCAAAGCAGAAGCCCTTCCAGACACCGCATTCGACGAAATCGCCCTGCAGGTGCTGCACCGATTGAGCCGCCCAGACAAGCGTATGCAATCGCCAGCCCAGCGACAGGTCTTGTTTGCTGTGCGCTTGGCGCTTTACGGCATCTACAAATTTGGCATCGTCGCGGAATTTCCCGGTGCGCTGCAGGCAGACCAAGTTGTCCGAAGCATACATCGGGCCGCACAATTCGTTGAGGGTGTTCAAAGCCTGAATCAAGCGATCCTTGCCGTCGCCCTGAAGTCGTCCATAAAACATCTTTTCGCCCTTCCCAGACGAGTACAAAATAACAACTATTCCGACTGGGATTTTACGCGAACAGGACGCGTGGTCTAGGTGTCATTTTTGCGCGATGCGTCCAAATGTGCGGCCCAGAGATCGGGCCGTCGCTGTTGGGTCAGCTGCTCGGACTGAGCCTGGCGCCACTCTGCCACTTTGCCGTGGTGTCCGGACATCAGTACATCCGGTATGGGGCGTCCCTTCCATTCGGCGGGACGGGTGTATTGCGGATGTTCCAGCAAGCCGGAAGAAAAGCTTTCTTCCTCGGTTGAGGCCTGATTGCCCAGCACCCCGGGGATCAGGCGCACGGTGGCGTCGATCAGGGCCTGTGCTGCAATCTCGCCCCCGGTCATGACGAAATCACCCAGCGAAACCTCCTGGATCCCGTAGTGTTCGATCACCCGTTCATCGACCCCTTCGAAGCGGCCGCAGAGAAGGGTCACGCCATCGGCCCGGGCCAGGGATTGCATCATTTGCTGGTTCATCGGTTTGCCGCGTGGGGACAGGTAGATCAGCGGCCAGTTGCCCTGGGTGTCTGCCATCGTGTGTTCAATGGCATTGCCCAGCACATCGGGGCGCAGCACCATGCCCGCGCCGCCTCCGGCAGGTGTGTCATCGACATTGCGATGCTTGCCGACGCCGAACTGGCGCAGATCAACGGTTTCCAGCTGCCACAGCCCTTCCTGCAAAGCCTTGCCGGTCAGGCTTTCGCCCAGCACGCCGGGAAAGGCCGTCGGAAACAGCGTGATGATTTTGGCTTTCCAGACGCCGACCAGATCGGGCGTCGGGGTCATCAGCTCACGCGGTTTGAACGATGGGCGGATGGCCTTGCGCCCGTGGGAGCGCAGCGGTTTTTCAGGCGTATCGGACATGGGGAATTCCTGCTCTTTCGCTAGGGTGCGGGCTAGAACAGCCCCTCGGGCGGATCGGCAATAATGCGACCGGCTTCCAGATCGACAGTGGGCACCGCCGCCAGCGTGAAGGGCAACAGGACGGTGGATTTCAACCCCTGTCCGTGGATCTCCAGCAGGTCCGATGCGCCGTGGTTCAGCACGTCCTTGACGCGCCCAAGCAGGGCGCCACCGGTGTCATAGACCTCCAGCCCGATCAGGTCGGCGTGATAGAATTCATCGTCGGGCAGCTTCGGCAGCTGATCACGATGGGCAAACAGCCGGACCCCTTTCATGGCGTCCGCGTCTTCCTTGGTCTCAACTCCGCTCAGGCGGGCGGCAAAGCCGTTCTTGATCGCGCGGGTGAGGTACAGGGAATATTGCGCGGTGCCGTCTTCGCTGGTCAGCGGCGAATAGTCTTCGATCTCATCCGGAACGGCACAGAAGCTTTTCAGGCGGATTTCGCCCCGGACGCCAAAGGCGCCGGAAATGGCGCCAACACAGATCAGATCTTCGTTTTCGGTCTCGGCCATCGTCTTTACCGTGTTTCCATCTGCAGCGCAGGATACCGGGTTTCCCAGCCTTTTGTCTCAAGCTCTGGCGTCATGGACAGCTCTTCAGGGTGGCCGACGCAGAAGTAACCGATCAGCGCCCAGTCCTCGGGTGCGTCCAGATCGCGGTTCAACTGGTCCGGATCCAGAACCGAAACCCAGCCCAGACCCAGCCCTTCGGCGCGCAGCGCAAGCCAGAACAGGGTCACTGCGGTGACGACCGAATACTTTCGCATTTCGGGCATCGTAGCCGCGCCAAGGCGCTGGCCCTTGGTGGTGCTGTCGTCGCAATAGACTGCCAATTGAACAGGCGCTTCCCGCATGCCGGACAGTTTCAGCTGGCTATAGGTTTCCGCGCGTTCGCCGGAATAGCCCTTCAGCGCTTCGGCGTTGGCGGCTTCGAAATTTCGCAGGGCGGCGTCACGGGCCGACGGGCTGTCGACACGCAGGATCCGCCAGGGTTCGCTCAGCCCCACGGAGGGGGCAAAGCGAAACGCATCGAGGCAGCGCGACAGCACTGCCTCGTCAACGGGATCGGTGCGGAACCGGCGCACATCGCGCCGGACCCGCATCAGCAGTTCAAGCTGGCTGCGGAACTCTTGGGAAAAGCAGGCGTCCCGCAGCTCCACGCTCTTATTCCGCGTCTGCGGCTGCTTCGGCTGCTTCAGCGGCCTTTGCAGCTTTCTCTTCAGCGCGCTCCTGAGCTTTCTTGCCCGGGACGGCTTTCTTCGGGTTCGAACGCTCTTTCTTTTCCAGAACGCCAGCGGCTTCCAGCATGCGGGCCACACGGTCGGTCGGCTGAGCGCCTTTGTCCAGCCATGCTTTGACGGCGTCGATGTCCATTTTCACGCGCTCTTCGCTGTCTTTCGGCAGCAGCGGGTTGTAGGTGCCCAGCTTCTCGATGAAGCGGCCGTCGCGCGGCATGCGCGAGTCAGCAGCAACGATGCGGTAGAAGGGGCGCTTTTTTGAGCCGCCGCGGGCCAGACGAATCTTCATTGCCATGGGTTTATCTCCTTTGGATGGCGTGTACGGGATGTCCCGTTATTCCTGGTGTTTCTTATGGTGTCGGATGACTTCCTGAATGATGAAGTTCAGGAAAGCCTTGGCGAAATCGGGATCCAGGTTGGCCCGTTTGGCCAGGTCTTCAAGCCGGGCGATCTGCGCCGCTTCGCGCGTGGGATCGGACGGGGGAAGGTCGTGGTTGGCTTTCAGCATGCCAACGGCCTGAGTGTGCTTGAACCGCTCACCCAGAGTATAGACAAGAATGGCGTCCAGCCGGTCGATGCTTTCGCGATGCTCTTTCAACAGCTCGGCGGCACGGGTAACGGCGTCAGTCAATGGCCCATCCTTTCGGTTTGAACAGCGGGTCAGCGTAATGGCTGATCTCCATGTCGATGCCATGCGACAGCTGCGTGTGATCCAGCTGCGCCGGGGTCGGGTGCCGGTACACTGCGTCATTGCCGTCGATGGTCTGTGCGTCGTGGTCTTTGGTGGCCCCAAGCCGTTCGGCCAGCCGGATGGAATCCAGGTTCTTGGGGTCGATGTAGCTGACCGCCGACTCCCAGCCCAGCTGGGTGTAGAAATAGTTCCGCGCGGCGTGGGTCGCCTCCAGCGCGTAGCCGTGGCCTGCCTTGTCCGGCCAGATGATCCAGGCGATTTCGCGCTCGGGCCAGCCCGCTGGCATCCAGCCACCCGCCATGCCATAGGTCTCATCCGTGATCTTGTCGTGGATCATCCACATGCCATAGCCGCGCACCTGCCAGTGGCCGATTTCGGCGGCATAGAGCATCCAGGCCTCATAGGTGTTCAGCGGCCCGCCCATGAAGCGCGAGCGGTACGAGCTGAACGTGGCCTTGAAGTCGGGATAGTCTTCGGCTTCGGGGCCGCGCAGGATCAGGCGCTTGGTTTCGATGACAGGAATGTTCTTGGGCATCAGATGTCTCCCACCACGGGGGGGCGCCAGACCTGGCAGGATTTGCCCAGCAGTTCCCCTTCGCGTTCATAGGTCGCGCCCAGGCGCTCTGCCAAAGCGCGCGAGCGGTCATTGGCGTGCGCGATATAGCTCATGACGCCATTCAAGCCCTGATGCCGGGCGGCATAGGTGCGGGCCGCCAGCGCGGCCTCATGGGCCAGGCCCTTGCCTTCGGCCTCTTCCATCACCGTCCAGCCCAGTTCCGGCTCATCCCAGCCCGGCGCACAGATCATTCCGGCCCAGCCGACAAAGGCGCCAGAGGCCTTTTCGGTCAGGTGCCACAGGCCGTAGCCGTTCAGGGCCCAGTGGCCCAGGCGTTTGACCAGCGAATCCCACGATCCCAGCGCGTCCTTCGGGCCGCCAACCATATGGCTGCGCGGGGTGGCGAAGAACGCGGTCATGCGCGGCAGGTCATCCGCGTGGGGGGCACGCAGGATCAGGCGCTCAGTCTCGACCGACGGGATGGTGAAGGAGGTCGTCATGCGTAGGCCTCCATCCCGCCCGCGGCCAGATCATTGGGCGAGGGGTGGCGCCAGACTTCCAGCGTGCCATGACGTTCATGGTCAAACATGCCCTCAAACGTTGCACCCATGCGCTTGGCCACGTTGCGCGATCCTGCGTTTTCGGGGGCAACAAGGCTGATCGCCGTGGTCCAGCCCAGCGTGTCATAGGCATATTCGCGCGCGGCCAATGCGGCTTCGGTTGCGTAGCCCTTGCCCTCGAACCCGTTCATCAGGTCCCAGCCCAGTTCCGGTTCGGGCCAGCCTTCGGGGTTCCAGGGACCGATGATGCCCGCCAGCTTGCCGGTCTCGGTTTCTTCCACGGCCCAACGGCCGAACCCGCGCAGGGCCCAATGGCCCAGCTCTGTGGCCAGCATCCGCCAGCTCTGTTCCGCCGTTGCAGGTCCCCCCACGAACTTCGACCGGTCGGACGCGTAGAAGTCCGCGAACCCCGCGAAATCGCGGGCTTCGATCGGGCGCAGCGTCAGGCGCGGGGTCGATATGGTGGGGATCTGGATCACGTTACTTCTTCTTGCCGAAACCGCTCAGACCGCCGGGCAGGCCCATGCCGCCACCCAGACCGGGCAGACCGCCGGGCAGGCCACCCTTTGCGCCCATTGCCTTGGCCGCCGCTTCCAGCGCCTTCGGGTCCATCTGCGAGGGATCCATGCCAGCGGGCATATCGGGCATTCCGCCTTTGCCGAACATGCCCTTCATGGCCTGTTTCAGCATCTTGCCTTTGCCCATCTTGCCCATCTTCTTCATCACGTCGGACATCTGACGGTGCATCTTCAGAAGCTTGTTCAGGTCCGAAACCTGCTGACCGGCCCCTGCCGCGATCCGCTTCTTGCGGCTGGCCTGCAACAGGCCAGGGTTGGCGCGCTCTTTCTTGGTCATCGACTGGATCAGCGCGATCTGGCGCAGGATGACCTTGTCGTCCATGCCTGCGTCCTGCACCTGTTTGGCCATTTTACCCATGCCGGGCATCATGGACATCATGCCTTCCATACCGCCCATCTTGAGCATTTGTTCAAGCTGCATCTTCAGGTCATTCATGTTGAAATGACCCTTCATCATGCGCTTCATCATCTTTTCGGCCTGTTCGGCCTCGATGGTTTCCTGTGCCTTTTCAACCAGGGCAACGATGTCGCCCATGCCCAGGATCCGGCCGGCGATCCGGTCCGGTTCGAAGGTTTCGACGGCGTCCATCTTTTCGCCGAGGCCCACGAAGCGAATGGGCTTGCCGGTCACGGCGCGCATCGACAGGGCCGCACCACCGCGACCGTCCCCGTCCATTCGGGTCAGGACCACGCCGGAGATGCCGATCTTGGCGTCAAACTCCTGCGCCACCTCGACCGCGACCTGACCGGTCAGACCGTCGACAACCAGCAGGGTTTCGCGCGGGTCAACAACGTCGCGGACGTCTTCGACCTCTTTCATTAGGACTTCGTCGATCTGCAGACGGCCCGCGGTGTCCAGCATGTAGACGTCATAGCCGCCCAGCGTCGCCTGCTGTTTGGCGCGCTTGGCGATGTCCACGGGTTTCTGTCCCGGAACGATCGGCAGGGTATCAACGCCGATCTGGGTGCCCAGAACCGCCAGCTGATCCATCGCCGCCGGGCGATAGACGTCAAGCGAGGCCATCAGGACCTTCTTGCCTTCTTTCTCTTTCAGGCGTTTGGCCAGCTTACCGGTGGTGGTGGTCTTACCACCGCCTTGCAGACCGACCATCAGGATCGGGGCCGGCGGGCTGTCGATCTTCAGCTTGCCGGGATCTTCGTCGCCGCGCAGCGTGTCGACCAGCGCGTCGTGCACGATCTTGACGACCTGCTGACCCGGGGTGACCGACTTGGTGACGGCTTGCCCGGTGGCCTGCTCCTGGACCTTCTTGATGAAGTCACGGGCAACCGGCAGCGAAACGTCGGCCTCCAGCAGGGCAACGCGGACTTCGCGCAGGGCGGTCTTGACGTCTTCCTCGGACAGGGCGCCCTGTTTGGTCAGGCGGTCAAAGACGCCGGAAAGGCGTTCGGATAGATTTTCAAACATGCCTTCGGCCTCCTTCGCCGTTCATCAGGTCTGACGGGGCCAATCTAGGCACCGCCGGTTCGATACTCAAATGCCCTTGCGCGATTCATCGCGATCGGAACATCCCAAACAGTTTTGCCCCCACGGGCGTAACACGCTGGTGGAGGGCGATCCCTTGTGTCAACAAGGGACCGGAAGATGTCGCACTTCCGGATATTGCCACCAGCCGTTACGCCCATTGGGGGGCAGAGTCAAGCATAGCGGCCTGTCAGGGGGCCTGCTGCGACATGGCGTTCCCCTCATCTGTCGCCGGATTGGGGATCGCTTGGCCTCATGGTGTTAGCGGGGTGCTTTGGGACCACAGGAGCGACTGGGCCAGCTCTTTGGGACTAAGCGGCCTGCGTGAGCGACCTGATTGCGGGTGCTGTTCTATTTCCCCTTCCGTCGCAGCGCCAGCCAGGTTCCGCGCGACAGGTACCAGACCAACATGCTCAGGGCGTTGGCGCGCCCGTCCGCGACCGGCTCCTGATTGCGCGACATCCGGGTCATCTGCCAGCCGAAGTATTCCACGCGAGAGATCGTGTTGATCAGATTGGCCAGCCAATTGCGCGTGTTCAGACCCAGCGATCCGCGTCCCAGGGTCATCTGGTCTTCGTCCACGCCAATCTGCTCCACTCGGCCCGCGATCAGGTCTGCCGCCCCATCGGGGTGAACGCAGAGCGGGCGGGCCAGCCCGATCATGTCGATCCCATCTTCGATCAGCGCCGTTTCCATCGCGTCCCGACTGCGAAATCCGCCGGTGACCATGATCGGCGTGGCAACGGCCGCACGGATTTCGCGGGCGTATTCCAGAAAATAGGCTTCTCGGCTGCGGGTGCTTTCCCGTTGTGGTTCATCAGTGCCGGTGACGAAGCTCATCTGTTCATAGGTGCCGCCGGAGATTTCAATCAGGTCGATCCCTGCCGCCTCCAGCGATTGGGCAACCTGCACGCAATCGGCCAGAGAGAACCCGCCTTTCTGGAAATCGGCAGAGTTCAGTTTGACTGCCACCGGGAAATCAGGGCCAACGGCCTGCCGGGTTGCGGCATAGACCTCGCGCAGGAAACGGGCGCGGTTGTCCAGCGATCCGCCCCAGTCATCTTTGCGCCGGTTCGTCTTGGGCGACAGGAACTGGCTGATCAGATAGCCATGTGCCCCGTGGATTTGCACCCCGTCGAACCCGGCCTTTTGGGCGATCCGGGCAGTTTCGGCGTAACGTCTGATCGCGTCATGGATGTCATCCTGAGTCATTTCGCGCGGACGCCCGAACAGGCCCAGCATCTGCAGCTTTTCGGAAGACGGCGAAAGTGGTCTGCGGGCAACGTTGATCGGGCATTGTCGCCCGGGATGGCTGATCTGCATCCAGACCTTGCTGCCACCTGCTTGGGATGCTTTGGCCCACGCGGTGAGCTCGGCAAGGTCCCTTTCGTCTTCGACAACGACATTGCCGGGACGTTCCAGATACCGACGGTCCACCATCACATTGCCGGTGATCTGCAGCGCAAGCCCGCCTGCGGACCAGCGCCGGTAGAGGTTCTCATGCGCCTGCGTCGGGCGGTCCAGGCGATCCGCCAGCGCTTCGGTCATGGCGCTTTTGCCGATTCGATTGGCCAGCTGCGCGCCGCAGGGCAGTGTCAGGGGGGCGGAAAGGGGCGAGGCGTCCATGTTGAAGGCTTTCTTTGCGGAGACTGGGTGTGGCCGGTGCGCGGCCTTCTTTACAAGGCCAAGTTAAGCGCTTTCCATGTCATTTTTGAGTGGCATTCCAGCAGAATAGGCTGTGCACATTGCATTTTTCCGGTGGGGTAGGCAGAAGCCCTACAGCAAATACGAATGGGAAGAACCAATGGACGCCTCCTCAACATATCAGGACAGCCTGCCGGTTTCGTCAGATGCGCTGCTGGCGCAGCTGGACGCCTGGGGCATCGGTTACAAGCTGCATGAGCATGTCCCTTTGCGAACGGTCGAAGACAGCAAGGCGGTTGAGGATCAGTTCATGGTTCCGGGCGAAAACGCGCTGCGGATCAAGAACCTGTACCTGCGGGACAAGAAGAAGCGGAATTATCTGGTAACCTTGCAGCAAGACCGGGACATCGACCTGAAGGCGCTGGGCGCCTTGCTTGGGGTTGGCAACCTGTCGTTCGGATCGCCGGATCGGCTGCTGGAAAACCTGGGGATCCGGCCCGGTGCGGTCAGCCCGCTTGCCATGATCACCGGCGTCAACCAGGGGGTACGCTTCTTCATGGATCCTGCGTTTCGCGATGCCGACGTGGTCTATATGCACCCGCTGGTCAACGATCGCACCGTGGCGATCGCGCGGGATGATGTTCAGGTCTTCTGGGGCAAGATCGGCTGCTCTGTTGAATGGATCGAGCAAGCCTGAGTGTTTGGGTGCGCCGAAGGTCCGGCGCACCAAGCGTGCTGATCAGGCCGCCAATTGCGTGATTGCGGTTTCGGCTTTGGCCACGGCGGCATCGGGATCCACGGCCATGCTGTCTGCGGCGATCACTTGAACATCGGTGATGCCCAGGAAGCCCAGAACATGGGTAATATAGCCGGACGCAAAATCCACCTCTGACCCGATAGGGGTGCCGCCGGAGGCCAGAACCACGATGGCGCGCTTGCCTTCCAACAGGCCCTTGGGACCGGTTTCGGTGTAAGAGAAGGTCAGACCGGCACGGGCCACAAGGTCGATCCAGGCCTTCAGCGACGCGGGCACCGAGAAATTGTAGACCGGTGCGCCGATCACGATGGTGTCCGCCTCAACCAGTTCCTGCACCAGCTGATCCGAAAGCGCGAGGATGTCCTGCTGAACCGTATCGCGCTGATCGGCTGGGGTGAAGTTTGCGCCGACCCAGGCTTCGTCGATCAGCGGCAGAGGGGAGGCCAGATCGCGGCGGATGGTCCTGGTCGGGGTCAGCCGCTCGACAACAGAGGCGGAAAGCGAACGGGTGGTCGAACCTTCGGTGCGGGCGGAGGCGTCAATGTGAAGAAGCGTTTTCGACATCTTGGGGAGTCCTTTTTGTACGAGCTGTCACGCTTCAAATTGACAATTGCAATTTTGAACACAATTGTTGAAATCAAACATTGAATGTGCAGATTTGCTTACATGGGCTGAGCGATAGAGGGTGAACATGGAAAACTGGGACGAAGTGCGGACAGCGTATCAGGTCGCCCGGATGGGCACTGTCAGCGGCGCGGCCGAGGTGCTGGGCGTTCATCACGCAACAGTCATTCGCCATATCGACGCGCTGGAGGGACGTTTGGCGGTCAAGCTGTTTCAGCGGCATGCGCGCGGCTATACCCCGACCGAAGCGGGGCTTGACCTGTTGCGGGTGGCGCAGGCGACGGACGACCAGTTCAGCCAGTTGGTTGGCCGGTTGAAAGGGCAGGGGGACGATGTCTCGGGTGAGCTGGTGGTGACATCCCTGGCTTCGCAGGCGCCGATGATCGTGCCAGTTCTGACAGAATTTCAGGAGGCACATCCCGGCCTGATCGTGCGTTACCTGACCGGCGACAGGGTCTTCCGGCTGGAATATGGCGAAGCGCATGTGGCAATCCGCGCCGGTGCAGCGCCAAATCAACCGGACAACGTGGTGCAGCCCTTCATGGCGCAAGAGGTGGGGCTCTATGCCAGCCAGGCCTATGTGGACGCGCATGGGATTCCCAAAGGGCCCGAAGATTTCGCCAACCACAGGTTTGTTGGAAATGACGACGAAAACAGCCGTGCCCCGTTCAGCCGCTGGCTGCGGGTCTATGCGCCTTCGGAGGCGATCACCTTCCGATGCACCAATGGGTTCACCATGCAGGAGGCCGTGCTGGCCGGGGCCGGGATCGGCTTCATGACCCGATGGGAGGCCGAACGGCACCCCGCGCTGGTCAAGGTGATGGACCCGCTGCCGGAATGGTCGGGGACGCTCTGGCTGGTGACCCATGTCGATCTGCACAGAACCAACAAGGTCCAGACATTCCTGAAGTTTCTGAAGGAACGTTCCAAGGATTGGGTGCGATGACCGACGAACTGCGCGGTCACCTGGCGATGCTGTGTTTCTCGGCTCTGGTGGCCGGGTCGTTTTCGCTGGGCTCCATGGTGGCGAATGAAATTGCTCCGGCTGCGCTGAATGCGGCGCGTTTCTGGATCGCGGCGGTGGTCATCGGTGTGGCCGCATGGTCCACCCACGGCCTGCGCCGACAACATTTCCATGCTCCTTGGCGATTTATCCTGCTGGGCGGGCTATTTGCCGCCTATTTCGTTTTGATGTTCTACGGGCTCAAAACCGCCGCGCCGGTCAGCGCGGCAGCGGTTTTCACCCTGACCCCGATCATGAGCGGGATCGTCGGCTGGATCCTGTTGCGGCAGGTCACCACGCCGCGCATGGCCTTGGCGCTGGCCATCGGTGCAAGCGGGGCCTTGTGGGTCATCTTCAAGGCTGATTTCGCGGCACTGCGCGCGTTTGAGATCGGGCAGGGAGAGATCACCTATTTCTGCGGCTGCGTGGCCCACGCGATTTATACGCCCTTGGTGCGCAAGCTGAATCGCGGTGAGCCGGCGGTGGTCTTCACCTTCGGTATGCTGATTGCCGGTGGCGTGATTCTGCTGGTGTTTGGCTGGAACGACATTCGCAACACCGCCTGGATGGAGCTGCCGATGATCGTGTGGCTTGGTCTGTTCTATCTGGCGCTCTTCGCCAGCGCGGCCACATTTGTTCTGTTGCAGTTTGCCGCGCTGCGGCTGCCGTCGGCCAAGGTGATGGCCTATACCTATCTGACGCCGTCCTGGGTGGTGTTGTGGGAGCTGGCGCTGGGCCGGGGTGCGCCCTCTGTGCTGATGCTGGTCGGGGTGTTGCTGACCGTGATCGCGCTGGTCCTGTTGCTGGAAGGGGCGGGAACGCGCAAGCCTGTTGCGGGGGCCGGCTGACCTCAGCTTTCGGCCAACGGGTCGACTTCCGGTGACAGCTCTGATTGCAGGAACCGCTCAAAAGCATCCAGATGCACGGGTTCGAACTGGCCAAAGCCCTGCATCCAGACGCTGGCCGCGCGCATGGAGTCCGGCTGAAGCTTGCACCATTTGACGCGCCCGCGTTTTTCCTGCGCGATCAGGCCCGCACGGGTCAGGATCGTCAGATGCTTCGAGATCGCGGCCAACGACATGTCGAATGGGTCGGCCACGTCGGTGACCGCCATGTCATCCTCAAGGAGCATGGTCAGGATCGCACGGCGCGTGGGATCAGCAAGCGCGGCAAAAACGGTATCAAGTTCTTCTGACATCGGGCAGAGAGTATTCTTCTGCGCCCGCAAAGGAAAGCCTCTGGCCGGAGAGGTGTTTACCGGCCCCGTGTGTCCCAGACGGGGGCGCGTTTGGGGTGTTTCGAGGGGGATTTCGCAAGATCAACCTTTTGGTTGAATATGGTGATCTGGTGAGTTTAGCGCAAACAGACTCGTTTTGGGTCGGGTCGGCTCGCGCTGTTCGAAGTTAAATGTTATAAAAATCAAATATTTAACGGGGTCATTCGGTCGCAATACTTGTAATTGACTCTTGTGCCGCGGGGCCTTAGCAACCCACTCAGATTTCGCGTGAGGATGGCGCCCGTGACCGATGACGACCAAAAGCAGCGCATGGCGCAGCTGGAGGAACGGCTGACGGCGGCGCGTAAGGCCCAAGAGCCCAAGCCGCGCGTGGATGAACACTATTCCATCGCCAACATGGCCTGGCGGATGGTGGTGGAGTTGGTGGCCGGTCTTGGGATCGGCTTTGGCATCGGATACGGGCTGGACCAGGTTTTCGGGACCCTGCCCATCTTCATGGTGCTGTTCATATTGCTGGGGCTTGCAGCCGGGGTGAAGACAATGCTTCGCAGTGCGCAAGAGATCCAGGAAAAGAAACTGGCCGAAGAGGCCGAAAAAGATGCGGAAGGCCGGGGTTGATCACCCGGTGACAGGAGAAACGGACTGATGGGCAAGATTTTCTTTTATGTTGTACTGGCGGTGGTCATGGTCTCCGGCCTGCTGTTCGCGCCCGAGCACGCCGGACTTGCCATTCACCCGATGGACCAGTTCGTGGTCAGCTCGATGTTTGGCGATCACGTCGGCATGTTCTCGATCACCAACGCGACCGTCTGGTTGGCGCTGGCCGTTCTGTCCACCTTTGCACTGCTGGTGCTGGGGTCGTCGCGCCGGGCAATCGTACCGGGCCGCGCCCAGTCTGTGGCCGAACTGACCTATGGCTTCATCTACAAGATGGTTGAAGACGTGGCCGGCAAGGACGCGGTCAAGTTCTTCCCCTATATCATGACGCTGTTCATCTTCATCCTGATGTCGAACTCTCTGGCTCTGATCCCGATGTCGTTCTCGCCGACTTCGCACATCGCGGTCACCGCGATCCTGGCGGCGCTGGTGTTCATCACCGTGACCGTGGTTGGTTTCGTCAAGAACGGTGTCGGCTTCCTGGGCCTGTTCTGGGTGTCCAGCGCGCCGCTGCCGCTGCGCCCGATCCTGGCCATCATCGAAGTGATTTCCTACTTCGTACGCCCGGTTAGCCACTCCATTCGTCTGGCTGGCAACATCATGGCAGGCCACGCGGTTCTGAAAGTGTTCGCGGGTTTTGCAGGTGCTCTGGGTCTGTTCAGCTTCTTCCCGATCTTCGCGATCACCGCGGTTTACGCGCTCGAAGTTCTCGTGGCCTTTATCCAGGCTTACGTGTTCACCATTCTGACCTGTGTGTACCTGAAGGACGCTCTGCATCCGTCGCACTAATCGGCGCACCAAGGTTCGAACTCAAACTCTGAAATCTCAACTTTCCATCGTAAGGAGAAATCAAATGGAAGGCGATCTCGCACACATCGGCGCAGGCCTGGCAGCAATCGGTTCCGGCGCAGCAGCCATCGGGGTTGGCAACGTAGCCGGCAACTTCCTGGCAGGCGCTCTGCGCAACCCTTCGGCAGCTGCATCGCAGACCGCCACTCTGTTCATCGGCATCGCGTTTGCAGAAGCACTGGGCATCTTCTCGTTCCTGGTCGCTCTGCTGCTGATGTTCGCCGTCTAAGAGCCTACGGAACCTAATTCCTTACGGTTGGGCGGTGTGCCGGGACCGGACATACCGCCCAATGTAACGGCAAGTTCCTTAGGAGGACGACATGGCGAGCAAAACTACCGAGACAGCGCACGGCGCAGCAGAGGCCGCTCACGGCGGTGGCTCGGCAATGCCCCAGCTGGACTTCTCGACCTTTTCGAACCAGATCTTCTGGCTCGTGGTCACGCTTGTCGTGATCTACCTGATCCTGTCGCGCGTCGCACTGCCCCGCATTGCGGCTGTGTTGGCGGAACGTCAGGGTACCATCACCAACGACCTCGCAGCTGCCGAAGACCTGAAGGCCAAAGCGGTAGAGGCCGAAAAAGCGTATAACAAAGCACTGGCAGACGCTCGTGCCGAGGCGCAGCGCATTGCCGCTGAAACCCGCGCAGAAATCCAGGCTGGCCTGGACGAAGCGATTGCCAAGGCCGACGCCGAGATTGCGGAGAAAACCGCAGAATCGGAAAAAGCCATCGCTGAAATCAAGGCGGGCGCATTGGAAAGCGTTGCAGTTGTCGCCAAAGACACTGCTGCTGAGATCGTCACGGCCCTGGGTGGCAAAGCAGACGCCGATGGTGTTGCTGCTGCTGTCACTGAGCAGATGAAAGGATAAGGCCATGCGGAATGTACTTGCTCTTGTCCTGACCGTTGGCGCAGCCAGCCCGGCCTTCGCCGCATCTGGCCCGTTTCTGTCGCTGAGCAACACCAACTTTGTTGTTCTGCTGGCATTCCTGCTGTTCATCGGCATCCTGCTGCTGGTGAAAGTGCCGTCCCTGCTGGGTGACCAGCTGGACAAGCGCGCTGAAGGCATCCAGACCGAGCTGGACGAAGCGCGCGCTCTGCGTGAAGAAGCCCAGACCATTCTGGCGTCCTATGAGCGCAAGCAACAGGAAGTCAAAGCACAGGCAGATGCGATTGTCGCTGCCGCCCGTGACGAAGCAGCTTTGGCTGCCGAGCAAGCCAAGGAAGATCTGAAAGCTTCGATCGCGCGCCGTCTGGCCGCAGCCGAAGACCAGATCGCTTCGGCAGAAGCTTCGGCTGTCAAAGCCGTGCGTGATCAGGCGATCGGTGTTGCGATCGCTGCTGCGGACAAAGTCATCGCAAGCCAGATGACCGCGACCGAAGCAAACAAGCTGATCGACGCCGCGATCGCGGATGTGGACGCCAAGCTGCACTGATCCGGTTTCAACCGATCACAAAATGCATGAACCCGGCTGTTACAGCCGGGTTTTTTGCTTTTGGGACGTTCGTTGAAAGCTCAGCGCTCGCCAAGCTCCCGTTTCAGCCGCTGCTGTGCGGTGGCTTCGTTCCTGTCTGACTTCTGCTGCTGAACCAGACAACTTTCGACATAGTCCAGATGATCCCGCACCGCCGTTTCGGCGGCGTCACCGTCGCGGGCCTGCAGGGCCTCATTGATCCGGCGATGCTGGTCCAGCAGGGCAGGGCGGGACGTCCGTTGCTGGAACATCACCTTTCGATTGTAGAAAACGCCTTCGCGGAGCAAGTCGAACATCGACCGCATCATATGCAGCATGATCACGTTGTGGCTGGCGTCGATGATGGCGGAATGGAACTGCGCGTCCAGGCGGGCTTCCTCGTCCGCGTTGCGCTTGCCGTGGGCCTCTTCCATCTTGTCGAAGACGGCCTGAACCACCTTCAGGTCGCTATCGGACCCGTAGGTGGCTGCCCGACGTGCCGCCATACCCTCCATATCCTTGCGGAAGGACAGGTAGTCGAACACCGCATCGTCATGGGTGGCGAACAGCTGGATCAATGCTGGGGAAAAGGCAGAGCCCAGGACGTCGGCCACGAAGATGCCGGATCCGGCTTTGGCAGTCAGCAAGCCCCGGTCCTGCAATTCGGCGATCGCTTCCCTGAGCGACGGGCGGGACACGCCCAGCCGTTCAGAGAGCTCGCGTTCGGCGGGCAATCGTTCCCCCGGGCGCAGGATGCCGCGCAGGATCAGAAGCTCAATCTGCTTGACCACGATGGTCGAAAGCTTGTCAGGGAGGACTTTTTCGAAGGGCATATCCCAGCCTTTGCTATTTTGGTCAGATGATATGACCACAAAGGCTGGGGTTCAATGGGTCCCGACCCCCACAGGGACCGGGGTGGGCTTCAGATCATTCGCCGGGCACAGCCACAGGTGCGCGACCTGCCTGGAAATGCTGCCGATGCAGCCGAACAACAAGGGCGATCATGGCAAACTGCAACACCAAGGCAATCCCGGTCAGGCCCCAGTACACAACTGAGAACTTGGTGATCATGCCGGTAGCCACAAGGCCTTTATTGATCCAGAAGTGCAGCATCACGCTGAGCGCGACGCCCGGGCAGATCAGCGCATAGGAGCCGGCCGACAGGTTCGAACCGAAGACGAAGTCACCAAAGTAGTTCAGTCGCTTCAGCACCAGCAGACCCAGCGCAAGGAACACCAGCTGGATGGCCAGCAGACGGGTCAGGAACAGCAGGTTGTCAGTTGCCGCGGTGTGGCCGTCCCCCAGCCCGTCCAGCCCATGTGTCTGGCGCAGCGACATGATCCCCAGCACGGTCATCAACGGCACGATGACCATCAGCGTCGGACCTGCTTCGCGTGCGGTGCCGTGGGACAGCATGGCGTTCAGACCGGTGATGGCGGCAAAGAGCGCATAGATCACCGCGGCAGTTCCGAACAGGGTCGACAGGATCACAGCGGTTCCGGCGACGGCGGGGGTAACGCTCATCGCAGCAGGGGCCGACAGGCCGACGGCGATCATAGACAGGGCAAAGGCCGGCAGCATCTGTGCAAAGGAGTTATGCCCCTCGACGGAAAAGGCGCCGGGGGTGCTGAGGATCCGACCCAGAAACGCACCGATCTGTCGCATGGCCAGTACCCCGATGGCCAGGAAGGCAACCAGCGCTGCGGGGAACAGATATTCGACAATCGACCAGAGGCCCGGCACGAAAACCATGCCGACGATGAACATGGCATTGACCGACATCGCCAGAGCCAGCGGCAACGCCAGTTTGGCGCTTTCGGCGTTGGAGCTGGTGAGCGTGTTATGTTCCTCTGTCTGCTTGAAGCGGGCAAACGCACGCAGGTTCCAGACCAGCAGCGCGATGTTGAGCGCCGCGAAGATCGCAATGCCGACCATCGCCACAATCACTGCGATCTGCAAGGGGAGCGACCCGCCCGCGATGACTTGTGCCAGGTCTTCGAAGACAGGAACGGGGCGATCCGGGTGCGGGACCCAGAACATCAGATACATGAAGAATGTCACGGCCAGTCCCCCGGCACCGAGCGATGCCAGAAAGTAGAGAGGGGAGTATGCGGACGCCGCATGAGAGGTCTGTCGTTGCATGGGAATCTCCAAATATTCTAAATTCAGAATATAAATACATAATAAAATCGGAATGTGTCAAGCAAAGAGGAACCGCGGCTGAAAGGCCCTACGGTAGGCGACAAAAACCCGTGGGCTGGTAGACGCCGACTAAAGACAAAGGTCCGGTGCGTATCCCCAATATCTTGTGGATATCTGTGGTTCAGAGGGTCGATATAGGGTATATCTGTTGACTCAAGCCAATCAGGCATATCAACTTCTGAGTCTGATTGAGAATCACAGGGATGGCGATTGCGTTTCTCCAAACTCAAACTGACAGGCTTCAAAAGCTTCGTTGATCCGACCGAACTGGTGATCGCGGATGGGTTGACCGGTGTTGTTGGTCCGAATGGATGCGGCAAATCCAATCTGCTGGAAGCACTGCGTTGGGTCATGGGGGAAAACCGACCCAAAGCCATGCGCGGCGGCGGGATGGAGGATGTCATCTTTGCCGGGGCAGCGACTCGTCCGGCGCGGAACTTTGCCGAAGTCAGCCTGCAAATCGATAATACCGAACGTTTGGCGCCGTCAGGGTTCAATGATTCCGATCTGCTGGAGATCGTGCGGCGCATCACCCGCGACGTGGGCAGTGCTTACAAGACAAACGGCAAGGATGTCCGGGCGCGGGATGTGCAGATGCTGTTTGCCGACGCCTCGACCGGGGCGCATTCGCCCGCCCTGGTGCGGCAGGGCCAGATTGCCGAGCTGATCAATGCCAAGCCCAAGGCCCGTCGCCGGATTCTGGAAGAAGCGGCCGGCATCTCAGGCCTCTATCAGCGGCGCCACGAAGCAGAGCTGAAGCTGAAGGGGACCGAGCAGAACTTGCTGCGGGTGGATGACGTCATCGAACAGCTGGGCAGCCAGTTGCAGCAACTGGCCCGTCAGGCCCGTCAGGCTGCGCGGTATCGCCAGATCGGTGAGCAGCTGCGGCAGGCAGAGGGCATGTTGCTGTACCGTCGTTGGCGCGAAGCGGATGATGCGCGGCTTGCGGCCGAGGAGGTCCAGCGCCTGCGCGTGACACAGGCAGCGCAGGCCGAGGCGCTGGCCGTTCGCGCCGCCAAGCAACGGCAGGTGGCCGAGGACGCCTTGCCGCCATTGCGCGAAGAAGAGGCGATTGCTTCGGCGGTGCTGCAACGATTGCAGATGCAGCGCGACACGCTGGATGATCAGGAAAAGCAGGCGCTGCAGATGATCGAAACCCTGCGGGGACGGATCCTGCAGCTGTCGCGGGACATTGATCGTGAAGCAGGTCTGAACAAGGACGCGGGCGAAACGATCGAGCGTCTGGAGTGGGAAGCGCGGGAGCTGGCCAAAGCCGGGGACGGATACGACGAAAAGCTGGCTGAAGCGGCTGAGGTCGCGCGGGATTCAGCGCTCATTCTGCAGAGCCGAGAGGATCACCTGAGCCAGGTGACCGAGGATGTGGCCCGTCTGGCCGCCCGGCATCAGGGGGCGCAACGGCTTGTCGCTGATTATGCGAAGGCGCTGCAACGTTCCGAAGAGGCTGCGGCCCGTGCGGCACAGGACGTGGCGGACGCGCGACAGAAGCTGAGCGGGGCGGTAGAGGCCTTTGCCACAGCGCAGGACGCCGAAGAGGAGGCGATCTACGCCGCCGAAGAGGCCGAAGCCGCGCTGGCGATGGTGGATGAGGAACGGACCGAGACACAAGCGCTGGAAGCTGAAGCGCGGGCACAGAGGTCCGAGGCCGAGGGCGAGATGGGCGCCATCCGGGCCGAAGTCACAGCATTGGCCAAACTGGTGGCCCGGGAGGCCGCGGAATCGGGGCAGATCCTGGATCACCTGCGGGTGTCCCCAGGGTTTGAGAAGGCCCTTGGCGCGGCTTTGGCCGATGATCTGCGCGCACCTTTGGTTGAGGGGGATGGCCCCACTGGTTGGTTGGATCTGCCAGCCTATGAACAGGATCAGCCCCTGCCCGACGGGGTTGTGCCGCTCAGCCGCCATGTTTCTGGACCACAGGCGCTGGCGCGGCGGATCGGACAGATCGGGTTGTGTGATGCAGAGCAGGCCGAGACCCTGCAACCCCAGCTGAAGCCGGGGCAGCGGCTGGTGTCGCAGGAAGGGGACCTGTGGCGCTGGGACGGGTATCGCGCCTGGGCCGAAGATGCGCCCAGTACCGCCGCCCTGCGGCTGGAACAGCTGAACCGGCTGGAAGCGCTGAAGCAGGATCTTGAGCATGTCAGCAACCGGGCCGAGGGCGCGCGCGCCGCGCATGAGACGCTGCTGCGCAAGCTGGAGGAAGTGACAGAGGCCGACAAGCAGGCCCGTCAGGCCCGCCGCATGGCGGATCAGCGCGTTGCCGATGCCGCCCGCGCGCTTAGCCGAGCTGAGGCCGAGCGTAACCTTTCACAGGGCAAGCTGGAGACGCTGGACCTGTCGGTGTCGCGCCATTCTGAAGATGCCGAAGCCGGGCGCGCACAACTGGCCGAGGCCGAAGAGGCCTTGGCCGGGCTGAGCGATCTGGACACCGCGCGGGCCGAAGTCGAGCAGATCAAGCATTCGGTCGAAGCAGCCCGCATCACGATGATGTCGCACCGCTCGCAGCATGATGAGCTGCGCCGCGAAGGCGAGGCCCGCATTCGGCGCAGCCAACAGGTCACCAAGGAGATTTCGGGCTGGCGGCACCGCTTGGACACCGCAGAGCGCCGGATTTCGGAACTGGAAGAGCGCAAGGCGGAATCGGAGGACGCGCTGGTCGATGCCAACGCGCTGCCCGAGGAACTGCTGGAGAAGCGCGAGGAACTGGCCGAAGCGATCGAAGCCGCCGAAGGGCGGCGGGCGGAGGCCACGGACAAGCTGAGCGCAGCGGAGGGCCAGATGCGCGAAGCGGTTCACGCCGAACGCGATGCCGAGCGTCTGGCCTCGGAAGCGCGGGAAGCCCGTGCCGGCGCCGACGCCCGGACAGAGGCGGCGCGTGAGACCGTGCAACACGCGGTAGAGCGCATTGCCGAGGATCAGCAGGTCACGCCGGCGCAGCTGTTGAAGCGCTTGGATGTCGATCCTGACAACATGCCCAACGCCGAAGAGCTGGAAGCCGAGGTGAACCGGCACAAGCGGCAGCGTGACGCGCTGGGGGCGGTGAACCTGCGGGCCGAGGAGGACAGCCGCGAGGTGCAGGACGAATACGACACCCTTGTGGGGGAGAAGGCGGATCTGGAGGAGGCGATCAAAACCCTCCGCTCGGGGATTGCGAGCCTGAACCGGGAAGGGCGCGAACGCCTGCTGACGGCCTTTGAACAGGTGAATTCCAACTTCGCCATGCTGTTCAAACATCTCTTTGGCGGAGGGGAAGCCAACCTTGTGATGGTGGAAAGCGATGACCCGCTGGACGCTGGCCTGGAAATCATGTGCCAGCCGCCCGGCAAGAAGCTGTCGACGCTTTCGCTTCTGTCGGGTGGAGAGCAGACCCTGACGGCGATGGCGCTGATCTTCGCCGTCTTCCTTGCCAACCCGGCGCCGATCTGTGTGCTGGATGAGGTCGATGCGCCGCTGGATGATGCCAACGTCACCCGGTTCTGCGACCTGTTGGATGAGATGTGCCGCCAGACCGACACGCGGTTCCTGATCATCACCCACCATGCCGTCACCATGAGCCGGATGGACCGCCTGTTTGGTGTCACGATGCAGGAGCAGGGCGTGTCGCAGCTTGTTTCTGTCGATCTGAAAAAGGCCGAGGCAATGGTGGCCTGAGGCGTCACGGGAACGTGACTTGGGCTGTGGCGCAATGCCGTTAACCTGATGATATGTACAGGTTCCTTGCGCTCTCACTCCTCCTTATCTCCACCTCCCCACTCCGCGCCCAGGACTGGGTGCTGCGTGACGGCGATCAACCGTTGTCGTTGGCGCAGATGCAGGACCTCATGGGGCGGGCGCTGACCTTCTATGATGACGGGGTTTCGAAGTACTCTGCCGGAGGGGCCTATTCCTACACCTATGGGCCGCAGAACGGCGGTGGCACCGCCTTCGGTACCTTTGAGATCGCAGAGGATGGCAGCGTGTGCACCGCGTTTCGAAACGGGTTCTCACGCTGCGATCTGTTGGTCATGAATGCAGGGCGGATGATCCTGATCACCGAAACGGGGGACCGGTTCCCGATCCGCCCGGACGGGAGTTGATCAGAGCTTGTTCAGCAGCGTTGGGGTGGGCCAAGCGTCCGCAGGCAGACCCAGGCGGGCCTGTTCCTTTTGCACGGCGACCCGGGTTTTGGCACCCAGGATCCCATCGACCTTCCCGACGTCATGCCCACGGGCCTGCAGCTTGCGTTGCAGTGACTTCATCTGGTTGCCGCCCAGACCTGCCGCCGGCGATCCCGCGTCAAACACTTTTGCGCCCTCTAGGCGGGTTGCAAAATAGCCCGCGGTAAGCACGTAGACAAAGCTCTGGTTCCATTCGAAGTAAACGTTGAAGTTGGGGTAGGCTAGGAAGGCCGGTCCCTTGTGCCCCTGTGGCAGCAGCAGCGATGCCTGCATCTGGCCCGAGGCAAGCTGACCCTGACGGGGTTTGACCCCCATCGCCTGCCATTGCGACACCTTCAGGCTTTGCGACGGACCAGTAAGCGACAGGTCCAGCGAACCGGGAATACGCACCTCTTGCAGCCAGGGCTGACCGGGTTTCCAGCCCAGGTGGGACAGCATCTTGGCCCCCGACATCAGCGCATCCGGGGCGGAGGTCTTGAGGCTGACCACGCCATCGCCATCAGCGTCCACTCCATTTTCCAGGATGTCGCGCGGCAGCATCTGTACCATGCCAATCTCACCCGCCCAGGCTCCGGTGGTGCGGACCGGGTCGAAATCACCCTGACGATAGAGTTCCAGTGCCGCGAAGACCTGCGGGCGGAACAGCTCGGGCCTGCGGCAGTCATGGGACAGTGTGACCAGCGCGTTCAGCGTGTTGAAATCGCCCTGAAAAGCACCGTAGTCGGTTTCGAAGGCCCAGAAGGCCAGCAATACGCCCCGGTTGATCCCGTAGGTCGCCTCGATCCGGTCAAAAACGGCATCGTATTTCTTGGACATGCTGCGTCCGCGATCGATCCGGTTTTGGGAAATCAGGCGGCGCGAAAAGTCGATGAAGGGTTTCTGAAAAACGCCTTGCGCCCGGTCGGCCTTCAGGACCTTGGGATCCTGGGCGACATTGGCAAAGAAGCGGTTCACCGTCTGTTTGTCATACCCCTGTGAGACGGCTTCGGACTTCAGTTTGGAAACGAAGCCGGAAAACGAGCCGCCGCACGCGGCCATCGCGGGGCCGGACAAGATGGCCAGCATACAGAGAGTGGAAAAAAGGCGCATGAAATCAAAATCCTCAACTGCGTGTCTTGGGATTGATACCCGCCGGTGCGGGCCGCGCGCAACTGTTTCACCGGGAAATCGGGTGAGGTTTACCTCACCTTTCAGTCAGATAGCGCAGGTGAGTGCGATCAGCGCCACCGCCAGAACCATCAGGCCCCAGGTTTTCCACAAGGCGCGAACGGCGCCTTCGATCTCTGCCGCGCCGATCTCTTTGCGGGAGGCGGGGTTCACCCAGGGAAAGTCGCGCATCTTGCCGTCATACGAGCGGGGCCCCGCCAGCGACACGTCCAGCGTGCGTGCCATGGCGGCTTCGGGCCAGCCGGCGTTCGGGGATTTATGCGCGCGGGCATCGGTTGTGATCTCTCCCCAGCGCGCCAGTTGCCTGCCAATCAGGGCAATAATGAACCCGGTCGCCCGTGCCGGTACAAGGTTCAGCAGATCGTCCAGCCGGGCAGACGCCCAGCCGAAGTCTTCATGCTTTGGTGTGCGGTAGCCGATCATGCTGTCGGCGGTGTTCACCAGCTTGTAGACCAGAAGGCCCGGCAATCCGCCAATCAGGAACCAGAACGCGGGCGCGACCACACCGTCCGACATATTTTCCGAGCCGCTTTCGATCGCGGAGCGGGCAACCTGTGAGGCGTTCATGTCAGAGGTGTCGCGGCTGACGATCATCGCAACCGCCTGACGCCCGTCCTGAATGGATGTGCGCAACCCCTTGGCGACAGCGTCTACATGTTCGACCAGAGATTTCTGGGCAATCAGGATCGCGGCACAGAGAAGCTCGACCAGGGGGCCGCCCAGCGACAGGAGGTTCCCCAGAACCAGCCCGACAAGGACAAGAAGGATTGCCGTCAATACACCTTTGGCGCGGCGGCCGGTGCCCGTGTTCAGGCGTTTGTCGCAGATCCCGACCAGTTTCCCCATCTGCACGGCAGGATGCGGCACACGGGACCAGAGCCAGCTGGGCTCACCCAGCGCGGCGTCCAGAAGCAGCGCCAGAAGCAGGATGGCTGCCGTGCTCAAAGCGCGGCCTCGACCTGATCCCAGCGATCCGCGGGTGGCAGCCCCAGACGCAGGAACGTCTCCGAATAGGGGAAAACCCGGCTCCAGACATGAGCGCGGGCCAGCCTGTCCTGCCAGGCCTGGGCCTGATCAACGCGGTAGAGGCGGAACAGCGATGTGCCGCCCACAAGCTCTGCCCCCTTCGCCAGAACCAGATCGTCCAGCCGGGCTGCGTCACGGGCAAGCCGTTCGCGGGTCTGGTTGGCCCAGTCCACGTCGTTCAGCGCGGCTGCCCCGATTTGCAGGGCCGGACCGGAGACCGCCCAGGGGCCGAGCCAGGCGCTCAGCCTATCGATGGTTTCCGGGCGCGCGATGGCAAAGCCCAGCCGCAAACCGGCCAGACCCCAGAATTTTCCAAAGCTTTTCAGCACGATGACACCCGGTTGATCTGCCAGGTGGATCAGGCTCTGATCTGGGGTGACGTCGCAGAAGCTTTCATCAATCACGGTCAGCGCCGCATTCGCGTCTGCAGCCTCCCACAAACGGCCATCCGGGTTGTTGGGATGGACCATCACCCGGGCCTCACCATCGCCGCTTTGGACAACGGACCAGCCATGCGCTTCAAATCCGGCCGCGTGCTCATTGTAGGTCGGCGGCTCGATCCGCACGCGTCCTGCGGGCATTAGGCCGGGCAGAGTGGCGATCAGGCTGGATGCCCCGGGCGCGGCGAGCAGAGCCGCGCCATCGGGGACTGACCAGAAGCGTCTGGCCGCGTCCAGCAGGGTCAGGTTTGCGCCCGTGTCAGGCAGAGCGGTCCAGGCGTCCGGGGCGAACTCCGCCACAGGATAGGGCGTGGGATTGATCCCGGTGGACAGGTCGAGCCAGTCCGCCCGCGTGCCGCCGAACTTGACAATCGCCGCGTCCAGCCCGCCGCCGTGATCGCGTTTCTGGTGATAAACCGTTTCGCGCATGGGGTTCTGCAAGATGTCGCTCCGCGCCAGATGACCGCTGATGTGGGGTGGGTATCAGCCGCCGACCATATGGCGCAGCATGTAGCGCAAAGCAACCTTGGTTTAGACCTTGTTAAGGGTTTGTTTACCCTATCGCGAGATGACGGGCGACGGGGGAGAGGCGACAAAACAAACGAAACGCCCATAAGCCACATGAAAGTTCTGATTGTCGAAAGCAACCTGGATCGGGGGCTGCTTTGGAAAAGGTATATCGAAGGTCAGGGAGCGATCGTCACGCAAGCTTTGTCCCAACAGGACGCGATAATCGCCCTTTGTGGCGGTGACTTCGATGTCATCGTGCTGGATCTGGTGCTGGACAACGGCAGCGCGTTGGCCGTTGCCGATTTCGCCAGCTATCGTCGGCCGGAGGCGCGGGTGATCTTTGTCACGGACACCAGCGTGTTCTCGGATGGGTCGATTTTTGCCCACGCGACCAATGCTTGCGCTTTTGTGCAGAGTGGTGCGCCACCAGAGGATCTGGTGGCCATGGTCGAGCATCACGCATCAGTAGGCCGGTCCCTCAGGCCACTTTTGACAGAAGATCCCGCCCGTGCGGCTGGTCATAGTCCAGCACAGGGTTGATCGGGATGATGCGATGCGGGTTAATCGTGTCGTGGCTGTAGTGATAGTGACGCACGATGTGATCGAAGCCAACGGTCTGGGCCACGCCCGGCCATTGATACAGTTCACGGGTATAGGCCCAGAGGTTCGGGTAATCTATCAGGCGCTTGCGATTGCATTTGAAATGCAGGTGATAGACTGGGTCAAAGCGGATCAGCGTGGTGAACAGGCGCCAGTCGGCCTCGGTGATTCTCTGCCCCAGCAGGTAGCGGTTTTCGGCCAGATGCGCGTCCAGCCAGTCGAGGCTGTCAAACAATGGTCCCACAGCGGCATCATAGGCGGTCTGTGTCGTTGCAAAGCCGCATTTGTAGACGCCATTGTTCACCGAGTTGTAGATCCTGGCGTTGAAGGTTTCGATCTGGTCGCGCAGATCTGAGGGCCAGAAATCCGACAGGTTGCCCGTCACGCCATCAAAGGCGGAGTTGAACATGCGAATGATTTCGGAGCTTTCATTGGACACGATCGTGTCGTTCTCCTTGTCCCAAAGGATGGGTACGGTCACGCGGGTCGTCACATCGGGAATGGCGCGGGTATAGATCTGATGCGCGTGGGAATAGCCAAACAGCGTGTCCCCGGTGGCACCATGGGCGTCGGTTTCGAAGCTCCAGCCCTGGTCCAGCATATCGGGATGCACGACAGAGATCGTGATATGGTCCTCCAGACCTTTCAACTGGCGAAAGATCAGCGTTCTGTGCGCCCAGGGGCACGCCAGAGAGACATACAGATGGTAGCGGCCGCTTTCGGCCTTGAACCCCGCGCGACCTGAAGGGCCCGCGGTTCCATCCCGAGTGATCCAGTTCCGGAACAGGGCGGCGCTGCGCTGAAATTCGCCACCGCTGCGTTTCGTGTCATACCAATCGGTGTGCCATGTTCCGTCGACCAACAAACCCATCTTCGTCATCCCCTTTTTCCGGTCTGACAAAGATAGTCCCCGCGCAAATCTGCTTCCACGTCACTGGCCGCGCACCTGCTCTGCGCGGGCGCACATTGTGTTGCCTTTTGACCTCAGCCGCAGATTGAGAGCCGGTTTTGCGTGCATTTCCGCGAATGTTAACTTGAATTTGCAACATTTCCCGGCAGGCTTTTTTGTACTGAACGAAAGATAGGCGCTATGACAACCTATGTTCCCAAGGATGTGCTCGAAGGGCTGGAAGCGGCCCGTATTGCCGGACTGAAGAAGGCCAGCCGTTTGCGCGTGCTGGCAGGGGATGGCTATTACCCTGTCTTGCGCAAGTGGAAGAACGGTTTCGCGGTGGAAAACACGGCGACACCGCGCCTGCGGGGACTGGTCGATCTTTACGAAGGCCCCAACCATCTGTGTCAGTGCCTGATCGTTGCCTCCGAAGAAGACGGCAGTGAGATCTGTTATGAGTTCAAGCGCGCCACCGCGGTAGCGGACCGGCCGGCGCTGGATTTCTACCGCGAACCGGATGCACCCGTTGCCCTGATCGAGGATGCCCGCGGCACCACGTTGTAATCAGGGATTGATCTGTACCGGCGTGCCGATCGGTGTCATTGCCCAAAGGGTTTCCATTTCAGCATTGGTGACGGCAATGCACCCGGCGGTCCAATCGCCGGGCAAAGTCACCAGATTGCCAACGCGATTGGGTTGCCCGTGAATGAAGATGTCGCTGCCGGGATCCACGCCTTGTGACTTGGCCCGGGCGATATCCTGAGGGCGGGGGTAATCCAGTCCCAGCGACAGGTGAAAGGCACTTTGCGGGTTGCGGCGGTCCACGGTGAAACGGCCTTCGGGTGTCTTGCCGTCGCCTTCCTGCACCTTGTCGCCTTCGGGAGCAAAGCCAAGGGCCACATCCAGCCGCAGCACAACCTTGTCCTGCTGCAAGGCGGTCAGGGTGCGCGCACCCTTATCGATCACGATCAGATCTATCTGACCTTCCGGTGTGAGAAGCGCGGGCGGCGGCGCCTTGGTGATCAGCTGCAACCAGAGCAGACCGGCAGCGACAATCAGCGCTGCCAGCCCCAGACCGAGACGAACCGCCCGTTTCATCGCTTATTGCAGGTCGGCAAAGGCATCACGCAGGCGGTTACAGGCCTTTTCGATGTTGGCCCGCTGCGTGCCCAGGTTGAAGCGCAGGAAGTTTTCGCCACCCAGGCCAAAGGTGGTGCCGTGGTTCGCGGCAATCCGGGCGTCACGTTCCACGCGCTTGGTGAACTCCGCCCGCTCCATGCCGGTGTCGGTGAAGTCCACCCAGGCCAGGAATGTGCTTTCCAGTGCCATGGATTTCAGGCCGGGAATATCCTTGATGGCCGCATCGAACAGTTGCCGGTTGCCATCCAGATAGGCCACCTGCGCATCCACCCATTCCGCGCCTTCCGGCGAGTAGCAGGCCTGGGCCACGAACTGCCCGACCGAGTTGGGGGAAATCGCCAGAGACGTCATTCGCGCAGCGAACCGGTCCCAAAGCGCCCGGTTCGGTATGATCACGTTGCCGGTGTGCAAACCCGCAACGTTGAAGGTCTTGGACGGCGCGGTCAGCATGATCAGGCGTTCCTGAATGTCCGCATCGACATTGGCCATCGGGATATGCGTATGGCCGGGGAACACCAGGTCGTGGTGGATTTCATCGGATACCAGCAGCAGATCATGACGGCGGCAGAAATCCGCGACGCCGCGCAGCTCTTCCTGGGTCCAGACCCGACCGCCCGGATTGTGCGGCGAACACAGAATCACCATGCGTTCCGAACCGGTCATCTGCGCGTCATAGGCGTCAAAATCCATCTCATACCGGCCATTGTTGTTGACCAGCGGGCATTCCACGACTTCCCGGTTCGCATTGCGGATGGCGCGGGCAAAGGCGTGATAGACCGGGGTGAACAGCACGATACCGTCGCCCGGTTGCGTAAAGGTGTCCAGCGTCAGCGCGACCGCGTTCACCAGACCGGTGGTGGTAAAGATCCAATCGGTCTCGATCTGCCAGTTGTGGCGGGTTTCCATCCACCATTTGATGGCCTTGCGGTAATCCTGATCATTGCAGGTATAGGCAAAGATGCCGTGATCGGTGATCTCCTGCATCCGCGCCAGAACATTCGGCGGGGCCTGAAAATCCGTATCCGCCACCCACATGGACACCCCGTCATCTGCGGGGACTCCATAGATGGGTTCCATCATGTCCCATTTGGTCGAATATGTGCCGCGGCGCTCGATCGGGGTGTCGAAATTCATTGTCTGCTCCAGATTCCGGTCTGCGTGAGGCTATTCGTAAATTCGCCGGGCGCAAGGGGGGCGTTGCGGCGGCAGGTGCAATGCCCTACATCAGGCGCATGAAACGTCCGATCCTGATCCATCCCGACCCGCGTCTGAAAAAGGTCTGCCAGCCCGTAGGTGATATTACCGACGAGCTGCGCAAGCTGGCCGATGATATGCTGGAAACCATGTATGATGCACCGGGCGTCGGGCTGGCAGCCCCGCAAATCGGTGTGCTGGATCGGGTGATCGCGCTGGATTGCGTCAAGTCCGAGGGGGAAGCGCCGCGCCCGCTGGTGATGTTCAATCCCGAGATCATTGCCCAGTCCGATGAGCTGAACACCTACGAAGAAGGGTGCCTGTCGATTCCAGATCAATATGCGGAAGTCACGCGGCCCAAGATCGTGGACGTCCAGTGGATGGACCGGGATGGCGCTTTGCGCACCGAAACCTTCGATGGGCTGTGGGCGACCTGCGTCCAGCATGAGATCGATCACCTGAACGGCAAGCTGTTCATCGATTACCTCAAGCCGCTCAAGCGTCAGATGATCACCCGCAAGATGCAGAAGCTCAAGCGCGAACGCGCCCGGGCCTGAGCGGGTCAGCATGGCGGTTTTGCCCATCCTCAAATGGCCGGATCCGCGGCTGTCGACGAAATGCGCCCCGCTGGAGGATCCGCGCTGTGATGCGCTGATCCGGGACCTCTTTGACACGATGTATGCCGCGAACGGTCGGGGACTGGCCGCGCCGCAGGTCGGCATCCTGAAGCGGGTGTTCGTCATGGACGTCGGCTGGAAAGAAGGCACACACACGCCGATGGTGATGATCAACCCGACCATCATGGCGGTGGAACGGGTGCCGCTGACCATGGAAGAGGGGTGCCTGTCGCTACCGGGGATCATGGTCCCGGTCGAACGGTTTGCCGCCGTCACGGTGCAGTGGACCGCCGCCGAAGGCGATATTCACATGGCGGATTTCGACGGGTTCGAAGCGCGTTGCATCCAGCATGAATTCGATCATCTCAACGGAATCGTAACGCTGGATCATTTGGACTCTGAGGCGCGTGAGCGTGCCGAAGCCGAGTATGCAAGGGAAAACAGATGACCGTAAGAAAATGCCTGCCCTGGCCTGACAAGCGGCTCAGAACCAAGGCGGAAGAGGTGACTGAGATCACCGATGACATCCGGGCGATCTGGACCGACATGATCGACACGATGGAAGCGATGCCGGGCGTGGGCCTTGCGGGTCCGCAGATCGGCGTCATGCTCCGGCTGGCGGTGGTTGATGGCTCGGCCGAACGGGGCCGCGCGGTACGGCTTGCCAACCCGGAGATCCTGCATTCGTCGATCGAGCTGCGCGAACATGAGGAAGCCAGCCCCAACCTGCCCGGCGTGTCTGCCGTGATCAAACGGCCGCGTGCGGTGACCGTGCGCTATATCAACGAAGAGGGCGCTGTGGACCGCCGCGATTTCGTCGGCATCGAAGCGACCAGCGTTCAGCATCAGATCGATCACCTGAACGGCAAGATGTATTTTGACAACCTGAGCAAGGTGAAACGGGACATGCTGTTGCGCAAGGCGCGCAAGCTGGCCTGAAGCGGAGTGAACTGATGCGTATCGTTTTCATGGGCACGCCCGATTTTTCCGTCCCGGTGCTGGATGCGCTGGTTGAGGCCGGGCATGAGATTGCGGCGGTTTACTGCCAGCCGCCCCGTCCTGCCGGACGCGGCAAGAAGGATCGCCCGACGCCGGTTCACGCGCGTGCCGAGGCGCTGGGCTTGCCGGTGCGCCATCCGGTGTCGCTGAAAGACGACGCCAGCCAGGCGGAATTTGCCGCGCTGGAGGCGGAGGTGGCAGTGGTCGTGGCCTATGGGCTGATCCTGCCGCAGGCCATTCTGGATGCGCCAAGGCACGGCTGCCTGAACATTCATGCCAGCCTGCTGCCCCGCTGGCGGGGCGCGGCGCCGATCCACCGCGCCATCATGGCCGGGGACACCGAAACCGGCATCTGCATCATGCAGATGGAGGCGGGATTGGACACCGGTCCTGTGCTGCTGCGCGAGGCCACCCCTATCGGCGCAGAAGAGACAACGGCCCAGCTGCATGATCGCCTCTCGGCCATGGGGGCGGGGCTGATCGTGCAGGCGCTGCGGGATCTGCCGACGCTGACGCCCGAGGTGCAGGCTGATGAAGGCGTCACCTATGCGGCCAAGATCGAAAAGGCAGAGGCGCAAATCGACTGGACTCTGCCCGCGGCAGAGATCGACCGGAAGATCCGCGGCCTGTCGCCGTTCCCCGGGGCCTGGACAGAAATTGAAGGGCAGCGGGTCAAGCTGTTGGCCTCCCGTCTGGCCCAAGGGGCAGGGGACCCCGGCGCCGTTCTGGATGACGCGCTGACCGTGGCCTGTGGCGACGGTGCGGTTGAGCTGTTGCGTTTGCAACGGGCCGGCAAATCCGCGCAAGATCGTGAAACCTTCCTGCGTGGGCTTCCCCTGCCGGCAGGAAGCAGGATTTAGGAGAGGATTGCCATGTTCCTGACGTTGATGGGCACTGTCGTGATTGCCGGGATCATCGGCTACGCGGCTGAAAAAACGGGCTGGACCCACAATGGAATCCTGCAATCCATCATCATCTGCATTGGTGGCGCTTTCCTGTTCTTCTTCGTCCGCATCATGTTTGGCGTGGGTTTCAATTCCCCGGGGATGAATGCCATAGTGTCGTCTATCGGGGCGTTGATCATCGTCCCGTTCCACTGGCGCAGGTAACAGGTTTTCCCATGTCCATACTGTTTCTTGTCATCATTGGTGCGGCGGCTGGGTTTCTGGCGACGCGGCTGATGAAGATCGAAACCGACATCGTCACAACCGTGGTGATCGGCATGGCCGGGGCACTGATCGGTGGTCTGATCCTGCGGTTTCTTGTGACCGTCATGGGCATGATGGCAGGGTTCGTCGGCGCCGTTCTGGGCGCTTTGCTGCTGATCTGGCTTTGGCAGACCTACTTCAAACGTTAAGTGCGCGTTCCGCCGGGGGCGCTCAGGCGCGGGGTGGGCGCGATTTGTAGACCGGCAAATGCCAGCCAAACGCGATGGATCCGGCGCGCAGGGTCCAGCACACCGCCGCGCAGCCCAGAAGGGCAACCTGGCCGGAAAAACCCCAGGCTGACAGCGCCACGGCGGCCAGCGCCCCGGCAGTGACGGCCGAGATGTAGAGTTCACCCTGTTTCAGGACCAGCGGAACCTCATTGCAGACCACATCCCGCATCAGCCCGCCCATACAGCCGGTGGAGATCCCCATCAGCACGACAATTGTGGCCGGTTGCTCCAGTGACATGGCTACACCGGTTCCGGCTGACGCGGCGACGGCCAGCGCGATGCTGTCCAGCCACACGACCCAACGCATGCGGCTTTCCACCAGGTGAGCGGTGAAGAACACGATCACAGCCGCGCAACCCGCGATCAGGATATAGCCGGGCTCGGAAACCCAGAACACGGGCGCACGGTTCAGCAGCAGGTCCCGCACGGTGCCGCCGCCTACGGCGGTCAGGCAGGCCACGAAACCGAAGCCGATGATGTCCAACTGTGCGCGGCTGGCGACCAGCGCTCCGGTCAGGGCGAACACCAGGACCGACGCATAGTCGAGCAGCGTCAGGATGGTCATGCGCTCTTGGCTTTTTGCTTGAACGGGGCCATCCCGGCGCGGGCCAGCTCGTCCGCGCGCTCATTTTCGGGGTGACCGGCATGTCCCTTGACCCATTCCCAGGTCACGTCATGGCGGCTTTGCGCCTCATCCAGCCGTTGCCACAGTTCGACGTTCTTGACGGGCTTCTTGTTGGAGGTCTTCCAGCCTTTGCGTTTCCAGCCAAAGATCCAGCCGGTGACACCGTTCTTCACATAGGCGCTGTCGGTCACCACGGTGATGCGCGACGGGCGTGACAGGCTTTCCAGCGCGTTGATCGCCGCCAGCAGTTCCATCCGGTTGTTGGTGGTTTCCGGATCGCCACCGGACAGTTCCCGTTCCTTGACGATCTGGTCGCCATCCATCGCGCGCAGCAGAACGCCCCAGCCCCCCGGGCCGGGATTGCCGGAACAGGCCCCGTCGGTATAGGCAAACAGCTCAGCCATCACAGGCCACCGAAATCCAGTCGGACATGGAACCGTCCAGCCCCGGCCCGCTGCCGAAGCGGTGATTTTGCACGGTGAAACCGGCATCTGTCAGAAGGGTGTCCAGTTCGTCCTGCGTATAATAGGTGTAGAGACGGCCGATCTTGTCCCGCTTTTCGCCGGCTCCCAGCTTCAACCCGATGAAGAAGACGCCACCGGGTTTCAGCGCCTTGCGCAGCGCGGCCAGGTGGCGTGGCATGTCACTGCGGGGCGCGTGCAGCAGGCTGAAATTGGCCCAGATCCCATCGTAGGTGTGCGGCGCGATTGCATCGAGTTCGTCAAAAGTGGCCTGCCAGGCGGTCACACCGGGGTGTTGCGCGGCCATCTGAACCATTTCCTGTGACGCATCGGTGGCATCAACCTGCATCCCTGCTTTGGCCAGAGCGGCGGCAGAGGCCCCCGGACCACAGCCCAGATCCAGCACCCGGCCGCCCGGTGGGCAGGCGTCGATCAGGTCACGCAAGCGCGGATCGTCGCTGTTATGCGTATCCGTCATCTGCGCATATTCTTCGGCCTGTTGGTCATAGACCCGAATGGTTTCCAGATCGGTCACAGGAACACTCCTACAGCTAGGCAGATCAATACGATCGAGGTCAGCAGCACTCGCAGCTGCATCCACCACTCCGGGGTCAGGCCCCAACGGGAGAATGCAGCGTCCAGCAGCAGCAGGCCGGCAAAGCCGAACATCAGGTTTGTCCCTGCACCAACAGGCCCGCCGCCGGTCATGAAGAAAGCCCAGAGGGCGGGCAGCACCGACAGGCTGTACCCTACGGCGGCCTGCCGACCGTTCGCCTTGGTTGCGAAGCCCCATAGGACACCGGACATGAAGCTCAGGATCACGGAGCCATAGAAGAGCTGGATATAGGGGCCAACGAAACGCGGGCCGAGCTGTGAAATGCCCCAGGCCTGCAGCGAGGGGTTCAAATAGGTGAGCGTGCCCCAGACAAAGGGGATCAGACCGGCCAGACCCAGCAGCAGGGGTGCCCTTGGGATCGCGGTCATGACGCGGCCCTCAGGACACGGGGAACTTTGAATTCCACGGTTTCCACGGCGGTTTCCACCACTTCGACGGTCACATCATAGCGTTCCTTGAAGGCGTCGATGACTTCGTTGACCAGAAGTTCGGGCGCCGATGCGCCTGCGGTGATTGCGACGGTTCGGATGCCGTCCAATGCGCGCCAGTCAATGTTTTCTGCGCGCGGTACAAGTTGCGCATAGGTGCAGCCCGCCTTGGCGCCGACTTCAACCAGGCGGCGCGAGTTGGAGGAGTTTGGCGCCCCGACCACCAGCAGAGCATCTGCCTTGGGGGCCACCTGTTTCACCGCTTCCTGACGGTTTGTCGTGGCATAGCAGATGTCTTCCTTGTGCGGTCCGACGATCTTGGGGAAGCGCTTTTCCAGCGCGGCCACAATGTCCTTGGTGTCGTCGACGGACAGGGTGGTCTGTGTCACATAAGCCAGTTCATCTTCGTTTCTGACCTGAACATGTGCGACGTCGGCGGTGGTTTCCACCAGCAGCACATCGCCTTCGGGCAGCTGCCCCATGGTGCCGATGGTTTCGGGGTGCCCCTTGTGGCCGATCATGATGATCTGCAGGCCGTTTTCCGCGTGGCGCTGGGCCTCGATATGGACTTTGGACACCAGCGGGCAGGTCGCATCGACGAAAATCATCTGCCGGGCTTCGGCGGCGGCCGGTACCGATTTGGGCACACCATGGGCGGAAAAGATGACCGGGCGATCATCGGGGCAGTCTTCCAGCTCTTCGACAAAAACCGCACCTTTTGCCTTCAGCCCATCGACCACGAATTTGTTGTGTACGATTTCATGGCGGACATAGACCGGCGCCCCCCATTTTTCGAGCGCCATCTCGACGATCTTGATGGCGCGGTCCACACCGGCGCAGAACCCACGGGGCGCGGCAAGAAACAAAGTCAGGCTGGGCTTGGTCATGTCGGTCTCCTTGCACGAACAGGTAAGGCTTTCACCAGGTCAGGTCCAGAGGGCGAATGGGGAGGACATGCCCGGTTTTGCGGCTGCCGCTCCCGCAAATAAAAAGAGCGCCAAACTGGCGCTCTTTTGCCGCCGGCCACGCCGACGGGTATTCAGAGTGTCGCGGGGTTATTGCCCGCTGGCCGCCATCGTGCGCGGCTCGGCCGGGATATCACGCGGCGGGCGTCCAATGACGTCACGCAGCTCTTCCAGCTCGATGAAGTTGTCCGCCTGGCGACGCAGCTCATCCGAAATCATCGGCGGTTGGCTGCGGATCGTCGAGACGACAGAAACGCGAACGCCCTGGCGTTGCAGGCTGGCCACCAGCGGTCGGAAGTCCCCATCTCCCGAAAACAGCACGATGTGGTCAACGCGCGGTGCCAGTTCCATGGCGTCCACGGTCAGTTCGATGTCCATGTTGCCTTTGACTTTGCGGCGGCCCATCGAGTCCGTGTACTCCTTGGCCGGTTTCGTCACCATGGTGAAACCGTTGTAGTGGAGCCAGTCCACAAGCGGGCGGATCGGAGAGTATTCATCGTTTTCAAGCAGCGCAGTGTAGTAAAACGCACGAAGCAGCTTGCCGCGGCGCATGAATTCTTGTCTGAGCAGCTTGTAGTCGATGTCGAAACCCAGCGCCTTGGCGGCCGCATATAGGTTCGACCCGTCGATGAACAGCGCAAGCCGTTCGTCTTTGTAAAACATTAACCTGTCCTTCCGGTATGCACCGTCACGCCGAGTGGTTCCGTGAGTGAGTAATAAAAATTGGCGGAACGGAGGCCTCTAATGTAAGAGAATTATGATGCACCGCAAGTGTAATAGCTATGTTAAAAAGGATAGGATATGACCGAAAACCGGTCAAAAGCGCTTATCGCGCTTGGTGGGAATCAGGAATCTGACGCTGGTTCGCCACGCGAAACCCTATTGGCTGCCGTAGATGCGATGCAAAAATGTGCACTTTCGATTCGAAAGTTGAGCCGACTTTTTGCCACACCCTGTTTTCCCGCGGGGGCAGGGCCCGATTATGTGAATGCCGCAATGGCAGTGGAATTCACCGGTGAGGCAAAAGATCTGTTGGCGGAATTGCATGCGATCGAGGCCCAGTTTCACCGCACGCGGGATCATCGCTGGGGTGCGCGCACCCTGGATCTGGACCTGATTGCGGTCGAGGATCAGGTTCTGCCCGATCTGGAAACCTACCAGACCTGGCGGGACCTGCCGGCAGAGCAGCAGACACAGGTTGCGCCGGATCGCCTGATCCTGCCGCATCCGCGCCTGCAGGACCGGGCGTTTGTCCTTGTACCATTGGCCGATGTGGCGCCGGATTGGCGGCATCCGGTCTCGGGGGCAACGGTGTCTCAGATGCTGTCGCGGCTGTCTGAAGATGATGTTCAGGCCGTGGTCCCGTTATAAACCCGCGCTTGTGGCTATTTCTTTGCTTGTCAAGCTAAAGATTCGGCCTTAGATAAGTGCCTTCTGGATCCATTTGATGTTGTGGAGAGTCGCCAATGGCCCGCGTAACGGTCGAAGACTGTGTAGACAAGGTTCCCAACCGCTTCGAGCTGGTAATGCTGGCGGCCCATCGGGCACGCGAAATTTCTGCTGGTGCGCCGATCACGGTTGAGCGTGACAACGACAAGAACCCGGTTGTTTCGCTGCGCGAGATTGCCGATGAGACCCAAAGCGCCGATGACCTGCGTGAGCGTCTGATCGAGTCGAACCAGACCCAGATCGAAGTCGACGAACCGGAAGAAGACCAGATGGCGCTGCTGATGGGCGCGGAATCTGACAAGCCGGCAGAGGACGACATGTCCGAAGAGAAACTGCTGCGGGCGCTCATGGAGGCCCAGGGGCAGGGCTGATCTGTCCCACGGTACTAAGGAAGCGGACCAGAAATGATTTCTGCCGAAGATCTGATTGCGCTGGTCCGCAACTACAACCCCAAAACCAATGCTGATCGCATCGCCCGGGCCTATGAGTTCGGGGAGCAGATGCACGACGGCCAGTTCCGGCACTCCGGTGAACCCTATTTCACCCATCCGGTAGCCGTTGCCGCCATCCTGACGGAACAGCGTCTGGATGATGCGACGATCATCACCGCACTGCTGCACGATACGATCGAAGACACCAAAGCCTCCTACGGGCAGGTGGCCGAGCTTTTCGGTACCGAAGTCGCCATGCTGGTCGATGGCGTCACCAAGCTGACCAACCTACAGCTGTCCAGCCGCGAAACCAAGCAGGCGGAAAACTTCCGCAAGCTGTTCATGGCGATGTCCAAGGACCTGCGCGTCATTCTGGTCAAACTGGCCGACCGTTTGCACAACATGCGCACGATCAAGGCGATGCGTCCGGAAAAGCAGGCCCAGAAGGCCCGCGAAACCATGGACATCTATGCGCCGCTTGCGGGTCGCATGGGGATGCAGTGGATGCGCGAAGAGCTGGAGGATCTGGCCTTCCGCGTGCTGAACCCCGAAGGCCGCCAGTCGATCATCCGGCGTTTCATCACCCTGCAGCGTGAAACCGGCGACGTGATCCATCGGATCACGGGTGATATGCGGTCCGAGCTGGAAAAGGCAGATATCGAAGCAGAGGTGTTTGGCCGCGCCAAGAAGCCCTATTCCATCTGGCGCAAGATGCAGGAAAAGGATCAGGGTTTTTCGCGCCTGTCCGACATCTACGGGTTCCGCATCATCACCCAGACCGAGGAAGACTGCTATCGCACGCTGGGGGCCATCCACCAGCGCTGGCGCGCGGTGCCGGGGCGGTTCAAGGACTACATCAGTCAGCCCAAGACCAACGGCTACCGGTCCATTCACACCACGGTTTCCGGCCGTGACGGCAAGCGGGTAGAGGTGCAGATCCGCACCCGGCAGATGCATGATGTGGCCGAAACCGGTGTGGCGGCGCATTGGTCCTATCGGGACGGTGTGCGCACCGAAAACCCCTTTGCCGTTGACCCGGCCAAGTGGATCGCCAACCTGACCGAACAGTTCGACGCCGAGGAAGATCACGAAGACTTCCTGGAAGCGGTCAAGCTGGAGATGTATTCCGACCAGGTGTTCTGCTTCACGCCCAAGGGGGATGTGATCAAGCTGCCGCGTGGCGCCACGCCCATCGACTATGCCTATGCGATCCACACCCGGATCGGGCACGCCTGTGTCGGGGCCAAGGTGGACGGCATTCGTGTGCCGCTCTGGACGCGTCTGAAGAACGGTCAGAGCTGTGAGATCATCACCGCCGAAGGACAGACGCCGCAGGTCAGCTGGCTGGAGATCGCGATCACCGGCAAGGCCCGCACCGCGATCCGCCGCGCCTTGCGCGAAGCCGACCGCGAGCGCTTCGTCAAGCTGGGGCGTGAACTGGCGCGGGTTGCCTTTGACCACGTCGGCAAGAAGGTGACTGACAAGGTTCTGGATACTGCGGCCAAGAACATGCGCCTGAACGACAGGCGCGAACTGCTGGCACGTTTGGGCAGCGCAGAGCTGACAGCCCATGATGTTGTGCAGGTCGTCTATCCCGATCTTGCGCCGGAGAATGGCGAACAGGTGTCGCCGCGGCGTGCGGTTGTGGGTCTGGAACCGGGGCAGAGCTTTGAGCGGGCCCCATGTTGTCAGCCGCTGCCGGGTGAACGCATCATCGGCATCACCTACCGCGGGCGCGGCGTTGTGGTTCACGCTGCGGATTGTGATACGCTGGGCCGGTACGAAGACCAGACAGAACGCTGGGTCGATCTGCATTGGAGTTCGGGCACGCATCCGGCCGTTTACGGAACCACCCTTGGTCTCACCATCGGGAATGACGCAGGGGTACTGGGACGTATTTGCACATTGATCGGTGAGAAGAAGGCCAATATCAGCAATCTCGAATTTGTGGATCGCAAGCCGGATTTCTTTCGCCTCATGATTGACGTTGAACTCAGAGACATCGAACAGCTTCATTCGCTGATGCTGGCATTGGAGGCGGAAAGTGATGTTGCAGCAATCGAGCGGTTGCGGGAGCCAGTCCCGGAACCTGCCGAAACGCGCTGATTCACGACCGATCTGAGGGGATAGAAGGTTGGTGTTCAGACGGAGAGACCGACGCCCCATTTTGCGCATTGTCTGGGAATTCCTCTGGCCGCGTGGGGGCTGGAAGCGTGCCTTTCTCTATGTAAAACACCGTGTTCGCAGGCTGCCGGATTCGCCTGCACGGATCGCCCGCGGAATCTGGGCCGGGGTTTTCACCAGCTTCACACCCTTCTTCGGACTGCATTTCTTTGTTGCGGCACTGATCGCCTATGTGATGCGGGGGAACCTGCTGGCGGCCCTGATGGCAACCTTCTTCGGCAATCCGCCGACCTTCGTGGTGATCGCCGCGGTGTCCATGCAGACCGGTCATTTCCTGCTGGGGACCGAGTTCGAACGGCTGGACGTCTCTTTGGGAGAGAAGTTCAAAGAGGCCGCGCATGACCTCTGGCACAATCTTATTTCGCCTTTCACAGGAGCCAGACCGGACTGGCACGGGTTGTCCATCTTCTACGACGAAGTGTTCTTTCCCTACCTTGTCGGCGGTCTCATCCCCGGCGCGATCTGCGCGACGATCTGCTACATGATCAGCCTTCCGTTGATTACCGCCTACCAGAACCGTCGCCGGGCCAAGATCAAGGCCAAGTTCGAGGCCATCAAGAAACGCGCAGATCTGGATCAGGAGCCTGAGCTCTGAGGGCTTAACCCGGGTGATTGTCCTGACGGAGGGCCGGCAAGATGGATGCAGGGGCTGAAAAGAAGCTGAGCAAGTTCATGAGCCTTGTGCTCCGGCATGACCCGCAAGCCGCCGGGTTGACCCTTGATGCCGCCGGTTGGGCGGACGTATCCGCTCTTGTCGAAGGGGCTTGCGCCAAGGGTCTGATCTGCACGGCCGAAGACATCTCGCATGTGGTCGCCGCAAGCGACAAGCAGCGGTTTGCATTGTCCGGCGATCAGCGCCGCGTGCGGGCGGTGCAGGGGCATTCCGTGCCCGTGGATCTGGGCTTGGAGCCCTGCGACCCGCCCGATGTTCTGTTCCATGGCACAGCCGACAAGAATATCGCGGGCATCCAGGCGGTTGGCTTGCTTCCGCATAGCCGGCAATATGTGCATCTTTCCCCAGATTTAGTCACTGCACGAAAGGTCGGTCAGCGTCACGGCAAACCTGTGGTGTTCCGGGTTCTGGCCGCTCAGGCCGCAGCAGAAGGACAGCCGTTTTATAGGGCGCAGAATGGCGTCTGGCTGACGGGTCCTGTTGCGAAGGAATTCCTTGAACTTGCGTCGGATTGTTCTGAGGGCTGACGACGTAGGATCCAAACGCTCTTTGCGAAAGCCTGCCGGTCGGTGCTAGGTCTGAAACATCGGTTGCAAGAGGAAGAGCGATGATCCTGGGTGTTGGAACAGATCTGGCCAATATTGAACGGATCCAGGGGACCCTTGATCGGTTTGGAGATCGGTTCCGGAATCGCGTGTTTACGGAAATCGAACAGCGCAAGGCGGAGCGGCGGCACGATACGGCGGGGACCTATGCAAAGCGATGGGCAGCCAAGGAGGCCTGCTCGAAGGCGCTGGGTACGGGATTGCGCATGGGGATCGCCTGGAAGGACATGTCGGTCACCAACCTGCGGACCGGTCAACCCATCATGCATGTAACCGGCTGGGCCAAGGCGCGTCTGGAGCAGATGACGCCACCGGGGCATGAAGCAGTCATTCACGTGACCCTGACCGATGATCACCCCTGGGCGCAGGCCTTCGTGGTGATCGAGGCGCGGCCCATCGCCCAACCGGCCCCGGACACCGGGCAGGCTCCTTGACTTACCGGCCCCCGGCCCGCATGTAGCGCTGGTAGTTTCTTTTCCCGTCGGAGAGCCTGATGGCGACCAAAGCCAAATCCGGAAATGCCTTTGTCGAAACGGTCAAGACGATCGTTTATGCCCTGTTGATTGCGGGCGTTTTTCGTACGCTTTTCTTCCAACCGTTCTGGATCCCGTCGGGGTCCATGAAGGAAACTCTGCTGATCGGTGATTTCCTGTTCGTGAACAAGATGTCCTACGGCTATTCCTACGCCTCCTGTCCCAGCCTGATGATCCCCCGTGTTGGGTTGAACATTGATGCCAAGGACGTCTGCGGTTTTCTGGATGGGGACAACGGTCGCCTGTTCGGATCGTCGCCCGAACGTGGCGACGTGGTGGTCTTCCGCCACCCGGTGTCCGGTCGGGACTATATCAAGCGTCTGGTCGGGATGCCGGGGGATCGCGTGCAGGTGCGGGACGGGATTCTGCATCTGAATGGTGAAGCCGTGGCAACCCAGGACGCAGGTGAATTCCGCGAAGTCATGGCCCCGCAGGGACCGCAACGCCTGACGCCGCGCTGTGAAAACGGGCCGGTCGGTCAGGGTGGCACCTGTATCAAGTCGCGCAGCGTTGAAACCTTCCCTGGGGGTGGTCAGCATGTTGTGCTGAACATCGGCGATCAGGGTTCGGATCATACGCCTGTTTATGTGGTCCCCGAAGGGCACTACTTCTTCATGGGTGACAACCGCGACAATTCCGCAGACAGCCGCCTGCCGCAGGCTGCGGGCGGAGTTGGCTTCGTGCCGTTCGAAAACCTGATCGGACGGGCGGATCGGGTGATGTTCTCCTCTGCTGGCAAATCCATGCTGTTCTTCTGGACCTGGCGGAGTGACCGTTTCTTCAAGGCGATCGAGTGAAACTGTCTGCCGAAACAAGAGCGTTTGAAAAGCGGCTCGGGTATCGTTTCAAACGGCCCGAGCTGTTGATGCGCGCGCTGACCCACGCGTCGATTTCGTCCCCGACACGGCCCGATAACCAGCGCCTGGAATTCCTTGGGGACCGCGTTCTGGGGCTGGTCATGGCGACGGCACTGCTGGAACTGGACAAGACCGCAAGCGAGGGACAGCTGGCCCCGCGTTTCAATGCGCTGGTGCGCAAGGAAACCTGTGCTGATGTGGCCCGGCAGGTGGATCTGGGCGCGGTGCTGAAGCTGGGCCGCTCCGAAATGATGACAGGCGGACGGCGCAAACAGGCCCTGTTGGGGGACGCCATGGAAGCGGTGATCGCAGCCGTGTATCGTGATGCTGGGTTCGAAGCCGCGCAGGACATGATACTGCGTCTTTGGGGGGACCGCATCGGGTCCGTTGAAAAGGACGCGCGCGATCCCAAGACCGCCTTGCAGGAATTTGTGCAGGCCCGCCGCCAGTCCCCGCCGACCTATGTGCTGGTCGAGCGGAGCGGTCCGGATCATGAACCTGTATTCACCATCGCTGCGACGTTGCAGGATGGGCGGGAGGCCACGGCGCAGGCCGGTTCGAAGCGTCAGGCGGAGCAGGCCGCAGCTGCGGCACTGCTGGAAAAGCTGGAGAATGAACAATGACCACCCGTGCCGGATTTGTCGCACTGATTGGTGAGCCCAACGCGGGCAAGTCGACCCTGACCAACCGTATGGTCGGGGCCAAGGTTTCGATCGTGACGCATAAGGTGCAGACGACACGGGCGCGGATCCGCGGCGTTGCCATGGAAGGCGACACCCAGATTGTTTTCGTGGATACACCCGGTCTGTTCCAACCGCGCAGGCGTCTGGACCGCGCCATGGTTGCGGCGGCCTGGGGCGGCGCGGCGGATGCCGATATCGTTGTCCTGCTGGTTGAGGCGCATCGTGGCGTGACCGAAGGTGTGGAGCGCATCCTGGACGGGTTGCAGGAGATCGGACAGGGCCGCACCGTTGCTCTGGCGATCAACAAGATCGACAAGGTCCCGTCGGAAAAGCTGTTGTCGCTGACGCAGGACCTGAACCAGCGGTATGAATTCGCCGAAACCTTCATGATTTCCGCAGAACGCGGGTATGGGGTGGACGATCTGCGCGCCTGGCTGGCGACGCGCCTGCCCGAAGGCCCCTGGCTGTATCCTGAGGACCAGATCGCGGATCTGCCGATGCGGATGATCGCGGCCGAGATGACGCGGGAAAAGCTGACTCTGCGCCTGCATCAGGAACTGCCGTATCAGCTGACGGTCGAAACCGAGAGCTGGGAAGAGCGCAAGGACGGGTCGGCCAAGGTTGATCAGATGATCTATGTCGTCCGTGACGGGCACAAGGGCATCGTCCTGGGCAAGCGTGGCGAAACCATCAAGGCCGTGTCCCAGGCAGCACGGGCAGAGCTGGAAGAGTTCACCGGCCGCAAGATCCACCTGTTCTTGCAGGTCAAGGTGCGTCCCAACTGGCTGGACGAGGCCGAGCGCTATTCCGAGATGGGTCTGGATTTCAAGGATGGTAACTGACGCGCCCGCCTTGGGGTGGTGTCGTGGTCAGGGTGAAAGGTTCGGGCCATGGCGCGTCTGACGGCCGAGTTCTGGGTGCAGGCCTACATTGCGCGTCTGCGCCTGTTCGACATCCCGGCCTTTGTGACCGCGCGGGGCGACAGTACGGCAGGGGCGGTGATCGTCAAGCTGAACACGTTGGACGGGCAGGCGACAGCACGCCATCGCAGTTATGACCTGATGAGCGGCAATCGGGCCTGGGTGGTGCTGACCGACGGGCCTGAGGCGGATGTCGACGCCTCCATCCGCAAACAACAGGACTTTGATCCGGACCTCTGGGTTATCGAGGTCGAAGATCGTGCAGGGCGTCACCTGCTGGACGAACCCGGCCTGGAATAGGCGCGGGCTCAGTCCAAAATCGTTACGATCTGAGGCTTGAGCTCTGCCGCCGGATCGGGTCTGGTTTCCGAGATGGGAGGGCCAGCGGTGGAATGGCGAGATCAGGGAATTCTATTGACGATGCGCCGGCACGGGGAAACCGCGGCCATCATCGATGTCTTCACCGAAGCGCATGGCCGCCACGCGGGTGTTGTGCGGGGCGGGGCCAGCCGAAAGCAGGCTCCGGTGCTGCAGCCGGGGGCGCAGCTTGACCTGTTGTGGCGCGCCCGTCTGGAGGATCACCTTGGCACCTATCAGGCAGAGTTGTTGCGCAGCCGCGCCTCTGTGGCGCTGTCGGATCGGTTTGCGCTGGCGGGGCTGAATGCGGTGACATCTCTTTTGGGGTTCTGCCTGCCAGACAGGGAGCCGCAGATCGAGTTCTACAAGCAGACCGAACAATTGTTGGACCTCCTGGGGCATGACGCGGATCTGTGGGCGCTGGCCTATCTGCAATGGGAGATGCGATTGCTGCAGGTGGCGGGCTTCGGGCTGGATCTGAGCGTTTGTGCCGTGACCGGGGCCGCTGAGGGGCTGGCCTATGTCTCACCACGCTCCGGGCGTGCGGTCTCAGCACAGGGGGCAGGCGAATGGGCCGCCCGCCTGTTGCCGCTGCCAGAGGTGATGTTGGGGCAGGGAGAGGCCAGCAATGCCGAGATCCTGAAGGCCTTGTGGACCACGGGGTATTTCCTGGAGAACAAACTGGCCCCGTCCTTTGCGCATCAAGCGTTTCCCGACGCGCGCGGGCGTTTGCTGGATCTGATCAGTCGCCGGAGCTGAAAACCGCCCGCTGACCGCCCTCGTTGCTCAGCACCAGCACCGAACCAGAGACTTCGGCCTGCGAAAGCTGCGGAAGCAACGTCAGCAACTCCGTTTCCAGCGCCATCTCCGGGCAGGCACGACGGGTGGACAGGATCGGCGAAAGCTCGAACCAGGGGTAGGGCGCTGTCACCTTGGCGGAGAACATGTTGCACGGCCCAACGCCCCGCATGGTCTGGTCCTCGGCAAACTCCAGCGTCGCGGTTGCGGTTACAGGGGTGCCATTCAGCTCAGTCAGGTGCCAAACCTGTCCCGCCGCCCCATAGGCCGTCAAGGTTTCATCTTTGTTGCATTGGGCCAGCACAACAGCGGCCATAAGGATCAGAATGCGCATCGGTTGCCTCAGCGTTGGACGTTGGGTCAACTTCTACATGGGTCACGCCGGGCGCACCGGCAAGAAAAAGCCCGGCGCAAGGCCGGGCTAGTTTGGGGAAGCGTGAGCTGAGATCAGCCCAGCAGGCGACGGGCAATCACCTGCGCTTGAATCTCTGCCGCACCTTCAAAGATATTCAGGATCCGCGCATCGCACAGAACGCGGCTGATTTTGTATTCCAGCGCGAAGCCGTTGCCGCCGTGGATCTGCAGGCCATTGTCGGCTGCGGCCCAGGCAACGCGCGCGCCCAGCAGCTTGGCCATGCCGGCTTCCAGGTCGCAGCGGCGGTCATGGTCCTTTTCCCAAGCGCTGAAATAGGTCAGCTGGCGGGCGATCATGATCTCTACTGCCATCATCGCCAGCTTGCCCGACACACGCGGGAAGTTGATCAGCGACTTGCCGAACTGCTTCCGGTCGATGGCGTATTGCATCCCAATATCCAGCGCGCATTGCGCAACGCCAATGGCGCGGGCGGCGGTCTGGATGCGGGCGCTTTCAAAGGTCTGCATCAGCTGTTTGAAGCCTTTGCCTTCTTCGCCACCCAGCAGGTTCTCGCCCTTGACCTTGAACCCGTCAAAGCCCAGCTCGTATTCCTTCATACCGCGATAGCCCAGCACCTCGATCTCGCCGCCGGTCATGCCTTCGGTCGGGAAGGGGTTTTCATCGGTGCCCGGGGTCTTCTCCGCCAGGAACATCGACAGACCGCGGTGGTCGGTGGTGTTGGGATCGGTGCGCGCCAGCAGGGTCATCACATGGGTGCGGGCGGCATGGGTGATCCAGGTCTTGTTGCCGGTGATCTCATAGTCGCCACTGTCGGTTTTCACTGCGCGGGTGCGCAGGCTACCCAGGTCAGATCCGGTGTTGGGTTCGGTGAAAACAGCGGTGGGCAGGATTTCACCCGAGGCGATCTTGGGCAGCCACTGTGCCTTTTGCTCATCAGTGCCACCGGCCAGGATCAGCTCCGCGGCAATCTCTGGTCTGGTGCCCAGGCTGCCGACGCCGATGTAGCCGCGCGACAGCTCTTCGGAGACCACAACCATCGAGGCTTTGGACAGGCCGAATCCGCCGTACTCTTCGGGCAGTGTCAGGCCAAAGACACCCATTTCAGCTAGTTCTTCGATGACCTCAAGAGGGATCAGCTCATCTTTGAGGTGCCAGTCATGAGCATGGGGTTCGACTTTTTCCACCGCATAGCGGCGGAATTGGTCGCGGATCATTTCAAGCTCTTCTTCCAGGCCCGAGGCGCCGAACATGGTGGCCCCGGCCTGTTCCTGCATGAGGTCGACCAGGCGAGTACGGGCGGCCTGGGTGTTGCCCGAGGCCATCAGGGCCTGCACTTCATCGCACTGGAACCCTGAGAGCGCGTCCCAACCCAGGCCCAGTTCTTGCAGGCGAACCACTTCGCCCTGGTTCATCGGGATGCCGCCTGCTAGCTGATGCAGGTATTCGCCGAACGCGATCTGGTGGATCAGCTGTTCGATTTCACCGAACTTGCCTTCACCGTGCAGCTTTTCCGCCCAGGCCTGCATCTGTTTCAGCGACTGTTCATAGGTGGCCACCCAGGACAGGCCATGTGCGGCGGTTTGATTGGCTTCGAGCAGCTTGCCCGACACGCGATCATTTTCGGTCACCATCGCACGGACGGCATCACGG